>CANIJN010000077.1 GCA_947467625.1 Opitutia bacterium | reverse complement strand
TAGACTCCCCGGATCGAAGAACGAAATTTTTTCATCCCAGAACGAGCGCGCCGATGCGGAGAGGCCAGCGCGGAGCGCGCGATAGATGGGTTTAAAACGCTCGTGCGAACCGATGCCAAAAAATTCGAATAGATCGCCGAAGTCACCGCGGCGGATGAGCGCGAGTTTTAATTCGAGCACCGCGTTTTGGCGCGGGTTCACGTCGACGGCGTGGATTTCGGCCGGGCCATCGAGCAAGTAGTCGAGGGCATTACAACCGGCGCTGGTGATCATCACGACTCGACTGTCGGCGTCGAGGGCCATGAGCTCGCGGTCGATGCGCGGATCCTCCCAGCAGGCGTTGTAAATCAGCTGACCGCCATGGACGTGGTGAAAAACAAGATCATGCGTCGCTTTGAAGAAGCGGCGGGCCGCGGTGGCGCGAGGTTCGGCGGTCATGGGACGCAAGCGATTCACGCGGGCAGCAGGAGCACAAGAGCATCCGCATAGGGTTAATGAGATGTCACCGTTCCGCCACAATCGACGGACATTGTTCGCGGAAATGTGTCGATTGGGTGACGCTGCGGTGTCGGCGGTTCGCAGTGCTAAACTGTAGAATAATCCGGGCGTTCACGCGCGACAGAAACTGCGCGGAATCCGCTCATCCGCTGCTAGCAGCAGATGGATCCGGACGTTGCCCGTCAGCACCGATTAGAGGGGCGGCACAGGTGTCCGAAATGTTTTCCCCTCGGACCGTTTAGTTCGTGGACGAGGGCGGTTGACCAGCGAGTTCGTCGGCGATGGAGCGATCGCTGCGGCAGCGGGGCATTTTGTGCTGACCACCCCATTTACCGTGACGGCGCTGCCACTGTTCAAACGTTCCGGGGGCCACGAGGCGCACGGTGGGTGGGGCGAGGCCTCCGCCTAGGCGCTTGGCCTCGTAATCCTCGTTGAGGCGCTGGAGCTCCAGGTCTAAATCGCCTGCGAGTCGCGCCGGCGTAACGTCCGCGGTGACCCCGGACCGGAGTTCAATCCACCATTCGTGTTGCCCGCGTTTTTGGCCCGTGGCGGCATTCGCGAAAATCGGCGCGACGTGGAAATTTCCGATGGTGCAGTCGTGCCGACGGCAAACGTTGAGCAAGGCATCAGTGACTTCCTTCTCGATGACGTGCTCGCCAAACGCGCTGAGCTGCAGCGAAGTGCGTCCGACGTAAACGAGACGCGGCGGCGCGGTGGAGATGAAGCGCACGATATCGCCAATTACGTAGCGCGCGAGCCCGGCGGGGGTCGTCATCACGAGGGCGTAGTCGACACCGACCTGCACGCCGGCGAGGGGCACGGCTTTGGGGCCGAGGTGCTCGAGGCGGGTCTCGTCAAAATCCGACATCGGGATGAATTCGTAGAAGATCCCGGCGTTGGCCATGAGGCGGAGTCCGTCGCTCGGTGCGGAATCCTGGGCGGCGATAAAACCCTCCGACGCAGGGTAGACTTCATGGAAGTTCACCGTAGGGCCGAGGGCGGCACGGAGTTCACCGAGAAAGGGATCAACCGGCACGCCACCGTGAACGAAGCATTCGAATCGCGGCCAAATATCCTGCACGTGCCGGGGGGTCTGTCCGCGCTGGGTGGCGTGTTCACGCAAGGCGGCGGCCAGAATCAAGACCCAACTCGGGATGCCCGCGAGCATGGTGATATTGAGCGGACTCGTGCGACGGACGATGGCGTCAAGTTTAGCCGGCCAGTCCGCGATTTGGGCGATTTTCGCGCCAGGTTCGTAGAGGTGTTTCTCGATCCAGCTGGGAAGATTGAGGGCGGTGATCCCGCTCAAATCGCCGGCGTAAGCCCGATGCGGCAGCATTTCGGGCAGCGGCGAAAGGGCGGTGGATCCGCCGAGAAACAAATGTCGGCCCCGAAAAACGGAGGTACTCCCGGTGCGGACGGAATAATAGAGCAACGAATCAAGACCGGCCTGGCGAAAATGGGCGAGCATGCCGGCGGTGATCGGAAGATACTTCGTGCGGCCCACCGTCGTGCCGGACGAGACGGCAAAATGAGTGCAGCGCCCCGGCCACAAAACGTCGGCCTCGCCGCGCTTCATGCGCTCGACGGCGGGCGCGAGACGTTCGTAGGTGTGCGGAGCGATCCGCTGCTGGAAACTGGGGTAGTCAATCGTCGGCGTGACGCCGGCCCCCCGCCAATAAGAAGTGCCGGCGAGCCGATGCGTGAGTCGCTCGAAAACGCGCGCTTGCTGGCTGGGAGCCGCAGCGACTTGCCGCAATCGACGACCCGCCGCCATCGACAGAACCGCTGCACCGAGCGAATAGACGCCCTTGAGGCTCATGCGGCGACCCGGAGTTTGCGCAACTTCACGCGGCGATAAAAGGCGGCGATGTGAGGGAGAAACTGAAAGTAGTGGAAAATAAGTGACGCGTGTTGCACGGCGCTACCCCCGGTGGCGGCGGTGACGACTTTCAGTTCGCCTCGTGGAAAGATGGCCGGCATCGCGGAATCAAAAGCGGCGCGGGTCGGAGATCCGGCCGCGAGCACGGCACTTTCCTTTTCGGCGTAAAGGACGAGCGCCGGCACTGCAGTCAGGGGGAGTTGGCCCGCTGAGCTCCAGGGGGACAGCGGCGGCATGGTGCGCAGCGCATCGACGCGTTCGCAGGCTCCGGCCGGTGCCAGATCCTGAACCGCTGCGAGGACGCGATCGCGCAGTTGGCGCAGTTCTCCGGAGGTGAGCAGCGAGCGAACGGCGTCGCGGTTCTGGGCTCCCGCTTCAAAGATTTTGGCGAAAATCGCGCGGGAACGATCAATCACTTCCGGGCCGACAGTGGTGCGGCTGTCGAGGTAAGGCTTGAGCGCGCGACCGATCAAGGTGGAGGCCTTGGCCTCGCCGGGGACGACGATGTCAGCGGCGCAGGCCACCGGACTCACGAGGACCACGCCGCCGATATCCGGCGAGCGGTGGGCAGCGCGCGCGCGCCGCAACCAGTCCAGCACGAGACCAGCGCCGAAGCTCACGCCGAGGATGACGGGCCGTTGGCCGTACACTGTGTTGAGCTCCGTGACGAGGTCGTCGAGCTGGGCACAAATCAACGCGGGCGAGAATCCTCCGCGCGGGTAATTGAGATAGTAAACGCTGCCCCGGCGGAGGAGGTAGCTGCGTAACAGGAAAACTTGTTCGGTCGAATCGGGCACAAAGCCACCGAGGACAATGGTCGGGATCGTACCGAAGCGTCGCTCGCAAAGGACGGTGGCGCGTTGACTCAGAGTGGCCTCGCCGCGGGCGAGGACCTCGCTCTGGGCCTGCGTGATTGCGGGCGTATGTGGCACGGGCCGCGGCGGGCGGAGTTTGTAGCCGGCGGCGCGGATAAAAGCATGAAAGGGTTGGGCAGGAGAAAAGCGGGTAAATGCCGCCAGCAGTGAGAGCGCGGGGGACAGAGTGAGAACGGGCATGCGGTTACGAGCACGGGCGAGATCGGTGCATGGCAAAGGGAAACCCACCGCGTCACGGAAACGTTTCGTATCCGAAACGCGGTTGTAAACTTAGCCGTAACATTGCGCCGGAGAGACGGGCCATCGTCGCGGGAGATGTTGCCTGATCGTGACCCCAGACAGTTGCGGGAGCCGCAGTGCCCCCAAATCGTTACGAGGATGAATTTCGCGACGTCCGAACCCGTTGGCCAAGTGGAACCGCGTGGCGTGGCCACGTTACCCGGCGCGGAGCCACGGCCGGATGTCCGCATCATCAATCACTTCAATTCTCAGGACGCGGCAGCCCGCTATGCGGGCAACCGCCCTCAGAGCCATCGCCGCGTGCTGGCGCTGGTGGAGAGAATCCTCGGGGCCGCGCGGCCCGTGGAGCGCGCCTTGGACGTGGGGTGCGGGACGGGCCATTCGACGGTGGCGCTCCTGCCGCTGGCGCGCGCGGTCGTCGGGCTTGACGCATCGCGCTTCATGCTTGCGCAGGCGGCGGGACATCCGGCGATCGAGTACCGTTGCGGCTATGCCGAGGCGTTGCCATTCGCGCGGAGCAGCTTCGATCTGCTGACGGTGTGTTCAGCGTATCATTGGTTTGATCAGGAGAAATTCTTACAGGAAGCCGCCCGAGTGCTGCGGGGTGGCGGGTGGCTCGTTTTGTATAAGGTCGGATCGACGGGAAGGATTGCGAACAATGCGCAGTTCGACACGTGGAAGCGGGAGGTTTTCCGGACGCGTTATCCAAAGGCGCAGCGCAATGACGCCGTGCTGACGGAAGAGAGGGCGGTTGAGTTTGGCTTTCACGATATCGCCCGCGAAGGATTAACTCACTGCGTTCGCCACACCTTGAATGAGTATGTCGACAATCTACTCACCCATAGCTCGCTGATTGGTGCGATGGACCGACAACACGAGTCGGTGGCGGAGACCCGGATCTGGTTACATCGGGAATTGCGGCCATTTTTTGATCACGATTCCGCAGAGTTTTTACACGAAGACTGGATCCATATTTTAGGCCGAGATCTGGCAGTCACCGTTGGTAACGGCTAGCTGCTCGCTCCCGCGGGGATTATCTCGGCGGTACCGTCGTCGTAGCCACCGTCCAAGGGGTCGAGGGGATACACGCGCACGAAGTCCGTAAAGTGGATCAGCTCGAATCGTCCATCGAAGTGCTCGACGATAGCGGTCAGCGACTCCACCCAGTCTCCGCTGTTCAAGTAGTGGATGTCGCCCATCATTTTGTCGGCGGCGGTGTGGATGTGACCACACATGACGCCGCTGCAGCCGCGGGCGCGGGCGAGCTCGGTGATGTGAGATTCGAAGTCCCCGACATAGCTCACCGCTTGTTTCACCCGCCCCTTGATGGCTTTGCTGAGCGACCAATACTCCTTCCCACGCCAAGCGCGCCAGACGTTGTAGGCGCGATTCACCTTCAGGAGAAATTGATAGCCCCAGTCGCCGACGTGCGCGAGCCAGACGAAGTTTTTCGTGATGGTGTCGAAGACATCGCCGTGGAGCACGAGGTAACGGCCGCGGGGGGACTCGTGAATGTAGTCTTCGACGATGCGCAGGTTTTCAAAATCGAGCGGAAGAAACGAGGCGAGGATATCGTCGTGATTCCCTCTGAGGTAGATCACCTCGGTGTCGCGTTTTTCCAGTTTTTTGAGCACGATGCGGATGAAGCGGGTGTGGGCTTTAGTCCAATGACCGGAGCGCGTGAGTTGCCAACCGTCGATGATATCGCCGTTCAGAATGAGTTTTTCGCAACGCGTGTGCCGTAGGAAATGATTCACTTCGGCGGCTTTAGATTCGACAGTGCCCAGATGGACGTCGGACAGGATTACGGTGCGGACGCGGAGGAGATTTTTCATGGTAACTGGAAGGCAAAACCGGCCGGAGCGATGTCTTCGGTCCTGGCCACCGCGGTCGAGGTGGCGGGCACGACGATGCGGAGGCTGCGAGGGTGGACCACCACGCTGACCGTGGCGCCGGTGGCATGAGTCTCGCCATCGGTGTGAATGAGGCCGGGAGCGGCGCGTTCGATGACGAAGCGCGAACCCCGGAGTCGGGAGACGTGCGGACTCTGATCAAAGCGGCCGGAAAAAAGCCGAGCGGCGAGGGTGGTTGCGCCGACGATCCCCACGGGACGCACGGCGACAAGATCGAGCGAGCCATCGTCGACCCGGGCGCCGGGAGCGATGCAGGCGTTGTTGCCGTATTGGTCGGAATTCGCGACCGCGACCAAAAGAATGTCGAGCGTCTCGCGTTGTTCGGCGGTGGAGATGACGACCCGTTCGGAGCGGATCTCTCGCAGCGCCGCCAGCGCGGTGCGGACGTAGGCGGGCAGACCGCGGGAGGTGAGCGTATTGAAACGGCGGCTCACGTCGGCATCGAGGCCGAGTCCCATGGCATTGAAGAACGGGTGTCCGTTAGCGTCGCCGGTATCGATACGCGCGATACGGGCGCCGGAACCGGCGACAAGTTCCAACGCGGGCAACAGCGCCGTCGGCACTCCGAGATGAAGTGCCAGACCGTTACCGGACCCGCAAGGGACGAGCGCGAGGGCGGCTGGGGTGTGCAGCAGACCCTGGGCGACTTCGTTCATGGTGCCGTCTCCGCCGACGGCGACGACGATCTTGCCGCCTCCCACCGCCGCGTCACGGGCGAGACGCGTGGCGTGGCCCGGACCGTCGGTGGTCACAACTGTGGCGTCAAGGGAGCGTGAGGAGATGAAGTCGCGGAGGTGGGTAGCCAGAGCAGGCCGCCGCCGGTTGCGGCCGGAAGTGGGATTGAGGATGAAACAGGTCTTCATGCGGACGGCGAAGCGCGGCCAGGTATCGGGGGCGCGGCAGGGATTGGCAGCGCAACCGAACCTGATTCCTCGCAGCGCGCGGCGTGCGCGAGGAGGTGAGCGGCGATATCGCGGGCGGCGTCGGGGCGGGCGAGACGGGAGAGGGCAGAACGCCACACGTTCCACACCCGGCCTTGATGGGCGAAAGCGCGCCGGAGCTCGCGGACGATGGCGTCGGGGGTCTCGGCGAGGGACCCCGCGCCGTGACGACGCAGGAGCTCGTAGTTACCCTCTTCCTGCCCAGGCACGATCTGGTTCACGATCATCGGGCAACGCGCGGCGATGGCCTCCTGGGTGGTGGCCCCGCCGGCTTTACTGACGACGACGTGGTGGGTCAGGAGCAAACGGGGGATTTCGTCGGTCCAGCCGAGGATCGTCGCGGGATGAGCGCGGTTGGCGGCGAGTTTTTCCAAGCGGGCGCGGAGGTGCTCGTCGCGGCCGACGGCACAGGTGACGGACCAGCCGGGTTCAGCGAGCAATTGCGTAGCGGTCTCGAACGCATCCCGCGTACCTGAATTTATGATATAGAGAACCCGCGGCGACGCACCGCCGGCGAGACTTGGCGGCTGGAACTCGTGGCAGTGGGCGCTGAAAAACGGCGTGACGGGAAACCCGGTGGGATGGAGCAGCGAAGCGGCGATACCGGCGCGGAGCAGCACGTCAGCAGAGTCGGCATTGGGAAGAAACCAACCCGTGCAAGCGGTCCGCCACCAGAGCGAGTTAATGCTGATGGAGTCTGTGACGATGTTGAAATGGGGCAGTGTCCGCCGGCCGTCGCGGGCTAGTTTTTCGAGCAAGAACGCGTAAACGGGAAACGTGCTGCACAGGATGGCCGGCTGCTCCTCGGTAATGATTTGGTCCAAGATCCGGGTCTCGCGACGGAGAAAGCAGAGGGCGGTCGGGAAGACCGCCGTGCGGTCGAGCCACGCATACACCGAACTCCAGAGTCGCGGCGTGCGATTGATGATACCGAGATAAAGTCGGCGGAAAAATTCATTGAGCCGTGGTGATGCCAATGCAAATACGTCCACCAAGCGAGCCGTGCCCGGACCGTGCGCTGCGTCGAGGGCCTTGGCGAGTGCGCGGGCCGCGGCGTTGTGGCCTTCGCCAAAACCAGCGGTCAGAACGAGGACGTGAGCTTTTTTCATACAATAACAGGATGGAGGGCGGGGGAGGCGGAGCGGGCGACAACGTCCGCCAAGTCGGCTTCGAACCGGGCGATCACGGTCGTCCATGATTGGGGTTCGACGGCGGCACGGGCCGACGTGCGGAGGTGCGCGCGCAACGGGGCATCGGTGGCCAGTCGCGTGGCTGCGGCCACGAGCATGTCAGGGCGGTCGGTGGGCACAGCGAGGCCGTTGTGTCCGTGCTGGACGAACTGCCGGGCTGCCGCGTAGTCGAAACCGGCGACGGCGAGCCCGCTGGACATCGCCTCCGTGAGGACGTTGCCGAATGTCTCCGTCAGGCTGGCGTGGATATAGATATCGGCGGACGCGTAATAGCGCCCGATTTCTTCGCGCGAAAAAAAACCGGTAAAAATACACTCGGGGTGGTCGCGTACCAGTTTGGCCTTGAGGGGCCCCTCGCCGGCGAGCACGAAGCGGCAGCGTGGATTGGCCACCCGCATCGCGGCGAAGCACTCAAACAGCAGGGGGTAATTTTTCTCCGGTGCCATGCGGCCGACGTGAAGCACGACGGGATTTTCGGGGGCCGCATCCCAATTTAGCCGCAAGTCACCAGAGCGCCGAGCCGGATGAAACTGCCACGTGTCCACTCCGCGCGAAAGGACCGCGACGTTCAGGAACCCGAGGGAGTCTAGCTCGGTGCGCAGCTCGACGGTGGGCACGAAGGTGCGGGCCGTGCGATTATGGACGCGGCGCAGCCACCACAGCACGAGGCGATGGAGGCGCGCATAGCCGTAGTGTTGAGTGTAGGCGTGAAAATTGGTGTGAAAACTCGAGGTCACGGGAATGCCGAGCGTGCGCGCCGCAGTGATCGCCGAGGCGCCGAGCGGCCCCTCGGTGACGACGTGAACCAAGTCGGGGCGTTGCGCACGCCACTGGCGAAGGAGCGTCCGGCCGGCGGGCAGACCGAAGCGGAGCATCGGGTAGCCGGGCACGGGGAACCCGAGGAGAGGGAACTCGTGGAAGTCGGTGTGAGTGGGGCCGGCCACGAGATCGGCGCGGCGCGGCCGATAGACCGTGACGGCGTGTCCGCGACGACCGAGCTCGCGAGCAATGACTCCAAAGGTCATCGCCACGCCATTGACCTCTGGAGGGAATGTTTCGGTGACGATGGCTAATTTCACAAAGTGGGAGGAAATTTAGGGGCGGCGATGGGCTTAGATGCCCTCAAGAATGCAGCGGTTCTATGGCGAACACGTGGCAGTTGCGTTACGATCGTGGCAATTCCTGTGCCGGTGGTGAGAGCCGACCGTGAGGTGGCGGAGGGATCGGGTCCGAGCGGGTCGCAGGGACTGAAGTCCCTGCCGCTTTCTTCGCGGAAACGATCATGCGGCGGCGGTGAGCGAAGTGCGCCCGAATCGGAGGTCGAACGTGGGAGGGCGAGGTGGCCCGACAGGTACCGTTTGACGGAGCGGGCACAAGCGCGCGACTTCACCCAATCGTCACCCGCGGCGGTTGCACAGCAGGACACCGTGCCGGAGAACAATGGATAAATGATATCGTTGAGCGATTCCTGCAGCGCCCGGTTTCGGTGGTCGGAGTCAACTTTTGTGGTCCGCGTTTTTTTGTGCGGCCCGGAACGCGGTGCGCGCGTCGTGGTTCCGCTGGGTGCGCTGTTCCCGCGCGACTATTTTCAGCCAGTCTGGATGGGGTGCAAGCGGCTGTCCCAGGCGACCGTGCCGGAGGCCGTACCGTGAAAACCCAACGCGACGTCTTAAGGTGGCAAGTGTTGGCGATGGCGATTGGCTTGTTCCCGAGTGGACGTGTCGCCGCGACCGAGCTCTCCAGCGACTACAGTATGGCCCGGGTGCTCTATGAAGGGCGCCGCTATTCGGAAGCGCAGGACGTGTTTCGTCGATTGGCCGAAGATCAGCCGGAGAGTGTGGACCTCAACTTTTACCTTGGACGCTTGGCGCTGTGGTTTGATGACGAGACGGCGGCTTGCAATTACTTGGGAAAGGCCGCGCGGCTCGCACCGGACAATGCTCGCGTTCAAAATGCGTTGGGGGATGCGTTTGGGCTGATGGCGCAGAAGGCAGGACTGCTCGCCAAACTGGGTTGGGCGAGGAAATGCCTCGCGGCCTACGAACGCGCGGTGTCGCTGGACCCGCTGAAGCCGGCCTATCGCTGGAGCCTCCTGGGATTCTATTGCGTCGCCCCGCGGCTCGCCGGAGGCGGACGGGAAAAAGCCGCCGTCCAAGCCGATGCGATACGGAAGATCGATTCCATCGAGGGACGGATCGCGTGGGCCACGGTGTACTTGAGCGACCATCGCCCCGCTGCGGCGTTTTCCCAATTCGACGATCTGCTCAAGGAGAACGAGAATCATTTTCTCGCGCTTTATCACGTCGGGCGGTGCGCGGCGTTGAGCGGGGAACAGCTGGAGCGTGGCCGAGTGGCGTTGCAACGGTGCCTGCAACTCACCCCACCGGGTGGAGATGGCATGCCGACGTTGGCCAGTACGCACCACCGGCTCGGAAATATCTTGGAGAAACTGGGGGAGCGAAACGGGGCGGCAGAACACTATGCGGCCGCGCTCAAAATCCACCCGGACTACCGGGCGGAAAAAGATGCGCTCAGGAACTGATCGGGGACGCCGCTAAACCCAACACGGCCGTTGAAACGCGGAGCGCGCGGAAGACGCGGAGCCAGCCAGGCGTAAGTGAAACATCCGGGCGGCGCGCCTCGCGGGTGACCACACCGGGGTGCACCCACCGTGGTTTCGCCTCCGCGTTCTCCCGGTCCTTCGCGTTGCCACGCTCTCGCTAGGCTGAAGTCATCGGCAGCAGCGGGGAGGACCGGCAGAATTGCGCAGGCAGCGCCCCGGCCGAGTGCCTAAAAAAAATGACCACGGCCTGTGCCGTGGTCACGCAACTGGGAGGGAAGGTCAGACTGATTAACGTTCCGCGACTGTGGTGTCAGCCCCGACGAGGGCGGCTTTCATGGCACGGAAGAAGACGTCGGTATTGTCCATCGTGCCGGTGAAGAGGGCCGCACCGCGACCGTAGGCGGAGATGGGGATGTCGGACGCGGTGTGAACGGCACTGCTACCGGGAACCTGACCGGCGATGAAAAAGCCCCCGGCAGTTTTGCGCTTGGTCGGGTCGGAGGGATAGCTGTTCAAGGGCGCCGTGGAATTGAACGGCTGCTGCGTGTCTTGAATTGGCCGAGGGTTGCTTTGCCAGTCTTCATAGCGGTCGGAGCCGGCGGCGTAGCCGATGAGCATCTTGCGGTCGGGATTCGTCGTGGCGGGATAGCCGTCGGGCTGGATACCGTAGACTGGGAACCCGGCGAGATCGTAGGTCCCGACGACGGAGGGATCGCGGAGTTGGGCGGCGCCGCCGCCGGAGTTGGCGCGGGAATTCAGGCTGGCCTGGGTGACGGTGGAGGCACCGATGATATTCACGCCGGCGCATTCGTGGTCGGCCGTGATCAAGACGAGCGTGTCGGGGTTAGCCGCAGCAAAGGCCTTGGCGCGGGCGATGGCGCGGTCAAACTCGATGGTTTCCAGAATCCAACGATCAGTGTCCATATTGTGGGCCTGCTTGTCGATGGAGGCACCTTCGACCATGAGCACGAAACCGGCGGGGTTTTTCGCTAGGATGGTGAGCGCAGCGTCGGTCATTTCGTCGAGCATGGGCTGATCGGGGAAGCCGAATTCATTCACGACGGCAGGGCTACCGCGGCGGCCGTCGATCTTATCGGAGGCGACATTCATGTTTGAGAGCGCGAAAAGACCGAGGAGTTTTCCGGTCGTCGCGGGGAGGGCTTTGAGCTGCGTCGCGTTGGCAGCATAGGCGAAACCGACCTTCTGGAAATCGGCGAGGAGATCGCGCGTGGCATCCAAAGCACCAGCCGCAACACCCCAACCCGTGGCGAGTTCAGCGGAGAGAACGTAGTCAGTGGAATCATTCCGTGCGGAGCCGGCGGTAGTGGAGGGGAGAAACCATTTGCGGCCGCCGCCGAGGAGCACCGTGAGATTGGATTTAACGGTGGCTTCGTCGAGATACTGATCGCAGATACCGGTCCCGTTGCCGCGAGCTTGGGTGTGGATGGCCCAGGCAGCTGGCGTGGCGTCGAAGACGTCGGCGGTCGTGACGATGCCGAGGGACTTACCTTGAGTGCGGGCGAGGAATTCACCCATGTACTCGGTGCGCGGATTGTCGAAGGCATCGAGAGTGTCATCGGGGAAGACGCCCTCTTGATTGTTGTTGTTTTTATTTCCGGTCGAGTAGCAGGAAGAGCCCGGAGCTGAATCGGTGACGATGGAATTGAGTGAGCAGGTCTGCACGAGGCCGGTCACGGGGAACGTGTCCATCGCGAGCGGGGCGAGCGCCTTGCCCTGGCTGACGCCATTGAGGACGAAGCGAGCGGCGGTGCGGTGGGCGATGCCCATGCCGTCGCCGATCATCACGATAAGATTCTTGGCTTTCGGATTGCCGACGGCAGCGCCGAGATTGACGACTTCGAAATTGCCGGTGGCGATCACGGACTGGCCGTCGGGGAGCTGCGTGGCGCTCACGGTGAGTCGGTGGACGCCGGGAGTGAGGTTGCTGTAGGCGCGCAAGGTGGCGACGAGCGTATTGGTGGGAAGTCCCGCCACCGTCGCGCGCACGAGTGTGATCGAGCCGACGACCTCGGAAGTGTCCACGTAGAATTTTACGCCGGCTATATTTTGATTGGCGTCCGGAGAAATCGTGGCCTGCAAATCAAACCGTTGTCCCGGGAGGAAACGCGAGATGTACGGCGGTGAGGGATCCTTGAACGAGAAGAGATCGCTCGGTGGAGTGAGGCGGGAGACGATCGGAGCAGCGGAGACCGCGGAGAACGCAGCAGCCACGAGAGTGGCGGCGAGCAGAATGAAGCGTGGATTTTTGTGCATGGAGGAAAAGGAGCGAAGTGGAACGGGGACGTGGTGAGATTGGAGATGGCGGTGAGATCAAGGCGCTTGGGCGGCGTCCAAGAGGAGACGAACGAAGGAGTTGCGGCCGTCGTTTTCGGCACGCGGACCACATTCGAGCACGCCCGTCAAAACGAGACGGCCCGGGCGCCACGCGGGAGGCTGCTTGCTGACCTCAGGCACGATCACGTACGCAGTGTTCGGAGGGGTGTCGTCGACAGAGCAAAGACCTTGGGTCTCAACGACGACAGGCCAGCCGGCGAGACGGAACAAGCCAGAGGCGCGTTCCTGTTCACGCACCATATACCCCACGAGGCGCACACGGCGGCCGACGAGCCCGCGAAGTTTTTCAGAATACTCAAGCCCGCGATCTCCGATGGGGCCGTAGAATTCAGCGAACGCGAGGTCGGTAACGCCTTCCGGTGCCGGCGGGAGCGCGGCGGCAGAGGAGGAGGCCTGCAGCGAGGAGAGCGCGAGTTTCGATTGGGCTGAGTAGCGTGCCCAGGCGAGGGCCTCGGGCGCAGCGGCTGGACCACGCGGGGGGCGGGGGATGGGATCGGCGAACAGTGTCGCGGTGGAGACGGTCGCGAGTCCGAGGGAGAGCAGGTGGCGCATGATTTAAAATCTAACGGCTGATTGTGGCGGCTTCGCGGCGGACCGGTTACGATTGAGCGACGCTTCTCCGCGATGGCCGGACAGAAGGTTTTTGCCCGTCCTGCGATTTCGCTTTCTGCCAATGCAATTCTATCCACGTACCCGTGAATATTTCAGCGCGCTCAAGATCTTCGAACAGGGTCCGGAGCGCGGCGTGGACCCGATCGGGCCGCGTCTGGGTGAAGCGGCGTTTCAGCGCGAGCCACCGCTCCAGAGCAGCGGAACCGAGGAGGCGCTGCTCCTCCTCGGCCGCAGCCAGCAAATCATAGAGCAGCCGAGCTTCGTCGGAACGACTCACGGCACTTCATAGACCTCGACCAAGCTGATGCCGGTCGCGCCACCGACGCCGCTGACTTGCGCGGTGTAACTGCCGGGATCGAGGGTGACCAGCACGGCGGAGTCTCTGCTGCCATCGGTCAGCGCAAAGGCCCCGGAGGCGATCGTCGCGGCGCGTACTTCGGCGCTATTCGTCGCGGAACCCCAGTTATCGTTGGCCAGAATCATTTCACCGGATGCGTTGAAAATTTCGAGCATCGGATCGGTCAGGACTCCGGCTACGCCGAAATTGGCCAGCCCGGGTCCGACCCCACGGATGAGCAGTTGCTTGGGCTTCGGTCCGGTGACGGAAAATCCGCCGACGTGAACATTCGCGCCGCTGCCGGTTTGCGCGCGGCTGGAAACGTTGGGCATGCGGCCGGGCAGCGTGAGGCGGTAGACGAGAAGCATGGAATCATTTTCCATGCCGGACGGATGCGCATAGGCGACGCCGTCCTGCAGGCCTCTCTGCGTGATGAAATCATTGTCGTTGCCGACGAACAAAAAGTAGTCGTTCGGTGCCGACGGATCGAGTGCTGGCACGAGAGTCATGGCCTCCCACTTCTCGGACAGGTTATTGTTGTCGTCGATTGGGCCATTGCGGAGTCCGAACTTGGCGAGCTGGGCTCCGTCGTTGATATCGATAAAGTCGGTGCGCGTCGCGGGTGTGATCGAAGCGTCGAGCACGCCGGCGGCGGCGATAGGATTGGCCGGATTGTCAAACTTGGTGCCGGCGATGTTGGTGGCACCGGTGAGATCGTAAACGAGGATCTTGCGATAGGTGGACGTCGGGATCGGGTAGGTGTGACCAAACCCGGCGTCGCGGGCTAGCACGAGGAATTGGGTATTATTGATCGCGAGGATTTCGCTCTGGGCGCAGACGAGCGTGGCCCCAGCGGCGGTGCGCGTGGTCGGCAACTGCAAGACGTATTCGCCCTTCAGGGTCGGTGTCGCGGTGGTGATGTCATACGCGAGGAGGCGCGTGTTAAAACGGGTGAGGCTGGCGCCGCCGGTACCGCCATCCTGACGGGCGGCGGATTGGAGGAGTGCGAAGAGCGTCTTGCCGTCGGGGGCGAGCGTCAGTCCTTCGAAGCCCTGGTTGTTTTGGCGGCCGACCGTCGGGTCGAGGGGCGCGGGAGCGGGTTGGTCGGGTGCAGGATTATTGGAGGCGAACGAATCGGCCCCGGCGCGTTGCGGGATGAAAGCGGCGGGCGGGCGGATCGCGGCTTGGAGAACGCCGGCGGCGGAGAACTTATAAATGTAGGGACCGTATTCGTCGCTGATGTACAGGGTGCCATCCGGCAAACGCACGATGCCCTCGGCGTCGAGCGAGAGGCGGCCGTTGAAGGCTTGGGGCAGCACGGGCAGGGAACCCGTCGCGCTGCGCAGGCCGGCGGAGCCGGCGGCGGTGTCGAGAGCGGTGAACGGGGTGCCGTTGGCTTCAGTCAGGAGGGTCGTGTCAGCGACGGTGATACCGACTTGATTCTGGGTCAGCGAGCCGAGCGATGAGGGATTGAAGGTGATCGCGAGCGTAAAAAAGCGAGCGCGCCAGTTGGTCGTGCCGGGATTGTTGTAGCCGCGGTTGGGCTGCATGAAAAAGGTTCCGCTGTAGGCACCGTTCGCCGCCCGCTTCCATGAACTCGCATCGTGGGTCAAAGCGGAGAAGGAGCCGAGGGTCTCGCCGAACTTGTCCTTGGTGGAGGCAGGAATCCGACCGACGCCGACGAGCCCGTTGTTGATAAAATATTGGCCGTTTATTCCGACGGTAACCGGGGAAGGCTGAGCCGAAACGAGGGGAGCGAGCGCGGTTGAAACTGCGACCGTGACTGCCAGCAGGCGCGTTAATGGGTATGATGGGTACATGAAGAGTATCATTGATAGGCGTACCGGGTTACAGGAATGCGTCGGGGCGGAAACAGTCAGGTGACATTTGGCCCCCGAGCGAAAAACAGGCGCGAAATAATTGAGAGGTAAAAGAGCTTGCTGGTCTGCACCTGCCACCGCGCCGTAACGTATGTGTCGAACCAGTGACGGCAGCGTGAAGGTTTCGTCACGGCGGGACTTTCGGATTGCGAGGGAAAGTTGTGGTCCACGGTAGTTGAACCCATGTCTACCCGCGCAACGTTTCCAGCGCTCCGTGCGCTGCTTTACATCATGGCAGCCTTGGTGGCGCCCGCCCAGCAACCCACGGCATTCATTGCCGGGCGGGTGCTCAGCGCCGGCAGCGGAGTGGTGATTTCGGGAGTCGCCGTGAGCGTTCCCAGCGGTGGTCCGGCAACGGTCACCGATCTCAATGGTCTTTTCCGACTGGATCGCCTGCCAGCCGGAAGTCAGGAGCTGATGCTCTCGAAGGCCGGATTTCAGCCGCTCACGGTGACGGGTGTTTCCACTGTGGACGGTGAGGCCGAAAAGCTTGACGTCGTCCTCACGCCCACCGACGGCGGGATCGTGCGCCTCGAGAATTTTTCGGTGAGCGCCGCGGTGTTGCGGAACTCGGGCAGCGGTCTCCTCGTCGAACGCCAGAAAGCGGTCGCGGTGAGCGATTCCATCGGCAGCGATCAGATGAGCCGACTCGGGTTCAACGATGCAGCCCAAGCCATGAAGGCCGTGACGGGGGCCTCGGTCGTCGACGGAAAATATGTCTATATCCGCGGATTGGGGGATCGCTACAGCTCGACCTCACTGAATGGCGCTGAAGTGCCGAGTGCTGATCCGGACCGCCGCGCGGTACAGATGGATTTGTTTCCGGCGGAGCTGATCGATGCGATTGTTACCTCGAAAACGTTCACGCCGGATCGCCCGGGGAACTTCTCCGGGGGCAACGTCGATATCCGTACGAAGTCGCTGCCCGATACGCGCACCTTCGCATTCTCAATCGGGACGAGCTTCAATGCGCAGACGACGGGAGAAGCCATGCTCAGTTATCCCGCCAGCGAGGATTGGCTGGGGCGCGACGGCGGCTCGCGGCAGATCCCCGCAGAGTTGACTGACAAAACGATTCCGGTGCGCAGCACGGCGACGGATGCGGAGATCGGGCGGCTCTCGCGGCTGTTTTCCCCGGTGATGGCCCCCACGCGTACCAACGCAAAACTTAATCGCAAACTCTCCGCCACCTTTGGCGACCGCTTCTCGTTTGGTTCCCAGATTATCGGCGTGATTGCCTCGCTGACGACTGACCACAATTATTCGAGCTACCGCGGCGGTCGGATCGGTCGCAATGAGCTGCAAGGCACGAACAGCAATGCGCTCTCGACGACGGTGAGTCTGGATGACGAACGCGGGAGCGAGGAGACGAGCGCCGGGGCGACCGCAAAGTTTTCGTGGCAATTCAGCCCGGAGCACGAAGTGTCCATCAACGGCCTGTTCAACTCGACCGGTGAAGACGTTGCGCGGGTCCAGCGCGGCCTCTACATTGCCGGCGGCGGGCTCGATAACGATCAGACCTACACGACGCGCACGTTGAAGTTTACGGAGCGGGAGCTGCGTTCGGTGCAGGCCACCGGCCGGCATCTCTTTCCGGCTTGGCGCGGACTCCTCTTCGAGTGGACCGCGTCCAACGGACGCAACACGCAGGACGAACCTGATACGCGATTCTTCAATAATTCATCCCGCGTGATCGGAGGTCAGACTTTCTACGAGTGGGAAACGTCGGGTCTGGTGAATCCCGCGCGCTACTACCGCAAGCTGGAGGAAACCCGCAAGGATTACGGCTTTGACTTCACGCTGCCGTTTCAGGCTTGGGACGGACGCGAAGCGAAGCTCAAAGCGGGAAGCTCCATGGCCCGCATCGAACGCACCTTTCGCGAGCGCCAGTATATCTACCGCTCGCTAGGCCGCCGTTTCGACGGCAACCCCGATACCTTTTTTCTGCCGGCCAATGTTGGCAACGTGAACCCGACCACCGGACGGTTTCTCAACGACACGCTGTTTCTCCAAGATACCTCGGCACCCCGCAACAACTACAATGCGGCGATGGATGTCGACGGCTACTATCTCATGGGTGATCTGCCGATCACCGCTAAGTTGCGGGCCATCGCCGGGGCGCGGATTGAGTCGACTGATTTGCTCGTCGCGAGCCAAGACAAGACACGCCGCCCCGGCGTGCTCGACCTCCGCGACACGCTGCCCTCGCTGAATTTCGTGTATGAGCTACGCCCGAAAATGAACCTCCGCGCGGCCTATGGCCGAACGCTGGCGCGTCCGAATTTCCGGGAGATGGCACCGTATGAGACGTTCGAATTCGTCGGTGATTTTGTGTACATCGGCAATCCCGACCTCAAGCGGACGTTGATCGATAACTTCGATCTGCGCTGGGAGTGGTTCACCGGACCGGGCCGCATCGTGGCCGTGAGTGCGTTCTGGAAGAATCTAAAGAATCCCATCGAGAAGGCTATTTTCGCCCCAACGGGTCTCATTATTAACCAAGGAGAAATTCAATATCAGAACCCGGAAAAAGGACGGGTCTACGGAGCGGAGTTTGAAATGCGACAGAAGCTTGAAGGGCTGTGGCAACCGCTCAAGAATTTCACGTTCGGTCTAAATCTCACAGTGGTAGAGTCATCAGTGGATATTTCTCCCTCGGAAGTTCGCGTCGCCCGGCTCTACAAGGCGGATGCTCCGTCGAAGCGTGCGTTGGCCGGCCAATCGAACCATTTGGTCAATGGTGATCTCAGTTACACGAATCCGCGCACGCGGACGTCCGCGAGTATCTACTACAATCTTTTTGGCGAGCGCCTCGCGCTGGTGAGCCCCCCCGGCACGCCGGATATCTTCGAGCAGCCCGCTGCGGAACTGGATTTCATTTTTTCCCAGAAAATCGGCGCGCGCTGGAAGGCGGGTTTCTCGGCAAAGAACCTCCTGAACTCTGAGGAGCAAGCCCTCCAGACGTTTCGTGGTGTGGACTATGTCCGCTACGCGCGCACCCGGGGTCGCTCCTATTCGCTCAGCCTCGGCTACGGCTTCTAAGCCGCGCCCTACGAACCATTTTCCGTTCAGCCAAACCCAACAACAACATACGCATGAAACGCTCCGTTCTCCTCAATTCACTGCTCGCGCTCCTCGTGGCGCCAGCGGGTCTGTTTGCCGCCGATGTGGTGGTGACCTCTGCCATCACGACGAACACCACGTGGACCCGGTCTAACGTGTATATTCTCGACACCAAGATTTTTGTCGAAGCTGGGGCCTTGCTCACGATCGAGCCCGGTACGGTCATCAAGGGCCGCGCGAAGGCGAATCCAGCTGACGCGACCGCACTCGTGATCGCCCGTGGGGCGCGCATCAACGCAAACGGCACCGCTGCGGCACCGATCATCTTCACCGCCGATTCTGACAATCTGAACACCACCACGCCCAATCTCACTGAGTCCGACCGCGGTCTGTGGGGCGGCGTCGTGATTCTGGGCCGCGCCCGGATCAACACCGTCAGCGGCCAGGGTAACATCGAGGGTATCGCCACGAATGATGCGCGGGGCATCTACGGTGGCACCGATGACGACGATAACTCCGGTATCTTCCGGTATGTGCAGATCAAGCACAGCAGCGCTATCGTGGCCGCTAACGTGGAGTTGAACGCTCTCTCGCTTGGAGCGGTCGGACGCGGCACGGTCATCGAGTATGTTGATGCCTACGCGGCCAACGACGACGGCTTCGAATTCTTTGGCGGCACGGTGAACACGAAGTATCTCATCAGCTCGTTCAACGACGACGATAACTTTGACTGGGACGAAGGTTTCCGTGGCAAGGGCCAGTTCTGGTTCGCCATCGGTGCAACCGACAAGGGCAATCAAGCCATGGAGATGGACGGCGGCACAACCCCCGAGGACGGCCAGCCCTACGCCATTCCAGAGATCTATAACGCGACGCTCATTGGCTCCGGGGCCACCTCTGGAAACGCCCTCAGCCAGGGTCTGATTTTCCGCGATAACTCCGGCGGTAAGCTCTACAATTCGATCATCCACGACTACCGTGGTTATGCTGCGCGCATTGAAACCGAGAGCGCGCAATCGCAGGACAGCGCCAAGCGGCTCGCGGCCGGCGACCTCGCCATCACGAATAATATTTTCGGCACGTTCGGCGCGGGCACCACTGATGCGGAGCTCTTCATCAGCCCGAACGCCACGACCGGTGGCGCGGCGCCCGCTGCCAATTACACAGCGAACCACATCAAGGCGGGCAATCGGATCAACACCGATCCCCGTCTCACCGGTATCAGCCGCACCCGGAACAAAGGGCTCGATCCCCGTCCCGCGGCGGGCAGCCCTGCGCTCACCGGTGCCAAGACGCCTCCCTCCGATGGTTTCTTTACCCAAACCGATTACCTTGGCGCCTTCAAAGCAGCCAACTGGGCCAAGGGTTGGAGCGCCATCTCACAGCTCGGTTTCTTGACCGACGCAGACGCAACAGTCACCGACGAACCCGTGGTGCTCGGTTCCCCGAGCAAGCTGCTGAATATCTCGACCCTCACCACGCTCAACGCCAACGGCTTGGTTTCTGCGGGCTTCGTCATCGGTGGCACCCAAGCGCAAACGGTGTTGATCCGCGCCATCGGGCCCGGTCTGACGCAACTTGGCGTAACCGGCGTGTTGGCCGATCCGACGATGGAACTCTTCTCGGGTCAGAACGTGATTGGGAGCAATGACGATTGGGCCGGCGAGCAAATCACGACCCTAGGTGCCAAGGTCGGCGCGTTTGCGCTGCCGGCGGCGAGCAAGGATTCCGTAATCGTGAAGACCCTGCAGCCCGGTAACTACACCGTGCAAATCAAAGGCAAGGGCGCAGCCGGTGCCGTGATCGTCGAAGTCTACGAGGTCGACTGAGTTTGATTACGACGCGACAGCGTTAGTCTCAAAGTCGTTTTAGTGAGCACTAGAGGAGGGCGGGTCTTTGACCCGCCCTTTTTCGTGTCCGGATGGAGCGGTGCCATTGCGCGGGTTCGCTCTGGAGCGGACTGAAGTCATACCCACGTCCTTTGAGTTCTTGCTTTCGGGTCGCCGCGAGCGTCAGCGAGTGGACGAATCACCACTCGCTGGAGCTCGCGGCTACCCGGGCAAAGAAAGTCTGAATCTTTTGGGCGATTGATATCAGCCCTGCTTTGCGCCGATTTTTGGGTGAGGTCACGGTCGATGGGATTCGGGTCAACGATGAGCGCGCCACGAAAATGTAACATGTTCCGGTATTGGCTTGGCCCGCACGCGGCTCAGGTTGGAAGGGATGTTCCCGCCCGCGTCCGCAGCCAAACAGCTTACTTCGAATCTCGTCGCTGCGGTGCTTTGCGGGGTGGTCACCATTTCCTATGCCAGTAGTTTTGGTGGGCTCGTTTTCGGTGGGCCGTTGGAGCCGTTCGTCGGCCGGGCGGTGATCGCCGCCCTCGTGAGCAGCCTCATCGTTCTACCCATGCTCGCTTGGCGGAGCTCCTTTTTCTTCAGCCTCGGAGGGACCGATTCAAATCCGGCCGCAATCTTGGCGTTCACCCTCGCCGCGGTGACGAGTGAGATGCTGCAAGGGACCAAAGCGGCGCCTAGCCAATTGGTGCCCACCGCGTTGATGGCGCTCTTTTTCTCGGCGACGGCATGCGGTCTCATCCTCTTTGCGCTCGGGCGACTCGGTTGGGGGCGCTACGTTCGTTACATCCCGCACCCTGTTTTTGGTGGGTTTCTGGCTGGCACTGGTTACCTCCTCGTGGCCGGTTCATGGAAAATGTTAAGTGGGCAAGCGTTAACCCTAGGGAATCTTGGAGTCCTCGCCGACCTGCATCCGTTGGCGTGGAGCACCGTGGTGATCGTGGCGGTGGCGTTGCTCGTGTTGACCCGCATGGTCCGACATTTCCTAACGATACCGGTCATTCTCGTGGGTGCGATGGTGCTTTTTCACGGCGCACGATGGGCGTGGGGCATTGATCTCGCGACCGCCCGGCAGGCGGGCCTGCTGTTGGCTCCGCTGCAGATGGGCGATTGGACCCATGTCGGCAACTTTCCCTACGCCGAGGTCAGGTGGGATTTACTGATGCTGCACGCCAAGGATTTTGGGGCCATGACGATGGTCGCGGTCATCACGATTCTGTTAAATACGACGAGTCTTGAATTGGCCACCAACGTCGAGGGCAACGCCGACCAGGAACTTAAGGCGCTCGGTTTGGCCAACATACTGGTTGGACTTGGCGGCGGAATGGTGGCGGTGAATTCCTTTAACCGAAGCATGCTGAATCTGAAGGCGGGAGCCAATTCACGTTGGTCCGCGCGGTTTTGTGCGCTCGTTGTTTTGGGGGTGGTGCTCCTCGCGCCGGGCCTGATCGGTTGGATGCCCAAGCCGGTTCTCACCGGGCTGATCCTCTTTCTCGGTCTTGGTCTGCTCATGACGTGGGTTCTCGAGTCGCGCCTGAAAATGCCGTTGAGCGACTACCTGATCGTGCTGGCGATTCTCGGGATGGTGGCCGCCAGCGGTATGGTGCACGGCGTCGTGTTCGGTTTGGTCACCGCCTGCCTCAGCTTTGTGTTTACGCTCAGCAAGAGCCCGACGATCCGCAATAGTTTCTCGCTGCTCGATCGCCGTTCCAACGTGGAGCGACCAGCGCAGCAAAGCGAAATCCTGCGGGCTCAAGGCGGCGCGATGCGGGGCTTCGCTCTGCAAGGTTTCTTGTTCTTCGGCACGACGAGCCGGTTGTTGGACGAAGTACGAGTCGTCCCGAGCGAAACCCGATTCGTCCTGTTGGATTTCCGCCTCGTGCACGGAGTCGACGGATCCTCGACGGTGGTGCTCAAGAAGTTGCGGACGCTCTGCGCCGACGCGGGAATCACGCTCATCTTATCAGGCATGGTGAAGTCCGTTGAAGCGGTCCTGCGTCTCGGGGGCGTCGAAGCCGATGGCGCCAAACTACGGACGTTTCCGGATATCGATCACGCCCTTGAATGGTGTGAAGATCAGGTGATTGCCGCAGCGCTTCCGCATGCAGAATTGGTGGCCGCCCTCGCCGGCATTCTCACCTCCGAAGAAGTCGCTTATCTCGTGGCGCATTTTGAGCGGGTCCACGTGGCCCAGGACGCGCCCTTGATCAAACAGGGCGACTCCAGCGACTCGATGTTCATTATTGAACAGGGTCGCGTGAGCGTCTACCTGCGACTCGATAAAGGCGCGGATGGAAGAGCCCGGCGGCTGCGGTTGCGCACCTTTACGCTGGGCACGGTGGTCGGGGAAATGGGGCTATATTCCGGCGCGCGGCGCACGGCCGATGTCGTGGCGGACGAGCCGACCCGCGCGATCAAATTGGGTGGCGCTCAGGTGGCGGCTTTGGAGAAGCAGATGCCCGACCTCGCGAATAAGCTGCACCGGTTTGTAGTGCGCAGCCTCGCGCAACGTTTGGCCGGGGCCAATGCCCAGCTGAACGCACTGTCGTAGCCGCTCGGG
Source organism: Opitutia bacterium (assembly GCA_947467625.1). Taxonomy (GTDB): domain Bacteria; phylum Verrucomicrobiota; class Verrucomicrobiia; order Opitutales; family Opitutaceae; genus GAS368. Next base: position 242 of record CANIJN010000077.1, on the reverse strand, counting down.
GTGGGCTGCCCGATTCCTCGACGCTATTTTCCACTCAACTCAGCCAAAGCGAGCAACGCGCGCACGCGCGGTTTGCGCCACGTATCCGCCCTGCCAGCACTATCCGCTTCGGCGAGCACGGCGGTCACGAGCGCGCGGGCTTGGGCTTTCCCCTCGAACGATTCACCGGCGAGCGCCCAGCCTTCAGCAAGAGCGAGGGCTTCCTCCGCACGTTCCAGCGGCGGGAGCGTTTTAAGGAAGAC
>CANIJN010000076.1 GCA_947467625.1 Opitutia bacterium | reverse complement strand
GGACCACTCGCTGGCGCTCGCGGCTACGAAAAACGGTGGCGATCTCCGGGCTACTTCGCTGCGGCTGCGGGATCGAGGTAGACGCCTTTGAGGGGATGGTTGTCCAAGAGATTGCCATACCAGCCTTTCACTTCGGGTCGGCGGAGATTGTTGCGCGTGTAGAAATAGATCGGCGCGATGGGGCTCTCGGCGGCAATGATCTCCTCGCAGCGTTGGTAGAGCTCGTAGCGTTGGGCGTTGTCGGCGGTGCGATTGGCTTCGGCATAGATGCGGTCGTAGTCGGCGTGGCGCCACCGCGTCAGGTTGTTGCCGCTGTCGCCGGTCATGAGCTCGAGAAACGTGCTCGGATCAAGGTAGTCGCCGGTCCACGCGAAACGGCCGATCTGGTAGTCGCCCGAACGCATGGACACGGTTTGGACGCGGGCTTCCTGATTCTGCATGGTAATGTCGATCCCGAGGCCCTTGTTCCACATTTGCTGGAGCGCTTCGGCGATCAGGCGGTTGGCTTCGGTGGAGTTGTAGAGGAACTCGAGTTTGGGGAAACCCTTGCCGCCGGGGAAGCCGGCCTCGGCGAGGAGTTTTTGGGCGGTGGGGAGGTCATGGGCGAGCGTCGTGCGCGCGTTGAAGCCGGCGGTGTTGGGAGGAGTGAGATGGCCGGCGGGCAGCTGGCCACCGCGGAGCACATCGCGGACAAAGCGCTCACGGTCGATGGCGAGTGACAGGGCGCGGCGCACGCGGGCGTCGTTCAGCGGTGGTTTCTCGACGTTGAAGCGGAGGAAGAAGGTCGCGAGGAAGACGTGCGGCTCGAAGAACGGAGATTTTTCCTGCCGGTAGACCGCGATCTTGGAGATCGGCAGCGTGGAGGTGGTATGCAGCTGACCGGCGCGGAAAGTGCGCTCCTCAGCGTCCTCGCTCTCGATGGGGTAGAAGACGGCGGCGGTGAGCTTCACGGCGTCACGGTCCCAGTAGTGTGGGTTTTTGGTGACCCGGATGAATTGGTGGGGCTTCCACTCGGTGAGGACGAAGTAGCCGTTGCCGACATGATTTCCCGGGCGCGTCCAAGCCGAGCCTCGCTGGGTGAGGCCAGCGTATTTTTCGAGGGTGGGGCGATGGAGGGGATACCACGCGGCATGGCAGACCATCGAGGGGAGATAGGGCACGGGATACTCCGTGGTGAGCACGAGGGTGTGGTCGTCTGCGGCGCGCGCGCCGAGTTGAGTGACGTCGGCGAGTTTACCGCCGTTCAGCGGTTGCGCGTTTTTTAGAACATAGAGCATCGAGGCGTACTCGGCTGCGAGGCTCGGAGTGAGCATGCGCTGGTAAGCGAAGACGAAATCGTGTGCGGTGACCGGATCACCGTTGGACCATTTGGCGTTACGCCGAAGGTGGAACGTCCAAGTGAGCCCGTCCGTCGAGTGCTCCCACCGCTCGGCCACGGCGGGCACGGGCGTGGAGTCCTTGGGGTCGTATTGGGCGAGACCTTCGAAGAGCGCCATGGTGATTTGGGCGTCTTGTTGCGAGCTGATGACGTGGGGATCGAGGTCGGTCGGCTCGGTGAGATTACCGATATGAATGACCTGATCGCGGTTGCCGGAGGCGACGGCGGTGCCGCGTTGGCCGCAGCCCGTGGTGAGGAGGGTGGCAAGAATGCCGAGCGCGAAGGTGGACGTGGCTACGAGGCGGACGGAGGACTGAAGGGGCATACGCGAGAGAGGGGGGAGATTACGGAAAATAAAAAGCCACGCGAGGACGTCGCGTGGCTGGAAATGAGTGCGGCGGCGTGGCGCGGGTTATTTCTTGGGCGATTGGGCTTCGATTTCAGCGAGGCGTTTGTCCAACTCCGCCATCTTGGCGACGAGCTCCCCCTCACGTTTCTTGCGCTCGGTGCTGTTGACGATGCTGAGGCTGGCGGCGTCCTTGATGACGTTGGCCGGCAACGTGAGGAGGCGGGTGATGAGGCCCTGATCCTTGAACGAGCTGAGATAGAGCGCGGTGAGTTCGTGCGAGAGCTTCAGCGAGTCCTGCGCGACGGTCTGGGTCGTCACGATGTTGTTCTGGAGGACTTGGTTTTTCGCGAGTTCAGCCGTGAGGACGTTGCCCACCTGATTGGAGATCCGGTTGCTATATTTCTCGATGGATTCGCGCGTGAGGTTTTGGTCCTTCGACATTTCGGCTAAGATGGGCTGAATCTTCTCGGCCATGCGGGAGGAAACCTTATCCGACTGTTCGTTCTGCATCTTCTCGGCGTCCTCGGGTGATTTCGGGAGGGGGTTGTAGGGTTGAACTTTCTTGGCGATGGCGTCGGCGAGGGCGTCCATGCGTTCGACGTTGAGCTTCTGAATTTCGTCGTCGGTGCGGAAGAGATCGGCTTCGCGCTTTGAAATCGCGTCGCGGAGGAGCTTATTGGTGGCGTCGATCTGGCGGCGATTTTCTTCGGAGGCGGCCTTGAGTGCGTCATTTTGCTCGCGGAGCGGGATGAGTTGGGAGCGCTGTTTGTCGCTCAGCTCGGTGACGGTTTGTTGGTGGACCCAGAAGGCACCGGCAATGACGAGTAACGCTGTCAGGACGACGGCGGGAAGTTGTTCTTTGAATTTTTGCCACATGGTGGGAATGGAATGGTTAGTCGGAGGGTTGGAATGAGCGGTGAAAAGGAGGGGAAGGCAACGCCGAGGTGAGGGGCGACAGGAAGGCGTTTTTTGCAGTTGTTATTGGCGAGGTGGTTCGCACGTTGGCGCGATGAGCCTCAACCGCTGGGAGCAGAGAGTGTTTGATTACTGGCAGAGTCATCGTGACGAAAGACAGTTCTGGCAGGAAAAAGTTCGCGCTTTGGCGAAAGCGAGCGTGGACGACCATGCGGCGGCGACTCGGTTGGATCATGATTTTTGGCGCTACTACGAGGAGCGCAGCGGCGTGGTGCCCTTATTCCAAGAGGCCGTGCGGCGCGAAGGGCTCAAGCGGACGAGCATGAAGAACTTGGCTGAATTGGTGTTGCGACTTTGGGTGGAACCGCGACCGAAGAAAAAGTCGGTGGACGGGAGCGGAGAATCGCGGCCGGCGCAGCCCTACGCATAAGCACGGCGTTACTATGGCGCGCGGGCGGCTACTGGTGAGCGAAATCAATGCGCAGTGTGTTGGAACTTTCGCGGAGTTGTGCTTACTTACTATCAGTTCAATTTTCTCCTCCGCTTAGCGGTGGAGAATTGGGGTAAGTAAGCAAGTAATGGACGGATCGCATAGGGGTATGCGGTCCGTCCTCTTTTTTGGCTGAGCAAAAAATCGCCTGCGAGCAGGCTCCTTCGTTTTGTTTTACGCGGTGGCGGCGGCAACGGGCTTGTCGGCCTTATCGTGGTAATCGGCGGGAGTGCCCGTCGGCTTCACGTAGCCGGCGCGAATCACGAAGTCGCCGAAGCGCTCGCCGGTGGTGCGCTCCAAGGCATAGCGGCGGATGATCGGTCCGAGGAGGGCGACGATGTCGGTGTCGAGGACGCTCGCCTTGTAGAGGATGTTCAGACGGGAACCGTTGAACGCGGCGCCGAGGTAGACGTTGTATTTGCCGGGGGCGCGACCCACGAAACCGATTTCGGCGAGGTAGGGGCGGCCGCAACCGTTGGGGCAACCGGTGATGCGGAGGGTAATCTCGTCGTGGCGGAGGCCGGCGGCTTCCATTTCGGTTTCGAGATTGGCGACGAGTTCCGGGAGGTAGCGTTCGCTCTCGGCGAGGGCGAGACCGCAGGTCGGCAGCGCGACACAAGACATCGCGTTAAGGGCGAGGCCGGAGACGTTGTTGGCCGTATCCAGTTTATGTTTGCGGAGGAGCGCTTCGATCACGGGTCGCTCGGCGGGCTGCACGCTGGCGATGATGAGATTTTGATTTGCGGTGAGGCGGAAGTCGCCTTTGTGGGCGAGGGCGATCTCCCGGAGGGCGGTCTTGAGTTTGAGCTCGGGAGTGTCCTTCACGCGGCCGCTCATGAGGAAGAGCGTGTAATGGCTCGTGCCGTTCTCGCCGTCGACCCAGCCGTAGCGGTCGCCCATGTGCGTGAACGCGAATTGCCGCGGCGATCCGAGCCGGTAACCGAGACGACGCTCCACCTCCTCGCGGAACCAGACGATCCCGCGGTCTTCGATCGTGTATTTGAGGCGCGCGTGTTTGCGGTCGGTGCGGTCTCCGAAGTCACGTTGCACGAGCATCACTTTTTCCGCGACGTCGACGGCTTGGCCGACGGTGCAATAGCCGAGGACGTCCGCGATGCGGGGATAGGTTTCGACCTGGTTGTGCGACATGCCGAGGCCGCCGCCGACGGTGACGTTGAAGCCGGCGATGCTCTTGCCGGTCGCATCGGCGATGGCGATGAAGCCAAGGTCGTGCGCGAAGATGTCCACATCGTTGCTCGGCGGGATGGCGACGACGGTCTTGAATTTCCGTGGTAGATAGGTGGCGCCGTAAAGGGGTTCGGACTCGGGTTCGCCACCGGCGACGAGGTCTTCGCCGATCCAGATTTCGTGGTAGGCGCGGGTGCGGGGCGAAAGGTGGTCGCTGATGGCTTTCGCTGTGCGGAGGGCTTCGGCGTGCAAGGAGGACTGCTCCGGATTTGGGTTGCACATGACGTTGCGGTTCACGTCGCCGCAGGCGGCGAGGGTGTCGAGCAACGAACGGTTCACGGCATTGATGGCGGACCAGAGCTGGCCCTTGAGGATGCCGTGAAATTGGAAGGCCTGGCGCGTCGTGAGCTTGAGCGTCCCGTTGGCGTGGGTGTTTGCGAGGGCGTCGAGGGTGACCCATTGCGCGGGCGTGCAGACGCCGCCGGGGACACGGATACGCGCCATGAAGCTGAAGGCTTTCTCCTTGTTCTCCTTGCGGCGCTGCGAGCGGAGGTCGCGATCGTCTTGCGGATAGATGCCGTGGAATTTTGTGAGCAGCGAACTGTCATCGGTGATGGAGCCGGTCGATTGATCGGCGAGGTCGCGGAGAATATTCCCGCGGAGAAAATTGCTCTCGGCCTTGATGCCTTCGTTTTTGGCGAGGGGCTTGGCGGCGGGAGTAGTGGGCGCGTTGGCGGCAGGTGTGGCAGGCGTGGAACTCATGCGAGGTGGTGAGCGTGGAGGTTGGAGAGGGTGTTCTGCAAGGCCGCGGCGAGCGCGGGTGCAGCGAGCGGGTGCGTGCCGACGAGATCGGTCAGGTGGCAGCAGAGCGACGGACTGGAGGCTTCGGCCGCTCCGCAAATTTGCGCGATGTCACCGCCGGGACCAGCGTGGCGGCCGGGTGAAAGAAAGAGCAGTGCGACCACGACGTCGGTGTGGGCTGGCGGGGGTGAGGCGCGGGGCGCCGACAGGGCCGCGAGGGCTTCTGCAAGGAGCGGGTGGTTGTGGGCGTGCGCGCCCCCTTCCATGGATGCGGCAGTCACCGATAGGACTTCGGAGCCAAGCAGCGCCCGAACGTCTCCGGCCAGGCGGTCGCGCAGCGCAGCGGACGCGGGCGAGGGGCCGCCGTGGTCGACGACGAGGACGGATGGAGCGTCGAGGGAGGCGACGCTGATGGTCTCGCGGACCCGGGCCGCGACGATTTGGGCGATCACGCCCGCGTCGGCGAGTCCGGGCGTGAAGGTAAACGCGAACGGCGTTTCGGCGTGTTCTTGTTGGAGTGTTTCAAGATCGCTGCGGAGCGCGGAGCCGATCGCGCCCTGCGCGCTGATAAAGAACGGGGCGAACACGAAGTGGCGCTCGCCGAGGGCCAATCGGCTGCGCACGAAAGGCACGAGGGTCGTGCCGGGCAAATCGCCATCGAGGGCTGCGGGCGGGATGCGGTCGCTGTGTTTCCACGACACGGCGTGCACGGTCGTTTCAATGATCATGGACAACTCCGTCGCTACGCCGCGGAGATTGCGCGTCGCGGCGGGTACGAGCGAGCCGTTGTCGATCAGCGCAACCGTCATGGGAGTGGCTTCCATTCGGTAGCGCTCGCGACCATGGCTGATTCGAACCAAGCGAGTTTGGTGGAGAGCGCCGCGACTTCGCCGATCACGACAATCGCGGGCGAGCCGAAGCCCGCGTGCTCGGATTCGAGCGCGACTTTGGCGACGGAGGTGAGGAGCTGGCGGTGGTTGCCGGTGGTCGCGGATTGGACGACGAGGGCGGGCGTCTCGGCGGAGAGACCACCGGCCTGCAGACGACGGGTGATCGTCTCGAGGTTTTTCATGCCCATATAGAGGCAGAGGGTGGCGCCGAGTTTTCCGTAATCCTCCCAATGAATCGCGGAATCGGGTTTGCTCGGGTCCTCGTGACCGGTGATGAAAATCACCGCGGAGGCGTGGGCGCGATGAGTGAGCGGAACGCCGGCGTAGGCGGCGGCAGCGAGCGCGGACGTCACTCCGGGCACGACTTCGAAAGGAATGCCGGCTTCTACGAGCGCTTCGGCTTCCTCGCCGCCGCGGCCGAACATAAACGGATCGCCGCCTTTGAGCCGAACGACGCTTTTACCTTCGCGTGCGAGGCGGATGAGGATGCTTTCAATGTCACGTTGCGGGCAGCAGAAGCCGCCGCCTTTTTTCCCCACGAAGACGCGTTCCGCATCGGCGCGGGCGAGGGCGAGAATCTCGGGCGCGACCAGATAGTCGTAAACGATGGCCTCCGCCCCGCCGAGGAGGCGGTGGGCTTTGCGCGTGAGCAACTCCGGGTCACCGGGACCGGCGCCGACGAGGTAGACCGTGCCGCTCATGGCCGGGAAACCCGAGGGCGCGGCAAGGTCGTTTCCGAAGGACGAAATCCCGTCGACGGGTACTGCTTTGAATTAATCATGACATCTTTAGTAGATATGACTTGTTTAGATCTTTACCCTTTGCTCTACAGGTGCAAGCATTCTCATTGTCATGTCCGAAAACCGATGCACGACCGCGAGCCAGAGGCTGAGTCTGATGCTCAAAAAAAACGTCCTTAATCCCGTATTTCACGGGGTTTAGTCGCGTGAACCCAGGTCCGACACTTTCAAATCCAATGACCCTGACTCCTGCTGAAATCATCCGTTTGAACAGCGAATTGCGCGCCAAGTCTCCACTCGAGGTGGTCCGCTGGGCCGTCGCCCTGGCGGGCGCCCGGGCGATTGTGTCGACGAATTTCCGGCCCTACGAAGCGGCGATCTTGCACCTCGCGGTGCAGGCTCAGCCGGACATCCCTGTGCTGTGGGTCGACCACGGCTACAACCGCCCTGCGACTTACCAGCACGCCGAGATCTTGAAGGCGCGCCTCAAGCTCAACCTGAAGCCCTATTTGCCGCGCGTCACAGCCGCCCACCGCGATGCCCTTCACGGATCGATTCCGACGACTGAGGACGAGGAGGGCCTGAAGACGTTTAGTGCGGTCATGAAACTGGAGCCCTTCCAGCGCGGCATGAAGGAGCTTGCGCCGACGGTTTGGATCACGGCGCTTCGCAAGGTCCAGAATCCGAATCGTGCGGGCCTCGACATCGTATCGCTCGACGAAAATTTCGGCGCTCTGAAGGTGAGCCCGCTCTTCTATCTCAGCGACGCGGAACTCGACGCCTACCTCGTGCAACACCGACTCCCGAACGAGTGGGATTATTTTGACCCGGCCAAGGCCGATGAGAAACGCGAGTGCGGTCTGCATGCTAACTGGGGCCGCTCCGCAGCCAACGTTGCGGGGGCTGGGATCTAGGCTCTGGGCTTAGCCATGTCGTCGCAGCACCTTCTATCCATGAGATCAGGGAAACTGAGTGAGCTAGGCCCGGCGCTCGCCGCTACGCCGCACTGTTCTGTCCCCCGGCGGCACGTCGGCAAGCGACGGCACTCCACCGGACTCATCTGCTCGCGAGGCGATCGCTAACTCCAGACGCCAGACACTCTCTCCCTGACCCTTTTATTTCCGATGTCTTCCTACCATCTCGACCATCTTCAGCACCTCGAAACCGAGGCTATCCACATTATGCGGGAGGTCGCGGGCGAATTTGAGCGGCCTGCGCTCCTCTTCTCCGGGGGCAAGGACTCCATCTGTCTCTTGCGCCTCGCTGAGAAAGCGTTTCGTCCGTCGGACCTGCCGATGCCGTTGCTCAACGTCGACACGGGGCACCATTTCCCTGAGCTCAACGAATTCCGCGACCGCCGCGCGCAGGAGCTCGGCGGCAAACTGATCGTGCGCACGGTCGAGGAGGCGATCGCGAAAGGGATCGCCCAACCCGCACCGGGGGAAATCAGTCGCAACCGCCTGCAAATCCCCACGCTCCTTGCGGCGATCGAGGAGTTTCGCTTCGATTGCTGCATCGGTGGTGCGCGCCGCGATGAAGAAAAGGCCCGCGCCAAGGAGCGCTTCTTCAGTTTCCGCGATAGTTTTGGCCAATGGGATCCGAAGAATCAGCGTCCAGAAATTTGGAATCTCTACAACGGCCGGTTGAACCAAGGCGAAAACATGCGCGTTTTCCCCATCAGTAACTGGACTGAGATGGACGTGTGGGAATACATTCAACGCGAGCAGCTCGAGGTCCCGAGCATCTATTTCAGTCACAAGCGCCAGTGCGTGCGCCGCGGTGGCCAGTGGCTCCCGGTCAATGCCCTCGTGCCGCCCAAGGCCAATGAAGAGGTGCGTGAGCTCGTCGTGCGCGTCCGCACGATCGGCGACATTATCAGCACCGGTTGCGTGGAATCTCCAGCGACCACGACCGCTGACATCATTGCAGAAATCGCGGCCGCCCGCGTGACCGAGCGCGGTTCACGTGCCGACGACAAATCCTCCGAAGCCGCGATGGAAGACCGGAAAAAAGCCGGGTATTTCTGAAAACATTTACCGAAGAAGCCATGTCTCTCTCTGCACTTTCCACCACCACACCCGTGCCTGTCGATATCCTCCGTTTCAATACGTGCGGCAGCGTCGACGACGGTAAATCCACGCTCATCGGCCGCCTCCTCTATGATTCAAAATCATTGATGGAAGATCAGATCGAAGCGCTCGAGCGCTCGGCCGATATCACCGGCGGAGGCCAGATTAATCTCGCCAACCTCACGGACGGCCTGCGCGCCGAGCGTGAACAGGGCATCACGATCGATGTCGCGTATCGCTACTTCGCGACGCCGCGCCGCAAGTTCATCATCGCGGACACGCCGGGCCACGTCCAATACACGCGCAATATGGTGACCGGCGCCTCGTCGGCGAACCTGTCCATTGTCCTCGTCGATGCGCGCCTCGGCGTCATCGAACAGAGCCGCCGCCACACGGCGATCGCCGCATTACTGCGCATTCCGCATCTGGTCGTCGCCGTCAATAAGATGGACCTCGTGGGTTGGAGCGAAGCGCGCTTCCAAGAGATTCGGGCGCAGTTTGAGGCATTCCTGCCCCGACTGGATATCAAGGATGTGAAATTCATCCCGATGAGTGCGCTTAACGGTGACAACGTCGTCGATGCTTCGGTCCACACGCCGTGGTATGGTGGTCCGACGCTCCTTAATCACCTCGAGACGGTGCACATTGCGAGCGATTGGAATCTCAACGGCTTTCGCCTGCCGGTGCAGTGGGTCAACCGGCCGAACAATCCGACCGATCGGACGCTCCATGATTTTCGGGGTTTCAGTGGCCAGATCGCTGGCGGAATCGTCCGCACGGGGCAAAAGATCATCGCGTTTCCCGCCGGGATCGTGACCACGGTGAAACAAATTTGGACCTACGATGGCCCGGTGCAGGAAGCGTTTTGCCCACAGTCGGTCACGCTCGTGCTTGAGCACGACATCGATATCAGCCGCGGGAGCATGCTCGTCGGGTTGGACCATTTACCCGGCTCCAATACCGAGCTCCAGGCGGAAGTGTGCTGGATGCACGCGCGCGCGCTCCAGCCGGGGAGAAAATATTTCCTCAAACACACCACGCACACGGTGCAGGTGGTGGTCACGGAGATCGTCAACAAGCTCAACCTTGATACCCTCGAGGCGGAGCCCGCGCCGGCCGAGCTGGGCGTCAACGATATAGGCGAGATTCGCCTACGCGCGGCCAAGCCGCTCGTGTTCGACGGCTACGCCAGCAACCGGCTGACGGGATCGTTTATTTTGATCGAGCAGGGTACCAACGCGACGGTCGCGGCGGGTATGTTGCGCCCACCGCGTGAAATCGTGAAACCGGAAAACGGGGACTATGTAATATGAAGGCACCGATCACCAAAGAGATTCGCGAAACCCATACGCGCAGTTTGCTCAAGGCGGTGAGTTGGCGCTGTGTCGGGACGGCCGACACCTTTCTCGTGAGCTTTCTCGTCCTGACGTTCACGGGGGCGACCGGTGGAGACAAGTCGCACGCGGCGCAGATTTCCGGCAGTATCGCAGGGGTCGAGGTGCTGACCAAGGTGGTTCTTTTTTACCTGCACGAGCGCGCGTGGTTGCGTTTCGGAATTGGCCGGAAGTCGGCTGACGTGAAGTGAAGATCTCGGTCAAAGTGGACTACGCTTGCCGCGTGATGGCCGAGCTCTCCCGTTTGCACGGCTCCGGCGAACTCGCCCAGATCGAGCATCTCGCGAAAACCGAAGCGGTGCCGGCGAATTTCTTGGCGCAAATCCTCCTCAAGCTCCGCGACCACGGTTTGGTCACGAGCCGGCGGGGTAACCAAGGGGGCTATACGTTGGCGCGTGCACCGGAGGAGATTTCCCTTTTTGATATTTTGATGGCCGTCGAAGGACAGTGCCTGCGGCTCAGCGGTAATTTCGACGGGCGCAGCGGCCGCCGGTTGAAACAGGTCTGGGATGAGATCAGCGAAGCTATGGTGAAGAAAACCAAGAGCTACACGCTCGACCAGCTCGCTTCGAAGGGGACCGCGGCAATGTATTATATTTGAGGATGCGTTTGCGCGTGCTCAGCGCGAAGGTAGCGAAGGTCGCCCTGCTCGGGAGAGCAGGGGCTGGGGGAGGTTGAAACGCGCGACCATCCCCCCGCTCACGAGGAGGGCTACCAGCGGCCCGCATTGCCAGCCGAAGATAGCGCGCTCGCGGCGCAGATCGCGACCGCCGCGTAGGCTGCCCGTCGTCGGATTTACGCCTACGGCCACGACGCCGGAGTTACTCCCCTACGGCGTGAGCACGCGCAGCACGTGGCCGCGGGGCCGGAACTCGTCGTGCACGGCGACAGCGATGCGGCTCTCGATGTCGAGCTGCCCCGGGTGCGTCGGGGTGATTGTCGAACGAACTGTGCGGGTGGTTCGTATGGATGCGCGGCGCTTCGATGGCGAGTTGGCGCTCATCTTGGTTGAAAATGATGACGTTGAGCAGCACGTTCAGCACTGGCCGATCTTGGCTGTCGCCGCCCGGCGTACTCAGCGCGAGAAATTGATTTCAGTCTTTGCACACGACTTCGCAAAGGCGCTTCGTCGCCTCTGCGTCTTGCGACGCATAGCTGAGGAAAACAGCGTGAGTGGTGGGTAAATCCATGCGGGGGGGGCGGGTGAGCGCGAGGTGAACCTCGGGGTAAAGTGCAGGCGCGCGACGATTGGACTGGATTGGCGCGACGAACGCTTCAACTTCGAGCGAATGAACGAAGACATCCTCAAATCCATCCACGAAGAATTGGTCGCGATCCGCCAGCTCCTGGCCGAGGCCAACAAAGCCCCGGCGCGCAGCACACCGGTGCGGGCGGCGAGTTCATCGTCGAGCTACTCCAGCAGTGGTGGTGGGGCCGACGAAGTGATTTTGCAGCCGACGGAAGTCATCCCGAATGCGGGCGAAGTGCAGGTGCATTTCGGAAAGAATAATGGGGTGGCGCTCTCGAAGCTGAGCGAGCGCTCGCTCTCGTGGTATGCGACGGAGCAGCCGCCGCGCCTCGACAGTAGCGGCAAGCCCTATCCGCCGCGTCCGCAGGAGACGACGCTGCGCAATGCAGCCCGGACGCTCTGGCACCAAAACAAAGGCACGCTTGGTCAGCCCGACGCGCCGAGGAGCGCGGGAGCGACGTCAGCGGTGACGCCGGCGGTGGCCACGGAGTCGGCGGCCCATTTGTCGGACGAAGAGAACGTGCCGTTTTGAGGCTGGGTGGCGGCGATCAGTGTAGAGCGGTGCGTTAGCCAGACCGTCCGTCGTTCAGCGCGGGCTGAAGCATCCGCGCTACGGTTGGATTCTAGTTGCAGTCGGGCGACAGCAACCGCGCAGGTTTTTTAGCTGGGCTGCCGTGAATGAGGGTCGAAGGACGGGAAGGTGAGTGTGTTTACTGGGCCGAAGTGCATAGGGAGAAAAATTTGTCCTAGCTCTACGTTGGGGTTGATGGGCGCGATGGCTTCGGAAGAGCCGCGACGCGAGCGGATCGTCACGCGGCCGCCGGCGGAAATGCCAAGACGGGTGGCGTCGTCGGGATTGATTTCCGCGGTGAGGACGGTGGGTCCGCGTTTGCGGAGGACGTCGCTTTTGTCGGTGCGAGAGCCGGTCGTCCTTGTGCTGAGGAGCCGCGGCCGGTGAGCACAGGGAACGGGTAGTCGCCGTCGGGTGGCTCCGGCACGCGGCGCGAGGAGTCAAAGAGGAAGCGGGCGCGGGCATCGGGAGTGACGAATTTTCCGTCGGCGAAGAGGCGTCGCTGCTGCGCCGGACGTTGAGAGTTGAGAGTCGGAAAGAGTCGGCTTGCTGGCGCTCGCCGCTACGGCTGCGTCGGCGTCGGGCCATTGAATGCCGCCGGAGTCGGCGAGGTCGGCGTCGTTGCGGATGCCCAGGAAATCGCTGAGGACTTGTCCGGGGGGGGGCGGGGGGGGGATCGCGCGGTGGTGCTCGCTGTCGATGAGAATGCCGTCCTTCTCACCCCAGCGGCGGCGGGCAAAGCGAGATCGGCACCGAAGACGGATTGCCAGCCCCAGACGACGGAGGGGCGAGGAGGTAGTTGATCACGACGCCGACGTCGCCCTCGCCGGCGAGGCCGAGCGCCTGCTGGAAGCAGGGCATTAAACGGTCGGGGTGGCAGTCGCGCACGAATGGCGCAATTACTGCTATTCGGACACGTGATCACGGTAATGAACCGAGCTCGTCCATGAAAACCACCCTCGACAGCCGACAGCTCCTCGCGTTTGCCGCACTTGCGCGGCGGCGGAGTTTCACGCTCGCGGCCAAGGATTTGTTTCTCACGCAGTCGGCGGTGAGTCATACGATTAAGGCGCTGGAGTCGGATCTCGGGACGCGGCTGCTGGATCGAGTCGGACGGCGGGTGTTGCTCACGCAGGCGGGGGAACAGTTTCTGCGGCACTCGGAAAAAATTTTGCGGGAAATGGAATCTGCGCGCGCCGGGCTGGAATCACTGACGAAATGGGGCCACGGGCGATTGCGCGTGGGGGCGAGCACGACGGCGTGCCAGCACATTTTACCGACGGTGCTGCGGGATTTTCGGCAGAGTTATCCGAAGTGCGTCGTTCGCATCGAGCCTGGCGATCACGGGCAACAGTTGGAGTTGTTGCGCGGAGGGCATATCGATCTCGCCATTGTGCTAGAGCCGCCGGCGCCGGTGGGGACCGAGTTGGTGTTCGTCCCATTGTTTCAGGACGAACTGAGGTTTCTGGTCGCGCCGCTGCATCCGTGGGCGAAACTCGGCCGGGTGCCACGCGAGGCGATTGAGAGCGAGACCATCCTCCTTTATAAGAAGGCGAGCCAGTCGTTCCGGCTCGTGGTGGAATATTTCCGCGAGGAAAAAATATCGCTGAGCAATTATATCGAGTTGGGCAGTATGGAGGCGATCAAGGAGCTGGTGAAGATCGGGCTCGGGGCGGGGGTGTTTGCGCCGTGGATCGCGCGGTCGGAACTCGAAAGTGGGGCGCTCGTGTCGCTGCCGCTGGGGGCACAGAAGTTGCAAAGGCGCTGGGGTGTCGCCCATCTCAAGAGCCATCGCCTCGCTTTGGGGGAAGAAACGTTTGTCGGACTGTGCCAATCGGCGACGGAGGCGCTCGGGCGGAGCGAGCCGCGCGCCGTGGTCCGAAGCTCAGCTTAAATGTGCCACTCCGAGCTCGTGGAGTCAGTCGTGGGCGCGCTGGAGTGGGCACCTTGACCGACGATTGTTTCGTGTTTGCGCCGCGACCGCACGAGGACGCTATCCCCTTTGAACAAGGCGACGGATTCAGCGGGGATGGACTTCATGAGCCAAACGTTGGAGCCGATGATCGAGTGGGCGCCGATGGACGTGTCGCCGCCGAGAATCGTCGCGTGAGCGTAAATCGTCACGTGGTCGCCGATGTCGGGATGACGCTTCACGCCCTTGACCGGATTGCCCTCGGGATCGGTCGCAAACGATTTCGCGCCGAGGGTGACGCCTTGATAAAGTTTCACGTGAGACCCGACGGTAGCTGTCTCTCCGATGACGACGCCCGTGGCGTGATCGATGAAAAAGTGGTCGCCGAGCCGGGCGCCGGGGTGGATGTCGCAGCCGGTGCGTTCATGAGCGTATTCGGTGAGGAGGCGAGGTAGCAGCGGCACCCCGAGATGGTAGAGCACGTGGGCGAGACGCTGCAGCGAGATGACCAAGACGCACGGATACGCGACAATGATTTCCTCCACACTGCGGGCGGCGGGGTCGCCCTTATAGGCGGCGGTGACGTCGGTCTGGATCAGTTTGCGCAGGGCGGGGAACTGACTGAGGAAAGCGGTGGCGCGCTCGCGGGCTTGAGCAGAAGCGCGCTCGACTTTGGCGAAGCGGAGGCATTTCTCGATCTCGGCCACGAGGCGGTCGTCAATTTGTTTGAGCAGGCGCGTGACGTGGGCGGGTAGGGCGCGTTCCGTCAGCCCGGACTCTTCGAAATACCCAGGGAACAGCAGATGCATGAGGTCCGCCGCGAGCTGGTTGACGGAGGCCTGCGAGGGCAGATTGGTGCCGTCGAGGTGGTTGATACCGCCGTCGGTGCGGTAGGAGTCGAGGAGGGCTTGTTTGATATCGTCGAGGTGCATGGCGGCGCGAACCAGCGAGCGGTCAATAGATTCGCCTAGCGGCACGCGAGCTTGAACCGCGGCATCCGGCGGCCGGCGTGGGCGGCGTGGTGTCCAAATCGGAGCCGGGCGAGGGCCGGGGATTGTGACATTTGAGTTTCGATCTTAGGCTTCCCCAGAGTGAGCCGATGGTTTTATTTGTCCTGAAGAAAGTCTGGCATGGACACCGAGTAGGTGGTTGCTCAGTTATTCACAAACTATCCACACCGATGGAAATTCTGCGCGAGGCGACCGCCTCAAATTCGCGGCTGAAGAACGTAACCAAGAAGGTGAAGACCTTTGTCCTCGACACGAACGTTCTGCTGCACGACCCGCAATCGATCTATAAATTTCAGGAGAATAACCTAGCGATTCCCGTCGAGGTCCTCGAGGAGCTGGATGGTATCAAGGGTGAACAATCCACGGAGCGCGGCCGCAATGCGCGCCGGGTGCATCGCATCCTGCAAGAGCTCTTGCCCGACTCGCGCTCGATGCATGAAGGAGTCGAGTTGCCGAACGGCGGCACCCTCTCGATTATCATTAATCCGTATTTGATGGACGGTGGACGCAGCTCGCCGGCGATGGATCGACTGCGGGCGATTTTGCCGGACCTCACGAAGAAGGATAACCGGATCATCGCAGCGGCGCTTTTTGTGCAGGAGCAATCCGCGCCGCCTGCGATTCTCGTCACCAAAGATGTGAACGTGCAGCTCAAGGCGCGCGCCGTGGGCCTCGAGTCGGAGGATTATCTCAACGACAAAGTCCCCGAGACGGATGAGGAAGCCAGCTACCGCGAGCTGCCGCTGAACATCTACGAACTGCAACGCTTCTGCTCTGAAGGCGTTTTTGATTTGGGCGATGAGGCGACGAAGCCGCTTTACCTCAATGAATACGTCCTGCTGCGCTCGGACGAGGGCAAGACGATGCCGGCCCGTTATTATGGCGAAGGTATTGTGCGCCGACTGAAGCTGCCGGATTTCGTCAAGGCGCCCGGGGGTATTCCGATTCGCGCGCGCAACCTCGAGCAACAGTTTTTCATGGATGGCTTGCTCGATGAAAGCATCCACATGCTGACGTGTTTCGGCAAAGCTGGCACGGGGAAGACGCTCATTTCTGTCGCATGCGCCCTGCACCAGACCATGGATGAACACTCCCGTTACGATGGCCTGTCGATTTCGCGTCCCGTGATCGCGCTCGGGAAGGACATCGGATTCTTGCCCGGAACGCTCGAAGAGAAGATGAAGCCGTGGCTGCAGCCCTACCACGACGCGCTCGAAGTGCTGATTCCCTCGAAGCCGCCCAAGGAGCCGCAGTTCGCGGCGAAGAAAGTCTCGAAGAAATTTAAGAACCGCGACGACTCCTTGTCGGCGCCGATGAACACGGCGCAAGGGGGGCACCACGGGGGCCACGGGCACGGCAGCGCGGCGGTGGTCAAGCCCTACGAGCGATTGTTGAAAAGTGGTTTGGTCGAGATTGAAGCGCTCGCGTTTATCCGCGGACGTTCGATCGCGCGGAGGTTTTTCATTCTCGACGAAGCCCAGCAGCTCACACCGCACGAGGTGAAAACGGTGATCACTCGAATCTCCGAAGGATCGAAGATCATCCTCATTGGCGATCCGGCGCAAATCGACAATCCTTACGTGGATGCTCGGAGCAACGGACTCGTGTATTGTCACAATCGCATGAAAGGTCAGGCGCTCGCAGCGCACGTGAAGCTGATGAAGGGCGAACGTTCCAAACTCGCGGAACTCGCGGCGGACTTGCTGTAGATGCCGTGAGGGGTTGGGTGCCGGGCCGTCAGGGTGTGCACGAGCCGAGCGCCGCGGCGTGCCGACGAGCGGCCGCCTTACGCGGTGGCGCGTTTGGCGAGTAGGCTTGCGCGTCCGGCGCGCCGAGCCGCCCATTCCATGGCGACGGAAAAAATTCCCGTGAAGACGAGGTCGCTGACGAACGTGTTGCGGAAAAACCAAAGCGTGGGCGGAAACTCGGAGTGTCCAACTGTCATCGCCTGCCACCAGCCGGCGGGGTCGTGGGTGTAAGCGATATCGCCGATCCATGAGGCGGTGTTGGTGACGAGGTAGAAAAAGAGGGATCCGCCGATGGTGCCGCTGAGTAAATTGAGCCAGCTGCGTCGCCGTGCGACCATCAGACCAAAGCTAACCGCAGCGGCGAAGCACGCCGCCCGCAAGACCGCACCAGTGAGCGACCACTCATAGTGAAAAGTCGCTGCGTAGTGGCGATCGATGTACAGGTCGGACAGCGTCAGGGCGACGAAGGGCACGAGCCAGAGCCGTTTGTCGCGGAGGTAGACGGCGCCACAAAACGTCAGCGCCATCAACGGGGTGAAATTGGCGAGAGCCGGAAGATCGACCGTTGCGATCCGCCAAGCGATCGAGAGCACGATGAGAGCGAAGGCTAAGAGCATGCAGGGGTGATAGCCGGAAAAAATAGAATGGACAGAGCTTTTCGTGTGCTCGGTGGGGATCTGCGCCGCTCATTTTTCCAACCAATGGTCTGGATGCGTGTGAACGGAAGCGGTGAACGGAGGGGCCCCACGGCGTCACTGTTCGGCTTCGCGGGCGAGCAACCAGAGCAGGTCGGAGAGGCGGTTGACGAATTGGAGCAACAGCGGGCGGACGGAGCGGCCGTGGGCGGGCAGCGCGCAGAGCCGGCGCTCGCCGCGGCGGGCGGTCACGCGGGCGAGGTCGAAGGCGGCGGAGCGTGGGTTGGCGCCGGGGGTGGCCCAGCCGTCGAAGGTGAGGCCGCGCGCCTCCAGCGCGGCGACAGCGGTATCGAGGCGCGCGAGGTCGGTAGCGGATATTTTTTCGAACTTCGAACCGAGGTAGCGGGCCGTGTCGGTCTCGGCGCAGGCGAGCTCGCCCATCAGGGCGATAAGGTTTTTCTGGATACCGGTGAGCAACGCAGAGTTCGCGATACCCTCGCGGTCGAGGGGCAGCAGGGGTTTTACGGCGCCGAGGGCGACGTTGAGCTCGTCAAACGTGCCGACGGCTTCGATCTGCGGATGGTGCTTGGGCACACGTTGACCGTAGAGGAGGCTGGTGGTGCCGTCGTCTCCGGTGCGGGTGGCGATGGAGGTGGACATGGAGTGTGAGGCGTTTGCGAACACGCTTTCAGCGGACGGAGCGATCCATGGGGATTGCGGTGCGCGTGCTCCGGCGCTGAGCCGGAGCATACGGCAGTTGGAAACCGCCGCTCCGTTTGATGTCAGGCAATGCGCCGCGCGGCGAGTTGGGCGCGGAGGCAGAGCTCGGCGGCCTTGAAGGCGTGGGCCTGCGTCATCGCCGTCTCGGTTCGGTTGAGACAGTCGAGGATCAGTTGGCCGAAGAAACGGAAGCCGACCTGGCCGGTGACGTTGACGTGGCGCTCGCCGGTTTCATCGACGATATAAACATTGTCGCCGGTTTTATCGCGGGCGACGTCGAGGTATTTGCGCAGCTCGATGTAGCCCTTGGTTCCGAGGATGACCGTGCGGCCGTCGCCCCACGTGCCGAGGCCGGCGGGCGTGAACCAATCGACGCGGATATAGTTTGAGGTGCCGTTGTCACCGAGGAGTGAAGCCTCGCCGAAGTCTTCAAACTCAGGTTTGTCGGGATTCGCGAAGTTGCCGACGGCCGCTTGGGTGACGGTCGCATCCGTCGCGCCGGTGTAGGTGAGGAACTGTTCGAACTGGTGGCTGCCGATGTCGGTGAGGATGCCGCCGAATTTCGCTTTTTCGAAGAACCACGCCGGGCGGCTGGCCTTGCTGAGGCGGTGGGGCCCGAGGCCGATGACTTGGATGACCTTGCCGATGGCACCGGCGGCGACGAGGTCGGTGGCATACATCGCGGACTCCACGTGGAGACGCTCGGAGAAATACACCATGTATTTGCGGCCGGTGCGGGCGACGACCGCCTTGGCTTGGTCGAGCTGGTTCAGGGAAGTGAACGGCGTCTTATCGGTGAAGTAGTCTTTGCCGGCGGCCATGACGCGGCAGCCGAGGGGGCCGCGGTCGCACGGGATGGCGGCGGCGCTGACGAGCTGGATGGCCGGGTCCGCGAGGATCTCGTCCAGCGAACGGGCGACCTTGGCTTGGGGGTATTTTGCCACGAAGGCCTCGATCTTTTTCGGATCGGGATCGTAGACCCATTTGAGTTCGGCCCCGGCCTCGATGAGGCCGTTGCATTGGCCGTAGATGTGGCCGTGGTCCAGGTGCGCGGCCGCGAAGGTAAATTCGCCGGACTTTACCACCGGGCTCGGTTTGCCCTGGGGGGCGTAGGTCATGCCGTCAGATTTTTGGCTCATGGAGAGAGTGTGTTTTCGCTGCGTCGCGCGTGGTTTTGACGAGCTTCTTGACCGCCTCGTCGACGGTGGCGCGGACTTTCTTTGCCATCCGGTCGATGAACAGAACGCCGTTGAGGTGATCGGTTTCGTGCTGGATGCAGCGGGCGAAAAGGCCGTCGCAGGCGAGCACGTGGGGCACGCCCCGTTCATCTTGGAATTTTACCGTGATCGCGTCGGGGCGGGAGATGTCGCCGCGGATTTTAGGAAAAGAAAGGCAGCCCTCCTCGTAAAAATAGTCGGCGGTGCCGCGGGTGACGGTGATCTCGGGATTGGCGATCGTCATCGGCATGATGAGGTCGAGGGGTAGTTTGACGCCGTCGAGCTCCCAAGTGAAATCAGGCTCCGCGTCACGGAGGTCGATCACGCAGAGTTGGAGGGCGCGGCCAATTTGTTGAGCGGCGAGGCCGATGCCTGCGGCCGCGTGCATGGTGGCGATCATCTCGCGAGCGAGCGCGGCGAGGTCGGCATCGAAAGCGGTGAGCCGCGCGCCTTTTTTTCGCAAGATGGGATCGTTGTAGTGAACAATTCGCAGAGACATTGGTCGATGTAGCCGTGAGCGTGGGTTTGCATCCGACGCCCGCAAACCAATACTTAACACCGATGATCGCGCCTGCCCCCACGTCGACGAAGCCGATTGCCGCGATTGCGCAGGTGATCGCCGGGTTGGTGTTGGCGTTGGCGGCGTGGATGTTGCCGGCTAATTTGAAGTCGGTGAGTCCGGCGTTGCTGCGCGCTGCCGGAGCCGACACGCCGAGCTTGGGTGCCTTCGGTCGCGATCTGGTTGATTTGGAGAAGACGGGTCCGGCGGCTCTCGTGCTCGCGGCTGCGCAAGCGACGGACGACCCGCGGGCGCCCGCTCTGGCGAGCGCGCTCGGCACGCTCTCCTCGCGGCAGCCGGCATTGGTCGCGTGGGGTGGGTGGGATCCGTTTCTCGATCCGCTTTTCAACCTGCGGACCGACACGGGCCGGCGGGCGAGCACGCCAGTCCTGACCTTTTTCATTCCGGAAGCGGCGCGGGACAAACTCCGTGCTTACTTGGGCAACACGGGTTCTCTCGGGGTGCAGTCACTCCTATTGACGCGCGATGTGACGACAACGGGTGGGTTCGTCCGGGCGGCGCGGGCTGGCGGACAGCCGCTGGACGCGCTGATCCTTTTGACGGGTTTGCTCTATCAAGGAGAGCGGCTTTCGCCGCCGCTCCAGCGCGAATTGCGCGCGCTCGCGGAGGCGGCGGTGACGAAGAAACAGCTCGGTGAACTCGAGCCACTTTTCATGGACCTGCTGTCGCTCGGTCGCCGACTGGATTGGACGCAGCTGTGTGAACTGCTCCGTCGGGCGGAGAGCACGAAGACGGTGAGCGAGTTTGCGCACCTCGCGCGCGTCGCGCCGGATCAGCTGCCGCTGATCTACTCGGCTGCGTTGTTTTCTGATTCGGCGGATCGGGTGGCGAGTTACTTGATATTGTTTGGTAAGCATGGATTGGCCGATCTGCGGCTCGCGCTCGGCCAAGGGCAAGGCGCCGTGCGGCTGCTGACTTCGCGCCAAGTGCCCGTCAACCGTGCGAGTGGGCTAGCGCTGGATGCGGTCTCGTCGTTTGCGCTCCTGCATCCGCAGCTCACGCTGTTCATTAAATACCTTGGCTACGCTCTGGGTGCCTGGCTCGCGCTGCGCGGACTCGACCGGTGTTTGGATTCGCCCCGCGATTTCCGGCTCCCGGCCCTAGCGCGGCCACGGATGCGCAGCGGGCTGTTGGCCGTGCTGTTTGCGGCACTGCTGATCGTCGCGACGGAGCCGTTTCTGGTGAAAGCGGCACCCCCATCGGAGTTTCAACTCCGCCTCAATCTGCCCGTGCTCATCGCCACCCCTGAAATTTCCAGTTTCCCTAACGCTCAACCCACCGCCTCTATGTCCATCTCTACCCTGCTCTCCATTGGTTTCTTCGCGGCGCTCCAAGTCGCGATGTATTTTGTGTGCCTCGTGAAAATCAGGGAAATCGCTCGGCAGCCGCTCCCGCCGCTCGTGAAGCTCCGGCTGATGGAGAACGAGGAGAACCTCTTCGACGTCGGGCTCTACATCGGGATCGGAGGCACGGCGACGGCGCTCGTGCTCCAAGTGCTCCGGGTGATTGAGCCGGACCTGCTCGCCGCCTATGCTTCGAATCTGTTCGGCATTACGTGCGTCGCGCTTGTCAAAATTCGTCATGTGCGCCCTTACAAGCGGGAGCTCATCATTGAGTCGCAAGCCGAGGGCAAGCTCTCGTCATGAACCGCACCCTGCTGCTGATCCTCTGTGATTTTCTGCTGCTCAATCTCCTCGCGTTGACGCGTTGGGAGACTGCGGAGCCGGCGCGGGCGAAGCAGGCACCGGTGCCCGAACTCGCGGCGAACGCTACGTCAAAGGAGCAGGATCTCCTGGCCGCTCTGCGTGATTCGTTGGCCGACGAGAAGGCGTCGCGCGACCAATTGGTGGACAAACTGCAGACGAGTGATGCGGCGCTGATGGCGCGTGAACAAAGCCTCGCCGCGCTCCGGTCCGAAAGCACGAAACTTTCCGCCGAAAAAAACACACTCGCGACGAGTTTGGTCGAGACCCAGCGGACGGCTGCGGACTTGGGGCGAAAAGTCGCCGCCGCCACGCAGGACGCGGTGTTGACCAAGGAGCAGCTCGCGCAATTGCAGCGGGAGCTCGCCGAGAAACGGGCCGAGGCGGAACGTCAACAACAGGCTCTCGCCGCGTTGGAACTGAAGCGGGAAAAAGAACAAGGCGAGGCGCGCAAGCAGATCGAGGGGCTCACGGTCGCGGTGATGGTCGGTGAGCAGCAAAAAAAAGCGCTCAGCGACCAAGCCGCCGATTTAAAGACTCAAGTCCAAGTCGAGCGGCAGGAGCGGGCCAAGGTGCAGGAAACCGCGACGCAGCTGGCGCAAGGTGTCGGGCAGTTGGCGGAAAAGTCCGGCGAGCTGACCAAGGAGATCCGCGACAATCGGCCGATTAACGTGAATGTGTTGTTCAATGATTTCCTCGCGAACCGCGTGAATGCGACGTTCGCCGCGACGCGCAAAGGGTTCCTGGGGCCGGTGAGCAAAGCGAAGGAGGCGGCGACGGTGTTGGTGACGGATGGGCGGCAGATTTACGCTCTGCTCCATGCCGAGGACACTGTGCTGGCGGTGGCGGCCGAAAATAATCCGGACTGGGAGAAACTTTCGGTGGAGTATTCCCATGGGCCCGCCTATCGCGGCGTGGCCGGGGTGATCCATTTTCTCGCGCACGATCCGCGCATCGTGGTGCTGCCGATCGCGGCTGCGCAGGCAGGGTCGCTCGGTGCGAACGTGTATTCGTTGGCAGCGGATCCCTTTAAATTTCCTGAGGCCGTCTTGATCAGCGGTGGCGGCAAGGGCTACGGGGAGGTGGCCTTCAAGTTGGACCCGTCCCAACCGGGCTTCGTACGAGTGGACAATCGGTTTTTTAAGCGACTGTTTGGCGACTTCGCTCCCTCGCGGGGTGATTTGGTGCTCAGCAAAACGGGTGAGTTGCTCGGCATGATGGTCAACAGCGACTATTGCGCGGTGTTGAAAGATTTCACGCCGCTGCAGAGCGTCCGAACTGGCGACGACATCGTGGGGCAGCGGACGGGTGCGGTGCTGGACAGTTTCGCGGCGCGGGCGCGGGCGCTACCGCTGAAGATGCAATGAGTTTTTGGCGCTGGGCGTAAGATTGCGGGCCCGGCGCCGAGGAGAGCCGGTTACGGATTTTCCCGTAGGCGGCGTAGGCAGTCCGCTGGCGGGCGCTGGTTCGACTGCCCACGAGCGCGAGCAAGCGTGCTGCCTACCAAGTCGGCGAAGCGAAGGGCAGGGCTCGAACGACGACGCAAAACGTCCGTGCTTGGTCTAGGCTGCGCCGCTTGGGCCGGCGGTGCACTGGTCGCCCTCGCCGAGTTTTCGACGGAAGAGATTCAGTGCGAGGGCGTAACTCTGGAGTGCGAGTTCCGGGTCGTAGCGGTAGCCTTCGTCGCGGAGGAAAGCGTGGGCGCCGTTGAATTCGTGCCACGTGAAATTCGTGCCGGCGG
>CANIJN010000075.1 GCA_947467625.1 Opitutia bacterium | reverse complement strand
CAACGCCCGGCTCCACCTCCGGGGGCTCAGGCCTGGCGGGTTGGGCGGTGCGCTTCGTTTCATTGGGATCAGTCATCGGATTCATTGGCTTTCGGGTTTACTGTCCCGTGTCCAAGGAAATTGGTGGCGATATAAAGCAAACGCTGGCGCGCCAACCTAAAGTCTCATTGCGCATAGTAAATAGTATCATATCTAGAGCCGCGGCTTTGAGGACACGCCTGGTGGGACGTTCTTCGACTCCATCGATGAGGCCAAGGCCGGTGTGAACCGCGGTGAGGCCACGGCTCCGCAACCGACCGCGACCGGTTGAGCGCCCCACGCATCCTCACGGTTTTGGGGACACGCCCTAGCCGGCGGTGCGTCGTTAGCCGCATCGCCCGCTCTTTTTTTGGCCCGACGCATCGCCAGCGCTGCGCAATTTCTGCGCACTCGGATCGCGATGTGCGCAAACTCTGCGCAAGAAATAGCTTAGAAATCATTACGAGATAAGTGTTTACATGGCTGGCGCGTGGGCTGCAACGTGGTGGTCCCCCATGAAATCGATCTCACCCTCCGTCTCGTTGGTTCCGGTGGTGCGCTGTTCTAGCCACCGCCTGTTTCGCGCTGTGTCCCTCTTGGCCTCCGTCAGTGCGTTCTCCGTGGGCGTCTTCGCGCAAAACGCCGCCCCCGCCGATCAAAATGGCGGTCGTCGTCAGCGTGGCGGTGACAACGCTAATGGCGGCGACAACGGCGGCAAAGGTGGCCGTGGCAATTTCGATCCCGCGCAGATGCAGGAGCGCCTGCGCGAGCAGTTTGGCGTGACTGATGACGCCGAGTGGACGCTGATCTCCGAACGCCTCACTAAACTGAGCGAGATTCGCCGTTCTGCGGGCGGCGGCATGGGGCGGGGTGGTCCTGGCGGCCCCGGTGGCGGCCCCGGCGGCCCGAGCAGTCGCGGCGGCCGTGGCGGCCCTTCGGGAAACCCGGAACAAGATTCCTTGCGCGCGGCGATCACGGAAAAGTTGCCGGATGCCGAAGTGAAATCCCGCCTCGAGCGGCTGCGCGAAGTGCGCAAGCAGAACGAGGCGAAGGTCGCCAAAGCGCAGGAAGAGCTGCGTGCCGTGCTTTCGGTTCGCCAAGAGGCGGTCGCCGTCATGTTCGGCCTGTTGCCCTGAGCCGGAAACTCCCTCTGTGCCGACCGAATCGTCCCCCCTAGGCAGCGCCAGCAGCGCTGTGCCCGAACTGCTCGGCCGCATGATCGCGGCCAGACAGCTCACGACCACGGATGCGCGCGCATTTCTCGCGCAGCATCGTCCCGCCGACGCGCTCACTGAAGAGCGCGTCTTGCGGTGGCTCGCGAAGGAATATGGCGTCGGCTACGCCGCGCTCGACGAACTCGAGCCCGACAAACAGGTGCTCTCGCTGTTTCCCGCTCGCCTGCTGCTGCGCGACGAATTGCTCCCGCTGCGGCGCGTCGACAATCAGATCGAGATCGCGACCAGTCGGCTTTTCGCGACCCAGGGCCTCGATGGACTGAAGGCGCTCACGGGCCTGCGGCTCCGTCCCGTGCTGGCCCCGACCGAGGTGATCCAGCGGGAAATGAAGAAGCGGCTCGGGGTGGGTGCCGATACCATTGATACGCTCGACGACGAGGCCGGTTTGCTAGTGGTGGACGAGGACGGTGGCACCGACAACAACCTCGACGAAGCCGCCGAGGACGCGTCGATCATCCGGTTTGTTAACCAAGTCCTGAAAGACGCCATCGAGCTCCGCGCGTCGGACGTGCACCTCGAACCCTTCGAGGACGAGCTGCGCATCCGTTACCGCATCGACGGTATTTTACAGGAAGTGCCGGTGCCTGCGCAGATCAAACGTTTCCAGCCGGCCATCGTGGCGCGCGTCAAGATCCTCAGTCATCTCAATATCGCGGAAAAACGTCTCCCGCAGGACGGTCGCATCAAGGTTCGCATCGAAGACGCCGAGGTGGATATCCGCGTCTCGATCATCCCGATGTTGCACGGTGAAGCGGTGGTCATGCGTCTGCTGCGGCAGAATTCCAAACTCCGCGGCGCCCGCGACCTCGGCATGGGCGAGCGCGAGCTCACCTGCTTGGAGCGCGTGCTCCAGCTCCCCCACGGCATCGTGCTCGTCACCGGTCCGACGGGCTCCGGCAAGACGTCGACGCTCTATACCGCGCTCAACGAAATTAACGACGCCGAGCGCAAGATCATCACGATCGAAGATCCGGTCGAGTATCAGCTCAAGGGCGTGAACCAAATCCAGGTTTCGGAAAAATCCGGCCTGACGTTTGCCCGCGGCCTGCGCTCGATTCTCCGCCACGACCCTGACGTCGTGCTCATCGGTGAAATCCGCGATCAAGAGACGGCGCAGATCGCCGTGCAGGCCTCTCTGACGGGGCACTTGGTTTTCTCAACGTTGCACACCAACGACGCGGCCGGCGCGCTCACGCGTCTCGTCGACATGGGCGTCGAGCCGTATCTCGTCGCCTCGTCGCTCGAAGCGGTGCTCGCGCAACGGCTCGTGCGTTTGCTGTGTCCGCATTGTCGAAAAGTGGATACGACGCCGGAGTCGCGCGTTTACCGGACGAAGCTCGGGATCTCGCCCAAGGCAGAAGTCTACCGCGCCGTCGGTTGCCGCGAGTG
The DNA here is from genome assembly GCA_947467625.1 of Opitutia bacterium. Lineage (GTDB taxonomy): Bacteria > Verrucomicrobiota > Verrucomicrobiia > Opitutales > Opitutaceae > GAS368. The sequence continues at coordinate 20,722 of CANIJN010000075.1, read as the reverse complement.
CCGCAACACGGGTTACCATGGTCGCCGTGCGATTTTTGAGTGGATGGATTCGAGCAGCGAAATCCGTTCGCTGATCCTGAAAAACAGCTCGACCGACGCCATCCGTGATTCCGCGCGGCGGGCGGGGATGAAGACGCTCTCCGAAGATGGTCGCCGGTTGGTAGAGGAGGGGATCACGACGATCGAGGAAGTCTTGAGCGTCACCACGGTGCACGAAATGGAAGCGGACAAGGTGGCGGCCGAGAGCCGCGCCGCCGTCGTGAGTGAGCAGCCGGCCTTGCCGCGCTCATTGATCTGAGCCGCCTCTTCCGATGCCCCAATTTGCCTACAAGGCGCTGCAGCGCGACGGCGTGTTAACCGAAGGTTTCCTCGATGCGAGCAACCGTCACGAAGCGATGCGTCAGGTCGAAGGCCGTGGCCTGAAACCGATCAAGCTCGTTGAATCGGTGGTGGCGTCCGCGAAAAATTCGGCGGCGGCGCATCCTGCGGATAAGGCGGCGGGTGCCGGCGGCGGTGAGCCCTCGGCCGGTTTTAACATCTCGCTCGGCGGCAAACCGAAGATCACGGCGCGGATGTTGGAAAACTTCACGCGTTTGCTCTCCAGCCTGTTGGCGGCCGGCGTGCCCTTCAGCCGTGCGTTGGTGATTCTGCACCGCGAGTCCGCCGAACCGGTCGCGAAGCAAAAATGGAAGGAAATCCACGACCTCGTGATCGACGGCATGTCGCTTTCGAAGGCGATGGAGCGTTCGCCCGATACGTTTCCGCGGGTTTACGTGGCGATGGTCGAGGCGGGTGAAGCGGGAGGCTTTCTCGACGTCGTGCTCGCGCAGATCGCCGATTTCCAGGCGCGTGAAAAAGACATCCAGTCCAAGGTCACGGCGGCGTTGATGTATCCCGCGATTTTGCTGTTTCTTGCGATGGGCGTGCTGGTGTTTCTGATGGTTTTCTTCATCCCGCGGTTTCAATTGGTGTTTGCGGGTTTCAACGCCGAGCTGCCGCTGCTCACGCAGATGATCATTAACACCAGTTACATCATCCGCAGCTACGGATTGTTCGTCTTGGTCGGTCTGGTCGTGGCCGGTGTCTCGCTCAAGAGCTGGTTCAGTTCTCCCGTGGGCCGTCGCGCTTGGGAAGGCTTCGTGCTCAAGGCGTGGATCGTCGGCCCGCTGCTCGCGCAGTTCGCGATGGCGCGCTTCACCCGCATGCTCGGCACCTTGCTCAGCGCGGGCGTGCCGCTGATCAGCTCGCTCAATGTCGCTCGTCGTTCGATTGGCAACCAGGTGCTCGTCGATGCCGTCTCGGAGTCCATCGATCGCGTGAAAGAAGGTAAACCGCTCGGTAAGAGCCTCGCGAAAAATCGCACACTTTTCCCGGGGGCGATCGTGGAAATGATCTCGGTCGCGGAGGAAAGCGGCAAACTCGATGCGGAGCTGTTGCGCATCGCGAATGTTACCGAAGGCGATCTTGACCGTCAGTTGAAGAGTGCCGTCGCGTTGGCGGAACCACTCATGCTGTTTCTCATCGCGGCGCTCATCGGCACGATTTTCATCGGCATGGTTTACCCCATTTTCTCCCTGCAAGATCACATCAAATAAATTTCTCTATGAAACTGACCCATTCGAAGAAACGCTCCCGTGTCTCCGCTCCCCGCGGTTTCACCCTCGTCGAACTCCTCCTCGTCCTCGTCATCCTCGGCATTCTCGCCGCGCTGGTGTTGCCCAAGTTTACGGGCCGTACCGAGCAGGCGCGCATCACTGCCGCGCAGACGCAGATCGCGACCTTCGGCACGGCCCTCGACGCCTACGAGGTCGACACCGGTAGCTATCCGCGCGGCCAAGACGGCTTGAACCAGCTCATCGGCCAACCGGCCGATGTCACCGGTTGGCGCGGGCCGTATCTCAAGAGCGACATCCCGCTCGATCCGTGGGGCCACGCCTACGTCTACGAATTCCCCGGCAAAGTAAACGCGAGCGGCTACGACATTCGCTCCATGGGCCCGGACGGTCAGGCGAATACCCAGGACGACGTGGTGAATGCTTCCATCTCGGCAAAGTAACTCTCTGCGCGGCTCAGCCCGACGGCTTCTCGGCCAAGGTGCTTTCACGTTGATCGAGCTGATCTTCGTGATGGTGCTCCTCGCCATCGGCTCGGCCATGGTGGCGCCGAGTATGGCATCGTTCTACCGTGGCCGGATGCTCAGCTCGGAAGCGAAACGCGTGCTCGCGCTGGTGCACTACGGTCAAAGCCGCGCCATTGCCGAGGGCGTGCCGGTGCTCCTTTGGATCAACGCGAAGGATTCCACCTACGGTCTGCGCGTGACTTCGGCCGAACTCGAGAGCGGCGGACACGCGACCAGCTTCACCGCTGATGCCACCGTCACCCTCGACACCCCCGCCATGGATACGCCGGCTCTTTCGGAACAGGACGACGAACGGCTGGGCCTCACGGACGGACTGCCGATCATCCGTTTTACGCCCGACGGTTTCTACGATGAGTCGAGCGTACGCAAAATCATCTTACGTCAGGGTAATAGTAACGAAAACGCCCTCGAAGTGGTGCAAACTGCCAATCGGCTCGGTTATGAAATTCGCCCCGCCAGTGCGAACTAACCTCACCCGCCACAGCCAGCGCGCCTTCACCCTCATCGAGGTATTGGCGGCGCTTTTGTTGATGGCGATCGTGATCCCAGTCGCGATGGAGGGCATGAGTGTCTCCAGTCGCGCGGGTCTCCTCGGCCAACGCAAAGCCGCCGCCATGCGCGTCGCCGAGCGGATGATCAACGAACTGATCGTCACCGGTGAAATCAACCAAACCTCGTCGAGCGGGACCGTAATCGACGGCGACACAAGTTATCCGTGGACGATGCAGTCCGAGCCGTGGGGTGAAGACCCGATGACGCAGCTGACGGTAAAAGTGGTCTTTTCAATTCAGGGCAACAGCTACGACGTGAGTGCCAGCACGCTGTTTGACCCCGCCGCCGGTACCGGCGTCACCGGCAGTTCCTCCGCACTGTGATGCACCGCTGTCGCCCATCCCTTCGTTCGACCCGCGGCTTCACGCTCCTGGAGTTGCTGATCGCTACGGCGGTTTCGGCCATTGTCTTGCTCGCGATCAACACGACGTTTTTTGGCGCACTCCGGCTGCACAATACCACGCACGAAAAAATCGACTCCGATCTCACGCAGCAGCGCGCCCTCAGCATCGTGCGGCGCGACCTCGCCGGGCTCATGTTGCCGACCGGCGGCAACGGCACCGTGTTGTCTGGGCCACTCCAGACGACCGAGTTTTCCTCGTCGCCGAACGATCCGACCGGGGATCGGGTGAGTGCCGATTTCTACACGAACTCCGGCAAGATCGATGGTTGGAATCCGTTCTCCGAGGTCCAGAAAATCGCCTACTATCTCACTCCTTCCACCGACGGTACCAACGGCAAGTCGCTCGTGCGCGCGATCACCCGCAATCTCCTCCCGGTGCAGGAAACCGGTCCGGACGACCAGCAGGTGATTCTGGCGGACGTCGCCTCCGCCGAAATCGAGTTTTACGACGGCACCGATTGGGTTCGCGATTGGGATTCCACTGCCACGTCCACGTTGCCCACGGCGATTAAGTTCCGCCTCGTGATGGCGCGCCCGGGCAGCAATGTCGAAACCGGCGGCCCCATCGAGCTAGTGGTGCCGGTATTCGCGACCACCACGACGACTCAGACCGAGGCGGCCGCCAGCGGAGGAGGGTTCGAATGATCGCGCGCCCTGCATCCAGCTCGTTGTCGCCGTTCCGCTCACACCGCGGCTCAGTGCTCATTATCGTCATGTGGACGTGCCTCGGCCTCGTCTCGCTGGCGCTTTATTTTGCGAACTCGATGAGCGCGGAGCTGCGCGCCGCCGACAATCGTGTCACGGAGATCGAGGCCCGTCAGGCGGTCGCCGGTGGGATTCGCTATGCGGGCTACATTCTCGCTAATTTCGCGACCAACGGCGCGGTCCCCAATGTCGCCGATTACAAGTCTGAGGCGCTGCCCGTGGGTGAAGCGCAGTTCTGGATGATCGGTCGCGACAACAGTCAGATCCCGACGTCCGCGCCTGTCTTCGGCCTCATCGACGAAGCCTCGAAGCTCAATCTCAACACGGCGACGCGCGCGATGCTGACGGAGCTCCCGAGCATGACGCCGGAACTCGTCGAGGCCATTATCAGCTGGCGCCGGGCGGCCAACGTGCAAGCCGGCGGCGGCGACAGCGGCGAAACCGGCGGCGGTTCCGAGAGCGCCTATGCCCGCCTCGATCCTCCCCGCTTGAACAAAGGGGGACCCTTCGAGTCCATTGACGAACTCCGGCTCGTTGATGGTGCGACGCTGGATATTCTCCTCGGCGAAGACACGAACCGCAATGGGGCCCTCGATGCCAACGAGGACGATGGTGAGTTGTCCGCCCCCCGCGACAATCAGGACGGCCAGTTGCTGGCGGGGATTTTTGAATACGTCACCGTTTACAGTCGTCAGCCCAACACGCGCGCCGACGGCACGCGGCGCGTGAATGTCACCAACGGGAGCGGCCAGAATCGCCAGCAACTCATCCAGCTTCTCCTTTCGAAGAATATCGAGCAGCAGCGGGTCGCCACGATCGTCAACCTCGCCTTTGGCCCGCCGACTGGCCAAGGCGGTCCGGGTGGCCCGGGTGGACAGGGCGGCCAGCCGGCGCGACCAGACTTGACGAGTGTCGCCGAGTTTATGGTCGTGAGCCGCATGACCGCCGAGGAATTCGTTTTGATCCACGCTGATATCACGACCGCCACGGGGGCGACGCAACAAGGGCTGGTCAACGTCAACACCGCGAGCGAGGCCGTCCTCGCCTGCATCCCCGGCATCGGCCTCGCCAATGCTTCGACCCTCGCTGCCTACCGAGTCGCCCATCCCGACGTGCTCACCTCGTTTGCGTGGCTCACGCAGGTGTTGCCGCCCGCGGCGATCCGCCAAGCCGGCCGCTACATCACCGATCAGTCCTACCAGTTTACCGCCGACATTGCGGCGGTCGGTCGATTCGGTCGTGGCTATTGCCGCGAGAAAGTCGTTTTCGATACCCGCACCAGCACTCCCCGGATTATTTTCCACCAAGACCTCAGCGCCTATGGCTGGGCTCTCGGTTTGCAAGTCCGGCAAACCCTCAAAGGAACGAATAATTCATCGTGATCACGAAACGGAAAACTAAGAAACGACTGGCCTCTGTCGTCGGCCTCGCCTTCGCCGACGGCCACATGCGGGCTTGCCACGTCACTCGCGCCAAGGGCGTCAACGAAGTGGTGAAGGCCGCTTCGGCGGCCCTCACGCTGGATATCTTGCATCCGGACTCCGAGCTCGTGGGCCGAGAGATCAAGAATCACCTCGATGCCGCCGGCATTCGCGAGCGCCAGTGTGTGGTCGCGCTCCCGGCCAGTTGGGTCATGAGCCAGCACACCATCGTGCCGGAGCTCGCCCCGGAAGATGCGAACAGTTTTCTGCAGATCGAGGCCGAGAAGGGCTTTCCCTGCGACCCAGCGCAGTTGCAGATCGCGCGGTCTTTCCACCACTCCGCCGGCGCGGCCTACGTCACTCAGCTGGCCGTGCGCAAAGACCAGCTCGAGCAATTGGCGGGCGCGTTGAAGGCCGCCGGCCTGAAGGTGGTCAGTTTCTCGCTAGGGCTCGCAGCGTTGCCCGAGGTTATGGCTCCTGCTGGGAAGGGGCGCATCACCGTTGCAGTCGAACCCAAGGGCGCGGCCTTGTTGATTTCCGTCGGTGGCGGGATCGCGGCGTTGCGCACGTGCGAAGCGTCGGTCGAGTCCGAGGCGGGTGAGCACGTGGTGAACGGCAACGCGGTCGCCCGCGAGCTGCGCATCACGTTCGAGCAAGTGCCGGCCGATTTGCGGGCTGAGCTCAAGCAACTTACGCTCTGCGGCGACGCCACCCTGAGTCGTCAGCTGGCGGAAAAACTCACCGAATGGGCGGCCGCCGAAGGGTTGGCCGTCACGCGCGGTGCGGTGTCCTCGCAACCGATTTCCGATCAGATTGCCGAGCAAGTGGCGGCGCGATGGGTGGCGTCGGAAGGCCCAGACTTGGAGTTTCTGCCGCCGCACCCTGGCCGTTGGGCAATGCTGATGGCCCGTTACAGCTCGAAACGGCTGGCGACCGCGAGTTTCGCGGTGGGCGGCGCGGCCGTCTTGGCGTTGGGGGTTTTCGCCTGGCAAGCGTTCAGCCGTTGGTCGCTCCGCTCCGAATGGGAGGCGATGTCGGTTGACGTGAAGGCGCTCGACGTGGTGCAGGATCGCATCCGTGAATTTCGCCCGTGGTATGACGAATCGTACCGCAACCTGACGATCCTCACCCGCGTGACCGAGTGCTTCCCCGATAACGGCAGCGTGACCGCGCGCTCCGTGGAAATTCACGGGACGACCACGCAGACGGTCAGCATCAGCGGCACGGCCCGGGATAACGCTTCGCTGCTGCGCACCCTCGACCAACTGCGCAAAGTGAAGGAAGTGCAGGCCGTGAAAGTGGAACAGATTCGCGGCAAGGTCCCCGCGCAGTTTACGTTTACGTTTCGTTGGAAAGGAAACCCCGGCTCATGAATGTGAATCCACAAAATCGCCAGAAAGTGCTCTTGATCGCCACGGCCTCCGTGGTCGCGCTCTACGTGCTGGATGCCGTCCTGATCACCCCGCTCACCACCACGTGGAAGACGCACGCCGCCGAAATCGTAAAACTCCAGAAAGACGTGGCGCGCGGTCGCGGTTTGATCGAGCGCGGACCCCAGACTCAGCTCAAATGGACCGAGATGCAGACCGGCGCGCTCCCCAAGGACGCTGCGCAGGCCGAGCAGGATCTGATCTCGGCGTTCGATCGTTGGGGTCGGGACAACCGCATCGAACTCGGCTCCATCAAGCCCCAATGGAAACGCGGCACCGATCGCTATTCGACGCTCGAATGTCGCGTCGATGCCACCGGGACGCTCGCTACGCTCAGCCGCTTTCTCTATGAGCTGGAAAAATCTCCGATTGCCCTGCGCGTCGACTCAGTCGAGCTGACCGCCCGTGACGAGGGCGGAAATAAACTCACCCTCGGCCTCATCGTTAGTGGGCTCCGGATGTCCCCTTTGGAGGGCAAACTATGAACACGCTTCATTCGCTCAGTGCGCTCGCGCTCGCCTTGGCGCTCGCCTGCGGAGTTGGCTTTGCCGCAGAGGTGTCCCCAGCGCCCGCGAAGCCTGCGGTCGCGGAGCCGAAGCCGGCTGCGAAGACCACCACCAAGTCCAAAAGCGCCGACCGTGCGAGGGTCGCGACGCCCACGGGGCCCACTTTTGATACGTATCGGCTTATCGGTGACCGGAATATCTTTAATCCGAATCGCGTCAGCCGTAGCCGTTCTTCGGAGACGCCGCTGCCCCGCACCGAGGTCATCTCCTTTGTGGGCACCATGCAGTATGAGAAAGGCCTCTTCGCCTTCTTCGACAGTCCCGATACCGCCTACCGCAAGGCACTCAACGAAGGCGGCGCGCTCGGGAAATTTACGGTCAAGGGGATCACGGCCGACAGCGTCGAACTCGAACGCGAGTCCCAGCCCATCGCCTTGAAAATGGGCCAACAGCTCCGTCGCCCCGAGGGCGGTGAGTGGTCGGTGATCGGCGCTGAAATCGTGCGCAGTGAAGCGCGCGCCGCCGAAGCCGCCGCTAATCCGGGCCCCGCTTCGCCCATCGCCATACCTGCCGACGCCTCTGAAGCACTCCGCCGTCTGATGGAGAAACGCCAACAACAATTGAAACAATGAAAACGACCCGATTCACCCCGTCTCTCCTGCTCGGCCTCGCCGCCTTTGCCGCTGGCGCGTCAGCTCAAAATGTCGCTCCCGCCCCCGGGCCCGCGCCGGTGAAGGCCGCTGCGCCGGATACGAGCGCGCGGCCGTCGGCCGCGCGCCCCGCGTCCAAACCAGCCGAGCTGCGCTTCAATTTCCGCGGCGCCCCGCTCGAGACCGTGCTCAACTACATGAGCGACGCCGCCGGTTTCATTATCGTCCTCGAAACACCCGTCCGCGGCACCGTGGATATGTGGAGCTCGCAGCCGGTCACGCGCGAGGAGGCCGTGCAGTTGCTCAACCAAGCACTCAATAAAAACGGCTACAGCGCCAGCGTGCAGGGCCGTAGCTTGATCGTCAGCTCCAAGGACGAAGCGAAGAAGAAAAACATCCCCATCCGCACCGGCAATGATCCGCAGGAGATTCCCATGAACGCGGAGCTGGTCATGCAGATCATCCCGTTGCGCCGGATCGATGCCACCCAGGCCTCGCGCGACCTGGCGACGCTGATCCCTGGTTCCGCCACGCTCACCGCGAATCAGGACAGCAACTCGCTCGTCGTCACGGACACCAATATCAATATCCGCCACATCGTCGAAATCGTGTCCGCCCTGGACACCTCGGCCGACACCGTGTCGACCATGAAAATGTTCCAGCTAAAGAACGCGGACCCGGTGGAAATGGCTCAGCTGATCACGAACATTTTTTCGAGTCCTAGCCAGGGCCAAGGCGCGAATGCTAGCCGCGGTGGAACCTCTGGTGGCTTTCCCGGCGGTGGCTTTCCCGGATTTCCGGGCTTTGGTGGGCGGGGAGGCTCCACGGGTGGCGGTAGTCGCACCGGCGGCGGTGGGGGCCGCACCGGCGGCGGTGCCGCCGCCTCTACGTCGCGCTCGACGCCGGTGGTCGCGATTGCCGATGCGCGCACCTACTCGGTGATTGTGACGGCCAGCAAAGACGCGATGCCGGAGATTGGCGAAATCATCGCGCAATTGGATTCCAGTACGGCCCGCAAACAAAAGGTGTTCGTCTACACGATGGAGAATGCCGACGTGAAGCAGGTCGAAACCGTCCTTAAGAATCTTTTCCAATCGAGCAGCTCGCGCGCGACGACGTCCACGCAGACCGATCCGCTGGCCACCCGGGCGGCCAACAACAGCCAGACCACCTCCACGAACACCACGCTCTCCACGAGTGGCCGTCGCTAACCCACTCAGTCGCGCAATTCCCTCCTAAGGCATTCCTATGAATCCATCTCGTTTTTCCATTCGCTCGTGGCTCACGATCGGAATTTCTCTGTTCCTCGCTGCCGATCTTCTGGCCCAAACCCGCCCCACGCAGACGCCCACTCGCGCCCCGACGACCCCGACCCGTTCCACGGGAACCGGAGGCACCGGCGGTGGTGGGGGCGGGGGCAGCGGTGGCGCGTCCAGTCGTCAATATAACAACTCGACCATGGTCGGCGATGCGACGATCACGAGCGACTTGGAGTCGCGCCGCCTGATCGTGGTGACCGACGACGAGACCAACGAAAACATCAAGACAATCATCGCGAGCCTCGATAAACCGAAGCCCCAGGTGTTGATCAATGTGGTCTTCCTCCAAGTCACACATGACAAGGACCTAGACCTGGGAGCGGAGGCGTCCTTCACGGGTCGGCTCGCCGTTAAGAACAACCCCGAAGGCAACGCCCTCACCAAGTTCGGCATCGCCGGCGCACTGACCGATCCCACGTCCTACGGTGCGTTCTACAAAATTCTGGGCGGAAATGTGAATGCGACGATCCACGCGCTCTCGTCCGTTAATAAGACCGAAATTCTCTCCCGGCCTTCAATTCTCACGCGCAGCAGCCAGCAGGCGACCATTCTCGTCGGTCAGTCGATTCCCCTCATTACCAATTCGCGCGTCAGCGACACGAATAACACGACGATCAACACCGTCTCCTACCAGGATGTCGGTATCATTTTGCGCGTGACGCCGTTCATCACGCAGGCCGGCTTGGTGGAGATGATCGTCTCGCCGGAAATCTCCTCGCTCAGCGCGACCACCGTCCCGATCTCGACGGGCGTCAATTCTCCGGTGATCGACAAGCGCTCCGCCGATACCGTCGTCGTGACCCCCAGCGACCAAACCGTCGTGATCGGCGGTCTGATTTCCACTCAGGTGATTGATCAGGAAAACAAGGTGCCGATCCTCGGCGATATCCCGCTGTTGGGTTACGCGTTCAAACGGAACATTAAGAAGAACCAGAAGACGGAATTGCTGATTTTCCTCACGCCGCACGTGGTGATGGACCCCAACGATTTGTCGGGTATGGCGAAGGACGAACGCTCGAAACTAGAATTGGCTCCAAAGACATTCGAAAAAGAGGAAATGAAGAAATACCTCGGCAACCCCTGATTGGGGGCTTGGAACGGCGCGTGGTCTGGGGCTAAGTGTAGCCCACGCCCCCTATGATTTGGCCCTCTGCAAAGCGTAATCTCGTCGTTTCCGTCACCCTGATCGGTTGCGGTTTGGGGATCTGCGGGTGGCAGATTGAGGAACACGTCCGCTTCAAGCGTGACGCCGCCCAGGCGCTGATCAATCGTGGGCGGGACATCACCTCCACGCTCGGCGTCGTGGTTCGCTCCCAGCGCCGCAACGGGATCGTGGTATCGAAGGAACGCCTACAGTCCGCGCTGCAAGATCTGATTCGCCCGGATGAATTGGAGTCCATTGCTATTCTGGGCGCCACGGGTGAACCGATCGCGAGCGCTGGCCATGCGGTGGAGCTGACGCCCGAAATGCTCCGCGCGCGCGGGGTCTTCTGGAGTGAGCTATCGCTGACGATTCTCAATCTGATGGATCTGGGCGCGGCCGCCACTGAGGACGGCGTGCGCCCACCGGCCGCGATCGTCGTCTCCGATGAACGGCTCACGCGCCCATTTCGTCCGACCCCATCGCGGCGGCCGACTGAGCCCGGCGCGGCCCCCGCGACAGAGCCTGCGGGCGCTGCGGTGTCCCGGCCCCTCTTTAGTCGTCCCTCCTGGATGTCGCGAGAGGACTATGATGCGGTGATTCAAAAACAGGGAGCTCACAGTCTGGTGATTTCCATGTCCACGGCGGAAATGCGCCGGACCGTGCAGAGTGATTTACTTCTCCGGTCGCTGGTCAGTTTACTCGCGCTCGGCGGTGCGGTGCTCTCGGTGCTGGCGTGGCGTAATCTCCTAAAGAATTCCGAATTGCAGATCCGTCTGGTCAAAGCGGGGGAGATGAACACCCATCTCAAGGGCATGAATTTCGCTGCCGCCGGTTTGGCGCACGAAACGCGCAATCCGCTCAATCTCATTCGGGGTCTGGCGCAGATGATCGCGATGCAGGCCGGCAATTCGGTCAACCTCAAGGAGCACGCGTCGACCATCATCGAGGAGGCCGATCGCGTGACGGTGCAGCTGAATGAATTCATTAACTACTCGAAGCCGCGTGAGGCCCATCTGGGCCCCGTCGAGGTGCGTCGGTTGGTGGCCGACGTCGCCCGCACGCTCGTGCCCGATATCGAGGAGAAACATGTTACGCTGGTGCCGCTGGAATCTCCTCTGGTTGTCGAGGCCGATGAGCAGTTGCTCCGGCAGGCATTGTTCAACGTCCTGTTGAATGCGCTGCAAGCCGTGGCACCCGGGGGGCGCGTGGAAATCAAGCTGACGCCGATCGGTCCCCGCGAGGCGGTTTTGGAAATCAGCGATGACGGCCCGGGCGTCGCCGTTGCGGAGCGGGCTAATATTTTCAAACCCTACGTGACGATGCGACCGAAGGGGGTCGGACTTGGGCTCGCGATTGTGCACCAGATCGCCTCCGCGCACGACTGGGAGGTGACCTGCGATGCGAACGTGCCGCACGGTGCGCTCTTTCGGTTTAGTCGACTCATCCTCACCGTGCCGGCCGCATGAAGCCCGACGTGTCCGCCGCCGTCTCCATTCTCATCGTCGACGATGATCGCGGCCAGCGCAGTCTCCTCGAAACGTTTTTGCGCGCGCAAGGCTACCACACGCAATCGGCGGCGTCGGGCGAAGCCGCGCTGGAGCTGCTGCTCGCGGCGCCCTTCGCGATGATGATTAGCGATGTGCGGATGCCGGGTATGTCCGGGATCGAAACCTTGCGGCGCGTCCGCCAAAAGCACCCGACGCTCCCCGTGCTCCTCGTGACGGCGTTTGCCGATATCCGTAGCGCGGTCGCCGCCATGCGCGACGGGGCGGTCAATTATTTGGCCAAACCTATCGATCTCGATGAACTCATCGCGACCGTGCGCCTCGCGACTGAGCGTCGCGGCGTCGCGCCACTGTCCAGTAAAACGGAGAGCACCCTTCCCGTCGGAGTGGTGGCGGCGAGTCCGCTGATCCAGGGCGTCTTTCGTGACGCCGCCGTGATCGCGCCCTCGGAGACGCGCGTGCTGATCACGGGTGAAAGCGGGGTGGGGAAGGAGGTCGTGGCCGAAGTCATCCACGGCTGGAGCCCGCGGGCCGCTGGGCCGCTCGTAAAAGTGAACTGCGCGGCGATTCCGGAAAACCTCATTGAGAGCGAACTCTTCGGACACGAAAAGGGTGCCTTCACGGGTGCGATCCAACAGCGGATCGGACGCTTCGAAGAGGCCAACCATGGGACGATTTTTCTGGATGAGATTGGTGACTTGCCGTTGCTGCTGCAGGCCAAATTGCTGCGCGTGATCCATGATGGTTCCTTTCACCGGATTGGTTCGGGGCGGGATTTTCACACCAACGCGCGCGTCCTCGCGGCCACCAACCGCGATTTGGAGGCGCAGATCGCCGCCGGACAATTTCGTGAGGACCTGTTTTACCGGCTGAATGTAATGGAGATTCACCTCCCGCCGTTACGTGAGCGCGCGGAAGATATTATCCCGTTGGCCACGTATTTCATTGGGCTGTTTTCTCGGCAGAAATCACGCTTCTCCGCTTCGGTCGCGGCCTGTTTGCTGAACTATCGGTGGCCGGGCAATGTGCGTGAGTTGCGCAATGCGATGGAGCGGGCGGCGCTGCTTTCTCGCGGGGAAATCGTGCTGCCGGAGCACTTGCCGGCGCGAATTGTCGCCCACGTGGCCGTGCCTGCGCTCGCCCCCGCCGAGGCGCAGCGCCTAGAGCAGATCGAACGCGAGGCGATTCTCCATGCGCTCCGGAAAAACAACTACAACCGGACCGAGACCGCGAAGGAGTTGGCCATCAGCCGCCGCGCGCTCACTTACAAACTTCAGCGGTTAAGGTCCGAAGGCGTGGCGGTTGATCCCGTGGTCGTCCCTGGCGCGTCGTGATCCCCGCTCGTCCGGTCGAGGCCGGTGCAGCGGACTGAACGGTGGTCTGGGCGTCTCGCCCGTGTTTTTTGGATAGGCGCAAAATCCGCGGCCACGCCGCGTCACTGGAAACCGTGCGCTCGGCATTGAGCTTGTCCGCCGTTTCGCCGAAATTAACGTCTCGGTTAATGCCCCGCCCCCAACTCCGGCTAAAAATCTTCGCGTTCGTCGGGGCGCTCGTTTTCGCCTTCACCGCTCCGCTCTGGTCGGCCGACCTGCCGTTCCGCCTCCACACCATCAACGCCGACTCGACGTTCGAGGCGTGCTCCGTGATGGACGTCAATCGCGATGGCAACCTCGACATCGTGTGCGGCGGGTTCTGGTACGAAGCGCCGCGGTGGAAACAACACTTTGTCCGCGACGTCGAAAAACTCGGCGTGCCACCGAACTGGGACGGGTACTCTCACCTCGAGATGGACGTCAACCGCGACGGCTGGACCGACCTGATCAACGTCAACTGGCGCAGCCGTTCCCTCTTTTGGGTCGAGCATCCGGGCCCCGGTCTCGGTGAATGGAAGAAACACCTGATCGCCGAACCCGGCGCCATGGAGACGGGCCGGCTCTACGACATCGACGGCGATGGCCAGCTCGACCTGCTGCCGCGCGGCGGCAATTTTTCCGCGTGGTGGGAGTTGCTGCCCGCCGCGCCGAAAGCCGAACCGAAATGGCTCCGTCACAACCTCCCCGTCGCCTCCTCTGGCCACGGCGGCGGGTTCGGCGACATCAATGGCGACGGCCGCGGCGACATCGTCGGCCCCAACGGCTGGCTCGAAGCGCCCGTCGATCGCCGGAAAGGCGAGTGGATCTGGCACCCCGAGTTTGAACTCGGCCAGGCGTCGATTCCCGTGATCGTCGCCGACGTGGATGGCGACGGTGATGCCGATCTGGTTTACGCGATGGGCCACGACTACGGCGTTTTTTGGTTGGAGCAGACGAAGGAAAACGGAAAGCGCGCGTGGAAAAAGCACCTCATCGACGACACGTGGTCGGTCGGCCACAGCCCTCTCTGGGTGGATCTGGACAACAACGGCATCCCCGAATTTGTGAACGGCAAGCGCTACCGCGCGCACGAGCTCCGCGACCCCGGCGCGCTCGATCCGCAGGTGCTGTATCGTTACGAATTCAACCAGGCCGACGGGAAATTTCACCGCTTTGATATTATGCCAAAGGGCGGCCCGGCGGGCATCGGTCTGGATCCGCGCGCGATCGACGTCGATGGCGACGGCGATCTCGACCTCGTGGTGCCCGGGCGCAGCGGACTGTATTGGTTTGAAAATCTGCTGAAGTCGCACCCGCCGCTTCGGGCCAAAACCACGCAGCGCTGAACGAGCGGAGCACGCATCTCGGCTCCGTTTAGTCGTCCCTTAAAGGGCCCTTCCGCTCCTTTCCTTGGCCTGCATTCCCTTGCCACTCTCAGGAGGCGCCGAGAAACGATCGTGAGGGCAGGGCGCCAAGGACGCCGTGGAGAGGCGGAGCGATTCTCTTTAGCAAAGGAATGGGGGGGATGGAATGGATCGGAGGTGGTAAGTACTCTCACCGTAGTTCCAGCCGGATGTCAGGATATCTGTGACGATATTCAGGTGCGAATTTTCCGGGCGAACGTTGGCGGGTGCACCCCACGTGGGCTGGAGAGCGGTTCGCTCAGTAACGAGCAAGCGGGAAACGCGGAGCCCGCATCGAGATGGGGGAAACCGCACGACATCACGTTTTCAGCAGGGTAAATCTGAGCAGTCGGGGCCGGCTTGAAAATTGACACGCGGTCGATGTGAACACGTTATGTCCACATGAAAACCGCCACCGTTCGCGACCTGCGCAATAATTTCTCCAAGCTCGAGGCTTGGCTGGGCGACGGGGAGTCGGTGCGGATCGAAAAACGCGGGGAGCCGGTGGCGCTGCTCACGGCTTTGCCGCGGGGGAAGGGCAAGGCGTTTAAGATGCCGGATTTTGCAGCGCGGCTGAAGGCGGATTGGGGAGACCGGATGCTCAGCGAGACCGAAGCAAAGGCGATGCGCGACGCGGAGCGTGCGGGCGACCGCGGATGAGCCCGTTTCCGGATACATCGTTTCTGTGTTCGCTTTACCGTCTACAGGTATTCTCGCAGCGGGCGGTGGCGAGGATGGAGTCGCTGGGCGCACCGCTGCGGGTCTCGAGTTTTCTGCTGCTGGAGTTTCGGCAGTCGCTGCGCTTTCAAATTCGGCTCCACGCCTTTGATCGGACGAAAGGATTCACCCGGGACGAAGCCGAGCTGATGCAGCGGCGTTTGCGGAGCGACCTCGCGACGCAGGTGTTGCAGATGGTCTCGGTCGACTGGTCGGATGTCCACCAGCGAGCGGAGGCATTGAGCGCGCGCTTTACGGAGAGCCGCGGGCATCGGTTGGTCGATATCATGCACGTCGCGACGGCGCTGCACTTGGGGGCGGAGGAATTTCTGACGTTTGATGCGAATCAGAAACGGCTCGCGGTGGCACAGGGGCTGAAGGTTCGGGTGTAATGTCCGGGGGCGGTGGGTGAGCCGACAGGAATGTCGCTCGTCCGGGGTTAGCAGGAGCGGCCCTGCTCGTCCCTGCTCTCGCGAGCAGGGCTACCGCTGGGGCGCGGAGTGGGGCGGGCTCTACTGTTTCTTTTTCTTGCCGGCTTTGGGCGAGAGGGCGGATTGGTATTCGGGGCGGGTAGCGAGTTGCGGGAGGTGGGACTGATACTCGGGGGCTGTGGCCCAGTCGCGAGAGAGCGGCTCGGTCGGGCTGACTTTCCGCTCGGGATAATCTTGGCCGGCGACGCTCGCGGCGACGGACACGTTCCACGCGACGAGGGCGGTGTGCAGGCGCGCGAAGATTTCCGGTTGGGTGGCGGCGAGGTCACGCGACTCGGCGGGATCGCTGACGAGGTCGTAGAGCTCGAATTTTTCCTCGGCGAGATTCGGCTGAATCAGTTTGTAGCGATTGTCGATCCAGGCGGCGCGGCGTTGGTGATGGAAGGCGAGCGGTTTGACGCGGGTCGGGAGTTCGGACGTGAAAAGCGGACGGAGGCTCGAGCCGTCGACTGGCGTGAGCATCACGGTGGACGGAAGCCCGAGGACGTCGGCGAGCGTCGGGAAAATATCGATGGTGCCTGCTGGGTATTGGGTGATACGCGGTTGCTTGATGACGGCGGGCCACTCGATAATGCCGGGGACGCGCAGTCCGCCTTCGTAAACGGTGTTCTTGAAGCCGCGGAGATTTCCCACGGTGGAGGGAGAGATTTCGGGGAGACCACCATTGTCGCTGCAAAACCAGAGCAGGGTGTTGTCGGCGAGACCGAGGTCGCGGAGGCCGCGGCGGAGCGTGCCGACGCTGCGGTCGAGGGCGACGAGTTCGCCGTAGTGGTGCTGCGAGAGTTTCGCGAGGGACGCGAACGCGGCGCGGTCGGGCTCGTCGGCATCGAAGGGTGCGTGCGGTGAGCCATACCAAATGACCGTGAAGGTGGGTTTGGGGCCGGCGCGGTGTTGGGTGAGGAATTTGAGGGCTTCGGCGACGATGATTTCGGAGGAGTCCCCTTTGAATTCTTCAAATTTTCCGCGGCGGCTGAGGAGCGGGTTGCGGTCGAAGAAATTCGTGGCGGAGAGCCACTCGTCGAAACCGAATTCACCGGGGTTATGATCGTCGGTGGCGAGGATGGGGGCGCCGGGGCCGCGGAAACCGTTAAGGTGCCATTTGCCAAAATGCGCGGTGGCGTAGCCGGCGTCGCGGAGGGCGCGAGGCAGCGTTTTTTCTTGGCGGCGGAGCGCGTAGCCGTGGTTTTCGACACCGGCGCGGTCGTTGTTGCGCCCAGTCATGACGGTGGCGCGGGTGGGCGAGCAGTTTGGGGCGCCGGCGTAGAAGCGGTCGAAGCGGAGACCGGCGGCGGCCATGGCGTCGAGGTGGGGAGTCTTGAGGATGGGGTGCCCGTTGTAGCTGGTCTCGCCCCAGCCCATGTCGTCGGCCATGACGAGGATGATGTGGGGGCGGGACGGCGGTTCGGCGGCGGCGGCCGCAGCGGAGAGGGGGAGCAGGAGAGCGAGGGCGAGGGGGAGCAGGCAGTGGAGGTGCATGAGGGGAGGTGAAGGGTGGTGGGAGCGGGCTCAGCGGATTTTTGCGTCGGGGAGCTCGGATTTCACGCCTTCGTCGAGCGGCATCTTGTCTCGGTCGGGGGTGAGTCCGGCACCGGCGAGGAGGGTGGCGAGTTGCGCTTCGAGGTCGCGGCGCTGGGCGGCGAATTTCGGGTTGGCGGCGAGGTTGCGGAGCTCCTTGGGGTCCTCCTTTAAGTCGTAGAGTTCGGGCAGGTGTTTGTCGGGTGAGCCGTCGCCGTGCGGGTAATGCATGAATTTCCAGTCATCGGTGCGGACGCCGCGGATGTTCGGCGTGTAGGGAAATTGTTTCTCGTAATTGTATTCGTAGAACCAGGCGGTGCGCCACGCGGGGTCGCGGCCGTTGGCGAGGGCGCGCCACGAGCGGCCTTGGAGGTTGGCGAGGGCGGGTGCGCCGCAGAGATCGAGGAGGCTGGGCGCGAGGTCCATTGCGAGGACTTGGCCGGTGACGGTGCGGCCGGCGGGCAGGCCGGGGCCGCGGACGATGAGGGGAATGCGGATGCTCGGCTCGTGCATGGCGCGCTTGTCCACCATGCCGTGTTCGCCTTCGAGGAGGCCGTTGTCGCCCATAAAGACGATGACGGTGTTGTCGTATTGGCCGGTGGCCTTCAGGTGGGCGACGAGGCGGCCCACGCTATCGTCCACGCTGAGCACGGTGCCCCAGTAGGCGCGGACCATGGCTTGGAAATCGACGACGGCCTCGGGGCGGGTATCGGGGAAGTTTTTGCGCCACTCGAAGAGCGGGCCGTAAATGCCGTGCCAGGTGGTGAGGCGCTGGCGGATCCAATCGGGTTTGCCGTCGAGCGTGAAGGCGCTGGCCGGGTAGGACACTTTCACCGCGTCGAAGGCATGCGCATATTTTTCCTCGGGCGTGTAGAAGGAGTGCGGGGCCTTCTGCCCGATGCACAACGCCCACGGTTGGCCGGGCGTGGCAGCGCGGGTTTTCAACCAGTCGAGTGCGAAGTCGGTGACGACATGGGTATAGTAGCCTTTGACGACCGCGCTCTGCCCGCCGTTAACGCGCCACTCCGTATCGAAATATTTACCCTGGCCTTTGTGGGTGATGAACCAGTCGAAGCCGGGGCGAGGCGCGTCGTTGTTTTCGCCCATGTGCCATTTCCCGACGTAGGCGGTGGCGTAGCCGTTCTCACGCAGCCGGCCGGGCCAGTGCGGGAGGGAAGCGGAGAGCTCGGTGAAGTTGTCACGCACACCGTGGCGGCTGGCGTAGAGGCCGGTGAGAATGCTGGCGCGGCTCGGCGAGCAGAGGGAGGTCGTGCAAAACGTGTTGGTGAACCTTACGCCTGATTGCGCCAGCGCGTCGATGTGGGGTGTCTTGACGTGCGGGGAGCCATACGCGCCGATGGCTTCGGGGCGCAGGTCGTCGCAGAGGATGAAGAGGACGTTGGGCTGGGCGCTCGTCGCGCCGAAAGCGGCGGCGGAGAGGAAGCCGGAGAGAAGCAGCGGGAGGGCGGCGGCGCGCAGGCGAAGGGTTTTCATGGTTGGCGGAGAGTGGGGTGGTCGCATTGGCGGGAGGAAACCCCAGCGCAAACCCGAGGTGATCGCAAGAGGCTCACTTCTTTTTCGCCTTCTTTTGTTTCGGGGTGTCGATGGAGGCGTAGAGGAGCTGAGGGTTTTCAACGAGGCCGGCGGGGCGCACGCCGGGGCCGGGTTGGCCGTCGCCGATGTCGGCAGCCATGTGCTGAGCGAGCGCCTGCAGCCGCTGAACGACCGCGGGATTTTGGGCGGCGACGTTGGTCCGCTCGCCAATCTCAGCGTCGAGGTTGTAGAGGCGCAGGCCGGGCGCGGTGGCGTCGGCCGAGGATGCGCCGTCCTTGAGCCGCTCGATCTGGGGGCCGAGTGCGAGCTTCCACGGACCGGAGCGCACGGCTTCGAGTTTGTAGCCGCGATAGTAGTAGTGAGCCTCGCGCGCGGAGACGTTTGATTGTCCGAATAACAGGGGCGAGAAATCGCGGCCGTCGATCTTCCGGTCCGTCGGCACGGTGCCGCCAGCGAGCGTCACGAAGGTGGGGAGGAAATCGATATTGCCGGCGACGGCGTCGCAGGTGCTGGCGGGTGCGATTCGGCCGGGCCACCAAGCGACCGTGGGCACGCGCACGCCACCCTCCCACGTCGAGCCCTTGCCGTCGCGCAAGGGTCCGGCGGTGCCGGCGTCGGCGCCTTTGGGCAACCACGGGCCGTTGTCGCTCGTGAAAATCACGAGCGTGTTCGTGTCGAGTTTGAGTTCGCGCAAGGTGGCGAGCACGCGGCCGACGCTCCCATCCACTTCTTCGACCCAGTCGCCCAAGCGGCCGTTGGCTGAGCGCCCCCGGAATTTTTCGCCGGGATGGATGGGCACGTGCACGGCGGTGTGCGGCAGGTAGAGAAAGAAAGGGCGCGTGCGCTGGTCGCGGATGAATTTCACCGCCTCATCGGTGTAGCGCTCGGTGAGGCGATCTTGGTCGTCACCCGCCAGCAATTCGATGACGTGCTCATCGCGCATCAACGGGACGACTGCCGTGCCGGACTTCGCGGAGGGACGCTGCATGTCGTTGGAATAGGGCAGCCCGAAATAGTGATCGTAACCATGACGGGTCGGAAGGAAATCCGGTTGATCGCCGAGGTGCCACTTGCCGATGCACATCGTGGCGTAGCCCCTCGCGCGCAGGAGTTCGGCGACGGTGTGCTCGGAGGCACTGAGGCCGTTTTTAATGCCGGGAGGAAAGACCCCGGGGATCGAAACGCGGGCGCCGTAGCTGCCGGTGTTCACCTGCGCGCGGGATACCGAGCACACCGGAGCCGCATAAAAACTGGTGAGCTTCATGCCCTCGCGCGCCATGCGGTCGAGGTGCGGCGTGCGATTAAGCGTGGAGCCAAAGGGACCGATGTCGCCGTAGCCCAAGTCGTCGATGAAGATCAGAACGATGTTCGGTGGGGTGGGCGTTGCGGCGCGGACGGAAAGCGCGAAGGCGCAGCAGAGAAAAATGGCAACGCGGAGCGCGGGGATGAGGCGGGGAGGGTGCATAGGGGAAATGGCGGCGGGACGGGGCGGGACGAGGCCGAAGGACGGTGGACGAAAATCCGGAGGGAGGGCAAGGCGGCCGATGGGACGGCTGCGTTCGGCGTGGTGAGCGCAGCGCGACATGTCGCCGTTGCGCCGACCGCCGCCCGGCACGACGAGGATGCACGGAATTTTTCCCGACGCCGGCTGCTTCGGCAGGTAAAAAGGTTGCTGCGCGGGCTGGGCCAGCGCGGTCGCGCCGGGTGATTTCCTGGCGGTAAACAGTCTCGTTTATTGACGCGACGTCAGCTCGGCCTTGGTGGGCGGCATCCGGTCGACGAATTTCGCGTCGGTGCGCCGCAGCTCGGCAATGGTCTTGGCGCGCAGGTCGCGCAGGCGTGCGGCGTGGGCGGGGAGCGCGGCGAGATTTTTCAGTTCCTCGGGATCGGTATCCAAATCGTAGAGTTCCTCGGT
>CANIJN010000074.1 GCA_947467625.1 Opitutia bacterium | reverse complement strand
GGCGCGCTGGTGCCGGCGAGGGCAGGAAAGCCGAGAAAGTTCGCGCCATTCCGCACCCAAGTAGATTTGGGCGGAAGAATGCGCTGCGTGATCGCCACCGTGTAGGTATCGGCGGCGAGCCCGGAGCATTTGACCAGATAAGCCATCTGGCCGCTGAGCGAGGTGAGGGTGGTCTGCGCCGCATCGCCCTTCACCCACACGCTCCACTCCGGCGTGCTGGCCGTGGGGATAATCGAAGAGGCCTTGAACTGGGCGGGATTGGGATTGGGATTCCAGCGCCAGACGGAGATCACGCTGGTCGTACCCGCAAAAAGATTATCGATCGTGGTGTGGGTGGCGTCGCCCTGCAGGTAGATCGCATTCCAGCCGCCGCGCAGCGTGTACGTAATGGTCTGCCACTGCGCCTGAGCCGCAGGGACCAGCGACAACACTCCGACGAGCCATAATAGAGAAAGTTTTTTCATCGCACGCTGAGTCGGTAAAAGCGGGAGTTATCGGCAGAAGAGTCCACCGTGGCCTTCACAATATTGACCGCCGGAGCCTGGTAACGCAGCGCGCCGGTGGTGGCGGTGCCAACGCGGAACGCCACCGGCGTCCACGTCTTCAAGTCGGCACTCTCTTCCATCGCGTAGAGTTTTCCGGTGATGGCGAAAAATTCAAAGATGATCCCGGTCGGGATTTTCGTGACGATCCGCAGCTCAAAGCGCTCAGTCGCATCGCCCGCGAAGGTGCCGGCGATGTACTCATCGTAGTTGCTGATGCCGTCACCGTCGAAATCACCGTCGCGGGTCAGCAGGCTCAGATCCCAACCGTTGGCACCGGGCCGGAGACCGGCCTGATACATTTGCCACTCTTCCCAAGCATCGGGGAGTCCATCACCATCGGAGTCGACGCCGAGATTGAGGTCGAGGCGGACGCGCTCGCCCCCGCCGCCGGCCTGCAAGTTGCCCCGGGCGTTGATGGGATAAAATTTCGTACCATTCATTTCGACCACCACGGAGTAAAGCCCGTTGGCGGGCACGGCCTGCTCGGAATAGGTGCGGGTGGCGAGGCGACTTTGATCAATGCGAATTTTTAATTCGTAATTGAAATCCCCCTTGAGCTGGGAAAAGACCGGGGTGCGGCCGATTTCAAGGCCATTGCGCAAGAGAACGAGCTCGGCGCCCTCGACCAGCAAGGTCGCGCCGACCTGATCGCGCACGGTTCCGTAGATCACGTAATACGGGGCCGGCGGGAACGCCTGTCCGAGGATCGGCAGTGCCAGCACGACGAAAAGCCAACGCGGCCAACGCATTACGCCCACCACCCGCCGGCACTGAGCAAGGAAGATCGCTCGCAGGAACACAGTGCTCACAATGATCGAGTAAAAAAGTTACACATTGCGGTGATGTTCTCATACTAAGATCCTGATCACTTCAATGCCAATCTTGAGGTAGAGCTTTTAGCGCACTGCCTACGCACGAAGCAAAGCGTTTGGCGATGACGGCGCGGATCGCACGGGTCGTGATCTCGGGCGAAATGGCCCAGGCGGTCGGTGGCGATGAGGTCGCACCCGTTGGGCCGTGCTGACGCGGGGGGATGAAAAGCCTGTGGGCCCAGCAGGTGAAGGCGCCGTGCGGGTGCACGCCGTGGCGTCCGTGCAGGCGGCCGCGGTCGGCGTGGCGTGAGGCGTCGATCGGTGCGGCCGGGCGGGCGGTGGGCGACGGGGGATCGGCTCAACGGTTTCGGGTTACAAGCCAACGCGTTCGCGCCGCAGGCGCGCGGCTTGCGCTACACGAGCCCTGACAGGAATGCCCACAGATTCAGGACTCCGCAGAATTCTGAGGAGCAGCCTTGCAATCGGCCGAACCCTGAATCTGCGGGAAAAATTATTTACCATTCACCACGGTGTCCAGTCGGGTCCCACTCCCCTACCCATTCCTCTGCCCCCACTCCTTTCCCGGCCGGTTCGCTCCGCGCCCAGCCGAGCAGCTCGCGGCACCTGTGAGCATCTTGACAGCCTGAAAATGGCAGCATCATGATGCTTTTATGCGCACTACGGTCACCCTCGACCCCGACGTCGAACAACTGCTTCGTCACGCTACCCACGGCTCCCAGCAGAACTTCAAGGCGGCCCTCAACGACGGCCTGCGCCGTGGCCTCGCGCACCTGGCCCCCGCCGTCGCACCCGCGCCGTTCGTCGTAAAAGCTCGCCGCATGGGCCTGCGGGCCGGCTTGGATCCGTCGCGCCTGCACGATCTCGCCGATGACCTCGAGGCCGAGGCTTTTGCCGTCACGGCCCGCAAGCTCCGCAGCGCGTTGAAAAAATGATCGTCCCCGACGCCAACCTTCTGCTCTACGCCTACGACGCCGAGAGTTGCTTTCACAAAGCCGCTGCGCGTTGGTGGGCCGCGTTGCTCTCCGGTGTCGAACCGGTCGGCCTCAGCCCCGTCGTGGTTTTCGCGTTCCTTCGCTTGTCGACCCACGGGAAAGTGTTCGATCACCCGCTGACCGTGAAGGAGGCCAGCGAACGCATCGCCTCTTGGTTGGCCCGACCCAATGTTCGACTTCTCGTAGCCGGCCCCGGCCACGTCGAAGCGGTGTGCCGCCTGCTGGCCAAGGCGGGCACCGCCGGCAATCTCGTGACCGACGCCCAAATCGCCGCCCTAGCGTTGGAGTATGGTGCCACGGTCCACACCGCGGACACCGATTTCGCCCGCCTCGCCGGCGTGAGCTGGGAAAACCCTTTGTTGAGATAACACGATTCACCGCCAATCAACGTCCAAAAAAACTCCGATCCCCTCCCCCATGCCCCCCCTCCCTCTTCCCCTCTCCCCCGCTCTCCGTCTCTCGTTCTCCCTCCTCTGCTCCCTCCTCCTCTCGCTCGCACCCAGCCTCTGCGCTGCAACCGCCACCACCCTCTTCGACGGCCGCACCCTCACCGGCTGGGAAGGCGACCCGAAATGGTGGCGCGTCGCCGACGGCGCGCTCACCGGCGGCTCAACCACCGAAAAAGTCCCGCGCAACTTCTTCCTCGCGACCACCCGCTCGTTTCAAAACTTCGACCTCCGCCTCAAACTCAAGCTCACCGGCGTCCCCAACACCGGCATGATCAACAGCGGCGTGCAGATCCGCAGCCTCCGCGTGCCCGCCGACACCGAGATGTCCGGCTACCAAGTCGACGCCGGTGACAAATGGTGGGGCAAACTCTACGACGAATCCCGCCGCAACAAAGTCATCGCCGAACCCATCGATGCGGCCGCCGCCGATGCCGCCGTTAAAAAAGACGATTGGAACGACTACCGCATCCGCACCGAAGGCCCCCGCATCCGCGCCTGGATCAATGGCGTGCCCACGCTCGACTACACCGAAGCCGATCCCGCCATCGCCTCCGACGGCCACGTCGCGATCCAAATCCACAGCGGTGGCATTGCCCTCGTCCAAGCCAAGGACGTCACCATCGAAGAACTTCCCCCCACCCCCGGAGCTCCGACGTGGGATCAAGTCGGCCACCCCAAGCCGCGCGACCCCAACGCTAAAAAGAAAAAAACCGCGCCAACGCCCGCTCCCGCGACGCCGCAAAAATAACGCCCCAGGTTTCGCTCGGGTGAGCGCCGCTGCTCGCTCTCACCACCGAGCACGGTGAGACGATCCTACGACGACGAAGCCACGCTGAAGCCACGCGCGAGGAGACCTCAGTTTGAGAACAGTTCCCCTCACCGCATCGAGAGCAGACACTGACGCGCTTCTCGGCGGCGACGATGGGGATATTCGTGGGGTGTTGGTGCTCGTTCCGGGCTTTCCATCGTCGCGCGGATGGGCAACTGATGATCGTCTTCCCTCGTTAATTGCCGCCGGTAAGATCGCCCACCCCCAACAAAAAATGCCCATGACCATCGCCATCCTCGGCACCTTCGATAGCAAAGGCCCCGAACACGCGTTTATCGCTGCCGCGATTCGCCGCGGCGGTTTTTCCCCGCTCCTGATCGACGTGGGCAGTCTCGACGCTCCCACGATCACGCCCGACATCACCCGGGCCGAGGTTCTCGCCGCGCTGAACTCATCCGAAGCGGCCGCGATTCTCGCCCGCCGCGACCGCGGCGAATGCGTCACGTTGATGGGCCGCGCCGCCGCCTCCCTCGTCACCAGTCTCCACGTCGCCGGTCGTATCCACGGCATCATTTCACTCGGCGGGGGTGGCGGCACCGCCATCGCGACGGCCGCCATGCGTGCGTTGCCCATCGGCTTTCCCAAGCTGATGGTCTCGACGCTCGCGAGCGGCCAGACCGCGCCCTACGTCGGCACGACCGACATCACGATGATGCCCGCGATCGTGGACGTCTCCGGCATTAACCACGTCTCCCGCGCCATTTTTGAAAACGCCGCCGGCGCGATTTGCGGCATGGTCAACGCAAGGTCTTCCGCGTCTCCCGCGTCTTCTCCGTCTTCCGAAAAGCCCCTCATCGTCGCCAGCATGTTTGGCAACACCACCGCCTGCGTGACCGAAGCGAAGCGCTTGCTCGAAGCCGCCGGCTACGAAGTGCTCGTCTTCGCCGCGACCGGCGCCGGCGGCCGCGCGATGGAGTCGCTCATCGCCAGCGGCCTGGTCGCCGGCGTGCTCGACCTCACGACCACGGAATGGGCGGACGAACTCGTCGGCGGCGTCCTCACCGCTGGCCCCGAACGCCTCGACGCCACCGCCAAGGCCAAGATCCCCGCGATCATCGCCCCGGGCTGCCTCGACATGGTGAACTTCGGTGAGCGCGCCTCCGTCCCCGCGAAATTCGCCCACCGTCTCTTTTACCAACACAACCCGCAAGTGACGCTCATGCGCACCACACCCGAAGAGTGCGCGCAACTCGGCCGCATCCTCGCCGAAAAAATCAATCGCTACACCGCCCCCGTCACGGTTCTCTTTCCCCGCCGCGCCATCAGCGTCACCAGCGCTCCGGGGAAACCCTTCCACGACGTCGCCGCCGACACCGCGCTCTTTTCCGCGCTGAAATCACACCTCCGCGCCGACATCCCGTTCCTCGATCTCGACCTAGAAATCAACGACCCACTCTTCGCCCGCGCCTGCGCGGAGGCTCTCCTCGGGCAACTCGCCTGCTCGCGGTCACGATAGGCGACTGCGTTCAGATCATGCCGCCGCCCTCACCGCCGTTGGCGGTAGCCCGAAGGCGTCACACCCACGCAGCGCCCAAACGCCCGCGTAAACACATCGTTGCTCCGGTAACCGACGCTCGCGGCGATGTACTCCAGTTTGTGCTCGGTCGTCTCCAGTAACCCCTGTGCCTTTCGTATCCGCATGGCGGTGACATGCTCCATCGGCGTTCGCCCAAACTCCCGCCGGCACAACCGTCGGAGATGCTCCGCGCTCACATGGCAACGCGCCGCCAGCGAACTCAGTTTCCAGTCGTGAGCGAGATCGTTGGCGACCACCTCCCAGAGCCGCCCCACGCGCGAATCGCTGTGCCACGGTCGCGCCGCGCGCAGCGCCAGTCCGTGCAGCAAGCTGACCCAATGATGCAGCTGCGCCGCGTCTCGCTCACCGTCCCATTCCCGACGCAGCCCCCGCAGCACGTGGCCAAATTCCTCCGCGCCGGCACGCACGCGCAACGGTGACGACGCGCCCACGAGCGGACTCACCCACGACGGTTCGTCATAGCGCACCCACGCAAACACCCACCGCTGGCCCGGCGTGGCCACGAGTGCATTCAAGACGCGCGGCGGGGCGCGGCACATCATGCCGGGTCCGATTTTCTGCCAACGCCCCTCCAGGAGCACGCGCCCTTCGCCCTCCAGCGACGCGAGGAAAAAACTTCCGGCCGGCTGCAACCGCACCCGACAATACGGTGCCTGCGCCTCGTCGATTCCCAGCCGCGCCATGTGCCGCACGGCCAACTCCGAACAGTCCTTCGCTTCCAACACCCACCTCCGACTGCGCGCACCATCGACCGTGGAGTCGGTGAGCAGCGGGGGTGGGTTGAACATCCTGCGACGCTGATCGCCTGACGCCCCAGTGACAAGCGGCCGCTCACACGCTGTTCGTCCATGGCGATGTGGAGAATCGTCGTGAGTTGGTGTGAGGCCACGCCTTCCCACTGCATCGGAGATGAGCAATGCATCTTCACGCTTCGCTCCGCTCTCCTAACCCCCGGATCGTAACGCCCACCCCGAAAAATGCCCACCTCAAGCCGACTTCACCCGCTGGTCGCGATCATTGCTCTGACGTTCGTTTCGCTCCCGCACGCGGCCAGCGCTGCTGCCGCGCCACGACCCAACATCATCGTCATTTTCACCGACGACCAAGGCTACCAGGACCTCGGCTGTTTCGGCTCCAAGACGATCAAAACCCCGAACCTGGATCGCATGGCGGCGGGCGGGTTGATGCTCAATGGATTTTACGCTCAGCCGGTCTGCGGAGTCTCTCGCGCCGCGTTGATGACCGGCTCCTATCCCATCCGCGTCGGCGAACCCGGAAATCTGAAACGCCTGCACACGGTGCCTCACCCAAAGGAACTCACCATGGCCGAAGTGCTCAAAGGCGCTGGTTACGCTACCGCCCTCCTCGGTAAGTGGCATCTCGGCAAAGAGGACAAGTCCGCGCCCATCGGATTCGACCCCGCCACGATGCCCAACGCCCAGGGCTTCGATTACTTCTACGGCACGCCGTTGTTCAACGGCTATAACGTATTCATGGCCGACGGTCCGTTTCGCAGTCCGATTCTACGCAACAGCGAGGTGATCGTGAAGGCGGTCGAGAATTGGGACAACATCACCGCCGACTACACCCGCGAGGCCATCGCTTACATCACCGCTCACCGGGAAAAACCGTTCTTTCTCTATCTCGCGCACAATATGCCGCACATCCCGCTCGGTGCCTCGCCGGCCTTCAAAGGCAAATCCGCCGGCGGCCCCTATGGCGACGCGGTCGAGGAGATCGACTGGTCCACCGGCGAGATTCTCCGGACGCTCCGCGAACTCGGGCTCGACGAGCAGACACTCGTGATCTTCACCTCTGATAACGGTCCGTGGGTCGAGACTACACACGCCATGGCTCCGACCGGAAAAGCGTTCATTCCCCGCGATCATTCCGGCCACGCCGAGCCGCTGCGCGCTTGGAAAATGTCCGCTTGGGAGGGTGGCTCGCGTGTCCCGTTCATCGCGCGCTGGCCGGGTAAGATCCCCGCCGGTGGGAAGAGTGACGACATCCTCACTACCATGGATCTGCTGCCCACCTTCGCCACGCTGGCCGGGGGCACGCTGCCCGTCTCGCTCCGGATCGACGGCCTCGACGCGAGTGAATTTCTCCTCGGAAAATCCACCCGCAGTCCCCGCACCGAATTTCTCTACTACACCGGCTGCCTGCTGACCGGCATCCGCCAGCAGCAATGGAAGCTCGTCCTTCCTCGTCCCGCGAATCCACCCGGCACCGGATGGTGGGGCCGCCTGATCGAAGAGATTAAAGAGCCGCAATTGTTCGACCTCACCGCCGATCCCGGTGAAACGACCAACCTCGCTCCACGGCATCCGGACATCGTCGCCAGTCTCAGCGAGCGGCTCGAAGCGGCGCGCAACGAGTTGGGAGACATTGATCGGACGGGCCGCGGCGCACGGTTTTTTGAAGCCGGTCCGCGCAAACTCCAAGTGCCGCTCGCAACTGCGGCTAAACCATAAAACGCCCATCAGGCCGCCAGCCCACGCGACGCGACGTCTGCTTACCCGCTCCTTTCTCCCTCAGATAATCCGTGCTCTCTATGAAAACCTCCACCACGTTCCCCCGCGCGCTGCCGTTCTTACGTCCGACACTCACCTCGCTGCTCGCCTTCCTCTTTGTGTCGTTCGCTTCAGCCCAGACCAACACGGGCCGCATCACCGGCATCGTGACCGACAGCAGCGGCAACGCCTATCTCGAAGGCGCCGTCGTGACGATCGACGGCACCAGTCACACCACTACCACCGACCGCCGCGGCGAGTTCGATTTTGGCGCGCTGCCGCCCGGGGACTACACTCTCCGCATCGCCTACACGGGTATGACTCCGACCACCGCCCGGACGGTCGTAGCCGCCGGAGCATCGGCCCCGCTTTCCGTCACACTTCGGGAGGACGTGGTCAAGATGGGCAAGTTTTCGGTCACGGCCGACCGTAGCGCGGATGCGCTGGCCGTCACCGATCAGCGCAACGCTCCCAACGTGAAGAACGTCGTCGATATCCAATCCTATGGCATGCTCAACAATGACAACCCCGCCGAGCTGCTCCAACTTCTGCCCGGCGTGAACGGATCGATCTTCTTCAACGAAGTGGACCGCGTTTCGATCCGAGGGATGAGTTCGACGCTCAACAACACCCAACTCGACGGAAACAATTTCGCCACCCCTTCCATCAACGGCTCGGTCAACGACCGCTCGTCGATCCTTTCGACCACCAATACCAACAACATCAAGTCTGCCGAGGTCATCAAGGCGATCACTCCCGACCGCGCCGCTGATGCCATCGGAGGCATGGTGAACTTGATCCAACGTAGCGCGCTCGATTATCCGAAGTCGGCCGGAAATTTCGAATACCGGCTCGGTGGCCAATATGTCACCACTCGCAGTGGCTTCGATTCCCGTCCCACGGTCAACGCCCAGGCGACTTATCACACGGTTCTCGGCCCGCAGCGTAACCGGGGTGTCTTTGTCACCGCCGGCATGAACAAGGAGGGGACCAACCAACTTCGCGGCACCCAGAATATCGCCGCCAATGCCACGTTCGGCGCCATCCCGACGATGAATCAGGAAATCGAGAACGACCGTTCGCGCTACCGCCGGAATTGGGCGGTCACAGTCGACCACCGCCGCGGTCGCAACCATGAGTTCGCGCTTAAATTCAAACATGACGACTGGACCGAAAAGACGGAATCGGTAATTACCACCATTAGCGGCGCCGTTCCCGCCGGAAATTGGACGCCGGGTGTTCGCGCCTACACGACCGGAAGTTTCGTCGCTGGGCACAACATGGAGTTTCCTTACACCCGTGCCGACTCACTTTCCTTCGAGGCCAAACACCGTGGGGATGCTTGGGAGGTCAGCTATAACCTCTTCAACTCCTCGGCCAAGTTACGCAATATACGCGCCCCGCGGGACAACACTGACTATGGCACGATCACCGCTACGTTGTTGACGCCCTTCCGTCCGGGATATGTCGCGGAGAATTCGCGCGATCTTCTCTTTCCGACTCTCCGCTACAGCGGCCCCAATGCCGAGGCGCCGTTCAATCCCGACAACTATTCGCTCGCGCAAAACCAATCTTTCCAATTCCGCGACGATGATCGCTCCGGTGCCCGTCTCGATGCCAAATATAGCTTAACGTGGCGCCTGCCCATCGTGGTAAAATCGGGACTGAGTTTCAACGAGCAGAGCCGCCTCAACACCCTCGAGAACAACGTCCGGAATTTTATCGGCGAGGACGGTGTGACCGGGATTGTCGCCGCGACCGGACGGACGGACGATCGCGTCAGCCGCTTCGTGAATCCGAATCCCGCCATCTCCGGCTTCAGTGACTCAGGTAGCCGACGTCCCTTCCTGCTGGACATCCCCGCCGTCCTTAAAAGTTTCTATGACCAACCAAAGCTCTGGTCCGACGATGTCTACAACAACGTCATCCGTGCCAACTCGACCAATTTTCAGGCGACGGAACGAATCTCGGCTGGCTACCTCATGGCGGAAACCGATTGGCAGAAGTTGCACCTGCTCGGTGGCGTGCGCTGGGAAGAGACGAAGGTCTCCGGCACGGGTGTCTTCACCAATCCGGTGCAGGCCACCGCGGCCCAAATCCCCGATCCCGTGCAACGCGCGCTCAACAACGTCGGAAAAAAAGTCACTCGCTCCAGCAACTACCGCAACGCGTTTCCCAGCCTGCATGCCAACTACCGGTTCCAGCCCGAACTCCAACTCCGCGCCAGCTACTCCACCGGCATCGGCCGTCCGGGCTTCGGCGCCATCGTGCCCAACACCACGGTCAACGATACCACGGGCGTGGTGACGACCAATAATCCCGGTCTCCGGCCCCAGTTTGCTGACAGCTACGATCTCAGCCTCGAGTATTACACCGAACCCGCCGGACTCGTCTCGGTCGGCTTGTTTCGCAAGGATATCAGCGACTACATTGTCAGCCAGATCGGCGTGGTGCCGCCGGGCTTTCCGCTCGGAGAGCAATACGTGGGCTACGAACTCCGGACGTCCGTCAACGGCGGCTCTGCCAAAGTGGAGGGCATCGAGTTCAACCTCGTGCGCCAGCTCAATTTCATCCCGCGCTCCCTCGGCCTCTTCACGTTCAAGGGCAACCTGACCGTGCTGAGCGCACAGGGCGACTTCGGCACTGGTTCCCGGCTGCGGTCCGGGCAGGTGCCCGGCTTCATCCCACGCGCGTGGAATATCGTGGGTGAGTATGCGAAGGGCCGGTTCCACGCCCTGGCTCGCTATAATCAGCAGGCCGCCTTCCTTGTGGGCACCACCGCCAATCCCGCGCTCGGGACGAGCAATCCCCGACGCGAAAAAATCGACGTGAACTTCGGCTACCGTTGGCGTCGCGATTGCGAATTCTTTTTCGCGATCGACAACATCACGAAGCGGCCAGTCAACCAACTCGTCGGCCTCGGCGACCGCCAGTTTGCCAGCGCGATGTGGGCCGGATCCCGCCGCTTCAACTTTGGCGTGCAGGGCAAATTCTGATGCTGCCCATGCGCCCCCGATATTTCTCCTGGTTCGTGGGCGCGATCCTCGGCTTGTGCTCCGCCTCCCCCGCTACGGCAGCAGCTGCGACGACCGCGACGGCCCCGGCGACGCCGCCCAACGTCATCCTGATTTTGGCCGACGATCTCGGCTACGGCGACGTCGGCTGCTACGGCGCGAACAAGGTGCGCACGCCGCACATCGACCGGCTCGCCCGCGAGGGCCGGCGTTTCACCGATGCGCATTCCGCCTCGGCCGTTTGCACGCCGTCACGCTACGCGCTGCTCACGGGCGAGTATCCGTTCCGGCGCGGGCTCAACGTGCCGGTTTTTCTCAAACAAGGCCTCGTGATCGATCCCGAGCGCACCACGCTCGCGGACGTGATGCAACGCGCCGGCTACCGCACCGCGTGTTTCGGCAAGTGGCACCTCGGTTTCGGAACGACGACACCCGATTGGAACGGCGAACTGAAGCCCGGTCCGCTCGAACTCGGCTTCGACACCTTTTTTGGCGTGCCGGTCGTGAACAGTCACCCGCCCTTCGTCTGGGTGGAGGACCGCCGCGTGGTCGGACTCGTGGCGGACGATCCGCTCGTCTACGATCAGCCGGCCGAGACGCGGGAGTTTCGCGAGAAAATGGGCCTCCGCCAGATCGGCGGCGGCAAGGCCGCGCACGCACTTTACGACGACGAACAGGTCGGCACGCGCCTCGCGGAGAAATCCGTCGCATGGATCAAAGCCCGCGCGCGCGAGCCCTTCTTCCTCTATCTCGCCACGACTAACATCCATCATCCGTTCACGCCGCATCCGCGCTTCCGCGGCACGAGCGAGTGCGGCGTCTACGGCGACTTCATCCACGAACTCGACTGGATGGTCGGCGAGGTCCTGCGCACGCTCGACGAACTCGGGCTCGCCGAAAACACGCTGGTCCTTTTCACGAGCGACAACGGCGGCATGATCAACATGGGCGGACAGGAAGCCGTGAGCCGCGGTCATCGCCTCAACGGCGATTTGCTGGGATTCAAATTCGAGGCGTGGGAGGGCGGGCATCGCGTGCCGTTCGTGGCGCGGTGGCCCAAGCACATCCCCGCCGGTTCCGTTTCCGACCAACTCATCTCCAACGTCGATCTCTTCGCGACGATGGCTGCGCTTACCGGCGTCAAGTTCAGCGCGGCGGATGCGCCGGACAGCTTCAACGTGTTGCCGGCGTTCACGGGCACACCGACGCGTCCGATCCGCGATCATGCCATCTTCGCCGCCAACAGCCCCACGCACCTCGCTGTGCGCCAGGGGCCTTGGGTGCATATCGGTGCTCAGGGCGGCGGCGGCTTCAAGGGCGCCAAGGTCGGCGAGCACGCCTTGGGCGGCCCGGCGGCGCTGCAATTTTCCAGGCAGGTGAACAGCGATGTGGCCGAAGGCCGATTGAAGCTCGATGCGCCCACCGAACAACTTTACAACTTGGCCACCGATCCGCGGCAGGCGCGCAACGTGATTCGTGATCACCCCGAGGTCGCCACCCGTCTCGCCGATCTGCTGCGCACGATCCGCGCCGGTTCGCGCACGGCACCGTTGCCCTAAACATTCCTATCCTCCCTCCAGTATCTCACCATGCCACGCATCAACCACCTCGCGTTATTTTCTCATGCCTAATACCGCGACGAGAAATGGTAGTCGCTATGCCCGCGCCGGGTTCGTTGCCGCCCTGTTGACGGCTTGGAGCGGCGCCAGCGCCGCCACCCCGCCGGCGCCCACCCGAGCCGGCACGCCAAACGTCGTCATCATCCTGGCCGACGATCTCGGCTACGGCGACTTGGGTTCCTACGGCGGGAAACGCATTCGCACGCCGAATCTGGACCGCCTCGCGGCCGAGGGGATGCGCTTCACCAATTTCTACGCGCAGCCGGTGTGTGGGCCCTCGCGCGCCGCGCTCATGACGGGCAGCTACCCCCTCCGCGTGGCCAAGCGCAAAAACGTGGTCGAGCATCACCCGCGACTCCACGCGCAGGAAATCACCATTGCCGAAATCCTGAAAACGCGCGGCTACGCGACGGCCGCATACGGCAAATGGGATCTCGCCGGGCATACACAAAAAGCCTCCGAGTATGAGTTGGACCTGCTCCCGACTCACCGGGGCTTCGATGAATTTTTCGGCACGCCCTCGAGCAACGATGCCACGGTGAACCTGCTGCGCGGCACCAAGGTCGAGGAAAACAACGCCGACATGTCCACGCTGACGCAGCGTTACACGGACGAGGCGATCTCCTTTATCCGCCGGAGCAAGGATCGACCCTTCTTCGTTTATCTCGCGCATTCGATGCCGCACACCCGCGTCGCCGCCTCGCCGGCATTCGCCGGGAAATCGGCGGCCGGGCTCTTCGGCGATGCCGTCGAGGAACTCGATGCGCATTTCGGCCGGCTGTGGGAGACACTGCGCGCCGAGGGATTGGACGAATCCACCTATATCATTTTCACGAGCGACAACGGCCCGTGGTATCTCGACCGGCACCTCGCCGCGCCCGACGATGCCCGCACGCGGGGGCCGCAGGGGCAGCTCAAGTATCCCTTCAATCAACGCGACGAGCGCGGCGCGCACTACGGCTCCGCCGCCCCTTTGCGCGGAGCCAAGGCCTCGAGCTGGGAGGGCGGTTTCCGCGTGCCGTTTATCGTGCGCGCCCCGGGTCGCGTGGCGGCCGGTGCAACCAGCAGCGAGCTGGTCACGACCCTCGATCTCCTGCCCACCATCGCCAGGCTGGCCGGCACCGGCGCGCCGACGGATCGCATCATCGATGGACACGACCTCAGCCCATTGCTCCACGGGAAGGCGGGGGCAACGAGTCCAACCGAGGCGTTTTACTATTACGCCCACACCCGACTCGAGGCGGTGCGTTCGGGCCGGTGGAAACTGCATCTGCCGCGTCCGGAGAACAAGCCTTGGTCCGTCTTCGGCGCACCGGCGGAAACGGCCGCGCTCGCGGAGCCACTGCTCTTCGATCTCGAAGCCGACATCGGTGAGCGAAACAACATCGCCGCACAAAACCCGCAGGTCGTCGCCCGACTGCTCGCACTCGCCGAGAAAGCCCGCGCCGATATCGGTGACTTCGATCGCGTAGGCGCCGGCGCGCGCTTTTTCGATCCCGACCCCCGGCGGCCAGATATCCTGAAAGCGAAATCTCCCGCGCCAGCGAAATAAGCTATCCCACCTTCTCGCGATCACGCGCGTGCCACCTTTCCGACTTCCATGCCCCGCCTCAACCACCTCGCCCTGTTCCAATTCAAACCCGAATGCACGGCGGACGACATCGAACTCGTCCGCCGCACCATCGCCGATTTGCCGAAGGCCATCCCCGGCATCGTCGCGTTCAACTGGTCGCCCGATGTCAGCACCGAGGGCCTGACCGACGGCTTCACGCACAGCTTTATCTTCACCTTCGAGAGCATCGCCGCGCGCGATGCCTACCTCCCGCACCCCGTGCATCAAGCCGCCGTGCAAATCGTGATACCGCGCCTCGCCCGCGTCATCGTCCTCGACCAAATCGTCAATTAAACCGCTCTCCACTCATGCCGAATCCATGGACCGGGAAAGGGAATCCCTACACCCGCACTGAAGTCATCGAACGCCTACGCGCCACCGTCGCGCGCGGCGAAGCGATCATCGCGGCGGGGGCTGGCACCGGCATCTCCGCCAAGTTCATCGAGAAAGGCGGCGCGGACCTCCTGATCGTTTACAACTCCGGCCGCTTCCGGATGGCCGGTCACGGCTCGACCGCCGGCCTCATGGCCTACGGCGACGCCAACGCCATCGCGATGGAGATCGGCCAATACGAAGTGCTGCCCGTCGTAGAGGAGATTCCCGTGATCTGCGGCGTGCACGCCACCGACCCGCGTCGTCGGATGTGGCACTGGCTCGGCGAAGTGAAGGCCATGGGGTTCTCCGGCGTGAATAATTTCCCCACGCACACCATCGTCGATGGCCACTTCCGCGGCGTCCTCGAGGAAACCGGCATGAGCGTGAAAAAGGAATTCGAGATGGTCGCGCTCGCCCGCCGCATGGATCTGTTTTCCATCGTCTACGTCAGCTCGCCCCAGGAAGCCGTTGAAATGGCCAAGGCCGGCGCCGACGCCATCATCACTCACGTCGGCACCACCGTCGGTGGGAGCATCGGCGTGACCAATGCCGTCGTCAGCTGGGACCACACGATCAAGCGCACGCGGGAGATCATGGACGCGGCCTCGACCGTCCGAAAAGACATCTTCTTCCTCTGTCACGGCGGCCCCATCAACACTCCCGACGACGCCACCCGCGTCATCACCGCCACCGGCTGCGAGGGCTTCGTCGGCGCCAGCAGTCTCGAGCGCATGGCCGTCGAAAGTTCGCTCGCGGAACTCACACGCCGTTTCAAAGCAATCCCCGGCTCGCGTTCCCGCCCTGCGAACGGGCACGCTCCCTCCGGTCTCACTACCCAGCCCTAACCCCTCAATCCTTCCCCATGCTCCTCACCCGATTTTTTCCGATCCTTTGCACCGCAATTTTTGCTACCGTCGTTGCTGCTGCTGCTCCCACCGCCCTGTTCGACGGCCGCACACTCGACGGTTGGGAGGGTGACGCGAAATGGTGGCGCGTGCAGGACGGCTGCCTCACCGGCGGCTCCTCCACCGAAAAGATCCCGAAGAACTTCTTCCTCGCGACCACCCGCTCGTTCCAAAATTTTGATCTTCGTCTCAAAATCAAACTCACCGGCGACCCCCAGACCGGCCTGATCAACAGCGGCGTTCAGCTCCGCAGCCTGCGCGTGCCCAACAACACCGAAATGTCCGGCTACCAAGTCGACGCCGGCGACAAATGGTGGGGCAAACTCTACGACGAATCCCGTCGCAACAAAGTCATCGCGGGCCCCCTCGACGAAGCCGCGATCAACGCCGCCATCCGCGCCGGAGATTGGAACGACTACCGCATCCTCGCCGAAGGCCCTCGCCTCCGCTCGTGGATCAACGGCGTCGCCGCCCTCGACTACACCGAGACCGATCCCGCCATCGCGCTCGACGGCAAGATTGCGATTCAAATTCACAGCGGCGGCATCGCCCTGGTCCAAGTCAAAGACATCACCCTCGATCCGCTCCCGCCGACCCCCGGTGCCCCCACATGGGACCAGGTCGGTCACCCCAAACCCATCCCGCCGCGCGCCCCCGCTGCGAAGCAGAAAAAATCCGCCTCCGCCGCCCCCGCCGCCACTTCCCCAGCCCCCGCTCCGGCCCGCGACATCAGCTACAACGCCGTCACCACCGGTCCGCGCACACCCGAAGAGGAACGCCTCTCGTTCACGCTTCCACCCGGCTTCGAAGCCGAACTCGTCGTCGCCGAATCCGCCGGCTTCGGAAAATTCATCAACGTCACCTGGGACGCCCGCATGCGGATGTGGTCGATGACCGCCCTCGAATACCCCGTCGACGGCAACGAACAGAAAGCCGCGTCCGACGCGCTCTTCACCGCCGGCGGCCGCGACAAGGTCGTTGTATTCGATAATCCCTACGCCGCCCCCGCGCCCGGCCGCGCCGCCGTCACCACGCCGCCTCGCGTCTTTGCCGACGGTCTCGTCATGCCCCTCGGCGTGCAGCCTTACAAGGACGGAGCCTTCGTCCAATACGGTACCGACATCCGCTTCTACCGCGATACCAACGCCGACGGCCGCGCCGACCGCCACGACGTGATCCTCACCGGCTTCGGCACGCAGGACTCGCACTTGTTTCCCCACCAATTCCTCCGCCAACCCGGCGGACAAATCTTCGTTGCCCAAGGCCTCTTCAACTACTCGAAAGTCCGCCGCCCCGCCGGCCGCGCCTTCGCCGACGGCTCGACCGAAATTCCTTTCAACCAGTGCAAACTCGCCCGCTTCACCCCCGACGGCTCCTCGTTCGAAAACCTCACCGCCGGCCCCAACAACATCTGGGGCCTCCTCACCTCGCGCGAGGGCGAGACGTTTTTCCAAGAGGCCAACGACCAAGGCTACCCCGTCATCCCCTACGAACCCGGCGTCTGGGTCCGCACCGGCTCAAAAGATCTGCTCCGCCCCTACCAGCCCCTCATGCCGCCCCCCCTCGCCCCTGCGCAAATGGGCGGCACCGGCCTCAGTGGCCTCGCCCTCGCCGAAGATCACGACAATTTTTTTCGCCGTTTTGGAACGGCTGATACCGACGCCACCGCCAAAGTCTTCTTCCTCGCCAATCCCATCACCAACACCATCAACGCCGTCCGCGCTACCCCCGATTCCGGCCGCTACCGCTACGAAAAACTTCCCGACTTCCTGACGACCACCGACAAGTGGTTCCGCCCGGTCGCGATGCACTTCGGTCCCGACGGCGCGCTCTACATCGTGGATTGGTATAACAAAATCATTTCGCACAACGAGGTCCCGCGCACGCACCCTGACCGGGACAAATCCCGCGGCCGCATCTGGCGCATCCGGCACCGCGACCAACCTCGCGTCACGCCGCCCGACCTCACGCGCCTCGACGACCGCGCCCTCGTCGCCCAACTCGGCGCCCCCAACGCCCTCGTCTCCCGCCTCGCCTGGCTCGAACTCACCGACCGCCGCGCGACCGCCGTCGCCCCCGAGCTCGAAAAACTTTCCGCCGACCGCGCCGCCCCGACCGACCGTCGCCTCGCCGCGCTCTGGGCCCTCGAAAGCCTCCAGCCGATCTCCACCACGCTTCTCCTGCCACTCGCCGCCGACCCCGCGCCCACGATCCGCCACGAGGCCGCCCGCCTCGCCGCCACGCAGCCTCGCCCCGAATCCGAATTCCTCTCCATCGTCACGCCGCTCCTCTCCGACCCCTCGCCCTCCGTCCGCGCCGCGCTTGGCGATGCCCTCCGCCGCGTGCCCCGCGCCAGCGCACGCGTCATGTCACTAGCGGCCCAACTCGGCGCCACGTCACTCCCCGCGGTCGTGGCCCCTGCGAATCCTTGGCCCCGCTACGAACGTGAATTCGAACGCTACCTCGCGCGCTGGGCCATGGAGCTGAATCCCACCGCCACCGCCGCGCTCCTCGCTTCACCCGAGGGCCGCACGCTCCCGCTTGAGAACCGCATCCTCGCCACCCTCGCCCTGGGCGGCAAAGACGCCGCCATTGGACTCGCGCGCCTCACCCCCGAGCTTACGCGACCGCTCGGCGACGAAGAAGTCCGCGCCCTCGCCGCCCACTTTGCTGAGCCCGCCGTCCGCGACGCCCTCTCCCAATCGCTCGCCGCTGCTGCGACCCGCGCGCCGGTTCTCCGCGCCCTGCTCACCCTCCGCACAAGCCTCGACACCACTCCGCTCACCACCGCGCTCACCGCTGCCAGCAGCGCGCTTCTTGCATCCTCCGATAGCGCGGACGCCACCCTCGGCGCCCAAGTCGCCGGCGCCTTCAAACTCACCGCCACCGAGCCCGCGCTCACCGCCCTGCTCTCGCACGACCTCGTCGCAACCTCCACGGCACTCACTCCTGCCGCCATTGCCGCCCTCCGCGCCCTCCGCGAAAACGCCCTCGGCCCCGTCGCCACCTTCGAACGCCTCGCCCGCTCCTCGGCCGATGCCTCCGTCCGCGACGAAGCCCTCGCGGCCCTCGCCGCCTCCCGCGATCCGCAAGCTCCCGCCCTCCTCGTCGCGCTGCTGCCGTCGCTCACGGTTTCCCAGCGCGGCACCGCCCTCGACCGCCTCGCTAGCACCACCACCGGCGCCACCGCCCTCCTCGCCGGCCTCGGCGCCAACACCGTTTCCAAAAGCGACCTCGGCGTGAACACCGCCGACAAGCTCCGCACGCTCCTCCCCGCCGATCCCACCGTCGCTGCTCTCTGGAAAGACCTTGGCGGCGACGCCCAGCGCGTCCTCCGCCTCG
Source organism: Opitutia bacterium (assembly GCA_947467625.1). Taxonomy (GTDB): domain Bacteria; phylum Verrucomicrobiota; class Verrucomicrobiia; order Opitutales; family Opitutaceae; genus GAS368. The sequence goes on along the minus strand of CANIJN010000074.1, from coordinate 4,866 downwards.
ACGGCGCCCATGCTGATTTTTCCGCCACGCAGCTCACCCTCACCGGTCCGTTCACTGTCGAGTGTTGGGCCAAGCTCGATCCCACCATCAACAACGTCGACGCCCTCCTCAGCGCACCGGGCAAGGTCTCGATCAATTTCCACGCCGCCCAACTCCGCGTCTGGCTCAATGGCCACAGTCCCGCCGACATCGTCGTCGCAAAGAAAAAAACCACCCCGCGCGTGTGGACGCACTACGCCATCACCCGCGACGCAAAAGGTGTCTTCAGTCTTTTCATCAACGGCGAACTCGACGCCACCAGCACCACCGCCAACACGGACACTCTGGCCGGTCTCGACCTCGGCCGCGCCAATCCCAAAAACGGCGGCACCGCCGGCTGGCTCGCCGAATTCCGCGTGTGGAGCACTGCCCGCTCCGCCAAAGAAATCCGCGAGAACTTCGACCGCAGCTTCCCCTCCGCGCCCACGCTCACCCACGTCTTCTCCGGCGCCACCTGGGGCTCGCTCCAAGGCAAGGCTCGCCTCGACTTCACCGACGATGCGCCTGCGCTGCTGACCGCCGCCGAAGCCACCGTGCAAGATGAAAAATTCGCCCGCTTCCGCGTGCTCGCCAACACCCGCGGCAATCCGGACAACGGGAAGCAACTCTTCATCGCGGTCTGCCTCGCCTGCCACCAGTTCGCCGGCAAGGGCGGCGCGATCGCCCCCGCCCTCGACGGCGTCGGCAACACCGGCGTCGAAGCCCTCCTCCGTAATCTCCTCACGCCGAGCGCCGCGATGGAGAGCGCGTATCGGACTTTCCGGGTCGTCCTGACCGACGGCTCCGTCCGCGACGGCTTCTTGGTCGAAGAATCCGCCGACTCCCTCCTCCTCCGCACCCCCGGCGCCGAAGACCGCCGCATTCCGCGCAACGAAATTCGCTCCACCTCCTACCTCCGCCGCTCCCTCATGCCCGAGGGCCTCCTCGAAAGCCTCCCGCCCGAGCACGTCAGCGACCTCTTCGCTCACTTAAAATCCCTGCGCTGAATTCCTCGAGCTATCTATGAAACCGAGCGACTTCATCTTACTGCAGAGGGCGTAACGCTCATCGTGGGGCATCCCCAGCTTTATTCTCATGGCCCGCGGATCAGGCGAACCCGTTTTCTTCAAAAACTGAACAGATCCCAGAAATAAATCATCCTCTCGATCGTCGGATGCGTTGCCGCGATCCGCCCGCCGCTATCCCACCTTCACCGTCAACGCCGGCCAGTTCGCGAGCGTGCCAGCGTCGGCCGTGGCCAACTTCGCGCCGCTGTCGCACGCCACCTGCACCAGCCAAAAATCCATGATTTGCCGGTGGCCGACCGCTTTCTCCAGCAGCGCCCGCTCGGGCTTTTGCGCCGAGAGCACCAACCGCCCCGGATGCCGGCCGCCCAACTCCGCCTCCAACCCATCGAGCGCCTGTTTCGCTGTGAGTACACCGGCGTGCATCACCGCCGGATTCATCAGCAGCCGCACCGTCGCGAGATAGGTTTCCACGGCGACACCCCAGCCGCCGGGCTTGGCGGCGTCGAGCCACGCCCGCGCTCGACTGTGCAGTGCATGACCGCGGTAGATCGCCGCCAAAAACACGTCGTTGTCCAACAGGTGTCGCATTCGCTCAGTCGTAAAGCGCAGCCCGCACGTTCTCGCTGGTCACTTTCGGCGTCCCGCGCGGCGGAGTGACGACTACGCGGCCCGGCGTGAGGTCAATCCGGGACTTGGTGGTCGCTTCGGGCGAAACGTAAGCCCGCCGCACCGCATCGGACACCAATCGCGTGAGCGAGGCTGCTTTGCGTCCACCCCGCCGCGCCGATTCCAGTCGGAGCGCACGCGCCACATCGGCAGGTAGATCTAGGGTCGTTTTCATGCATTCATGGTTTTATGGCGAACCGCAAAGTCAAGCCGCCCGCCCAATGGTTGCCGCCGCCCGGGAACCACCCTTGTATCGCTGCATCCAGCACCCCACCCACTTCAACCCATGCGCCTCCCCACCACTCCTGCTCTCCGTCGCTCCGTCCTGCTCGCCCTCGCTCTCCGCCGCTCCCCGGCTCTCCTGCTCTCCCTGTTCTGCGTCGTCTGTCTCACCGCCCGCGCCGCCGCACCTGCCCCGCTCCGCGCCGGCGCCTTCGCGCAGGACATCACGCCCACCCCGGCCCAACTCCCCACACCGATCAACGGCGGCATGAAGGGCGCGTTCTCCCGCGCCGTCACCGATCCGATGCACGCGCGCAGCTTCGCACTGCAGAGCGGCACTACCACGCTCGTCTTCTGTATCGTCGATGCGTGCATGATCCCTCGTGAGATTTGCGAGGCCGCCAAGTCGATCGCTTCCCGCGCCACCGGCATCCCCGCCTCGCATCTCCTCATCAGCGCCACGCATTCGCACTCGTGCGCGACGCTGACACCCGTTTTTCAAAGCAACGCCGACCCCGTCTATCTCGCCAATCTCCCCACGCGGATCGCCGAAAGCATCATCCGCGCCCACGCCAATCTCGAACCCGCCGAGATCGCCTTCGGCAAATCCGCCAACCCCGACCAGGTCTTCAATCGCCGGTGGCTCGTCAAAGCCGGCGAGTCCTACGAAAATCCCTTCGACGTCACCACCGACCGCGCGTGGATGAATCCTGGATACAAGAACCCCAAGGTCACTGGGCCCGCCGGCCCCGTCGACCCCGATGTCTCGGTCCTCGCCGCCCGCGCCAAATCCGACGGCCGCCCACTCGCCGTGCTCGCCAACTACAGCCTGCACTACGTCGGTGGCCTGCCCGCGATCTCCGCCGACTACTTCGCCGCCTTCGCTCGCGAACTCACCACGCGCCTCAATGCCACCGACGCCCGATACACTGGAAAACCCGCCTTCGTCGGCATCATGAGCAACGGCACCAGCGGCAACATCAACAACGTCAACTACGCCGCTCCCGCCCCGCCCAAACGCTCCCCCGGCGAACAAATCACCGTCGTCGCGGAGAGCGTCGCCACCACCGCCCTCCAGGCCTACGCCCGCCTCTCCTGGCAAGCGTCCGCACCCCTGGCCACCGCCGAACGCGACCTCACCCTGGCCGTGCGCAAGCCCACCGCCGCCGAGCTCACCCGCGCGCAAAACCTAGTCGCCACCACCAAACGCGACGCCGACGGCCAGTTCGCCGACCGCAAAGCGATCTACGCCCTCGAGTCCCTCGCGCTCGCCGATTTCCCCGCGACCGTCTCCGTGAAACTCCAAGTGCTCCGCATCGGCGCACTCACCGTCGCCGCCATCCCCTGTGAGGTCTTCGTCGAAATCGGCCTCGCCCTAAAATCCACCAAACCCCTCGCCGAACACTTCACCATCTCCCTCGCCAACGGCTACAACGGCTACCTCCCCACGCGTGAGCACCACGCGCTCGGCGGCTACGAAACGTGGCGCGCCCGCAGCAGCTACCTCGAGGTCGCCGCCGCCGAAAAAGTCACCGCCACCCTCCGCGAGCTGCTTTCGACCGTGGCGAAGTGAGCGTCATCAGCACTCACCTTCCCGTCGCTTTTTCGCCTCAGAGCGCACTCCGCTCCCACCGGCCGGCAATTTTTCCACGCCGCAGGGGCCAACCGAAACGCGAAAGCGATGGGCATGTTTACGGAAGGGGGCGTGCGTCCGCAGCGACCCACACCGGCCCGGCAATCCGCGCGTAACCAACCCGCCATTACAACCCGCGCGCGTGCAGATTCATAAACGTCCCACCGGCAGCCGTGGGAACGAGGCCGAGGGAACCATGCGCCGGTGCACCGGCGGCGAGCGCACGCTCCGTGGCAGGCTGCGCATCGCGCTGCACGCGGATTTTTCCAGCGCGCACCGTGATCGTAAAACGGCTGAATTTTCCGCCTTCGGTTCCAGCGAGATCGATCGTCGCGCCGCGAAACGTGAGCGCTGCGTCTGCCCCCTTCGCGCCGACCGCGGCTTTCGGGAGCTGAAAATCGACGATAAATTCCGCGTCACCAAACTCGGCCTCCGTGACGAGCGCGGCGCCACCCGTCCCCTGATCCGCTGGCTCCGCTTTCAATACGAGCTTTTCACCCACGACCGACCAGCGTGCGGCCGTCGCTGCGCTCGTGCGCCATCCGCGGAGATCGACCGAATTAAATATCGCGCGCCAGCCCAGATCGAGCGGCGCCGTGTTGCTGGCATTCGCCCCCGTGGACGGAAGTTCTTTGATCCGCAGATTGCGAAACTCCACCGGCGCACCCTCCGACTCGAGCGCGAGGTAACCCTTGCGGTAGTTGGCGTCGTCGCCGCCGCTGATTTCTTTCCCGTTCACGTGCAGGCGGAGCGAACCGTTGTTCGCGACGATGCGGTAGTGGTTCCACTCGGGCGAGGGCTTGCTGCGATCTTCCGTGGGAAAACTTCGTTTTCCATTTGTCTTCCCCACGTAGGTCATCGTCGCCCCATGAATCGCAAACACATCGCCGTGCGTCGTAAACGACTCGGACTTTTTACCGTTCTTCTTTTCAAAATCCTCCGCGTAACCCTGATCGAGGATCTGCACCTCGATCCCGCGTAAAAAAGGCACACCCGGCGCATTGATCGGTGAGCCCCACGCGAAAAAACCGGAGTTGCCACTGCGCTGGAGATGACGCCACTCCAACTCGACGATGAAGTTTTCGTACTGGCGCTCCGTGCGCAGACCGCCCACCGGTTTGCCGGTGCAGTAAATTTTCCCGTCGCGCACGCTCCACGTCTCGGGGGCGCAGTTGATGTTCGTCCAACCGGTCAGATCACGGCCGTTGAACATCGGCACGAAGCCATCGGCATCGGGCCGGGGTGTTTCCGCGGCCCACAAAAACGTCCGAAAAGCGACCAGGGCCAAGACTACGAGGG
>CANIJN010000073.1 GCA_947467625.1 Opitutia bacterium | reverse complement strand
TGGGTAAATCTGGGCCAGCACCCCAACGCTCAGGTGCTCGGCAATTTTTCCGCCCGTTCCCATCGTCATCGCGCTTCGTGCCATGCCTCCTATCCCACACTTCTCGGCGACGAACGTCAATCACTAAGTGAACAGTATTGGGGTTAGCGGCGCGACTCCCGCTACCCGTCCTTCCAGCCCACCCACTCGTCGCGGGCTTTCGGGTGGAGGCTCGCGCTGCTGTGGCTGACCAGCGCGCACCACAAGCCGAGCTCGTAGACGGGCGCTTAACGCAGCACCTCGTCGACCAACGTCGTGGTGTGCAGGTAGTAGTGGGTTTCGATTGGCTCGCTCCACGGCGGCACCTCGCTCGCGCCGATCAGTTCCAGACGCACCGTCAAAAGCAGGTGGTGTTGGGCGGGGGGCGGGAAAAATTCGCGTGCTCACCCTGCTTTCTGCCACGCAGCGCGGCGTTGGTCCGCGCTCGGCTCTGCCAGCTACCCTTCCCGCCGGGATTTGTACGGCGGGATGAACCAGCCCTGGGCGCATCGGTAATTCTGTTGCATTTCAGGCTTGCAGATTAGAAAAGATGACCATTGGATCCACTGAAGCTTGTGAAAAACCGATAATTCAAGTAACGTTCTCCTCGCCACGTCACCTTAACCGACTTCTCTGGTTGAATTTTTCGATCCAATTTCTCGCCTACACCTCCCCGACAAACCGCATACGAAAATGAAGAAAATTGCTTTAACCATCCTTGCGGCCGTAAGCACCGGCTCGCTCCTAAATGCCGCACCCTTTCTCGCAATCGGTGATGGCGCTGAATTGTTTGTCACGGGTACTTTGGGTATCCGCGCGGATGATAACATCTACACCGTCGAGAAAGCCACCAGCGATACGATCTTCGACATAAATCCGGGCATCGAAATTACTTTTGGAAAAGACGCCGCCCTCAAAGGATCGCTTTCGTTGGTGGATGGTTTCTCAAATTACTCCGATAATAGTAAATTGAACACCAACCTGTTCACCGGTGATTTCCGGGCGAGCTTTGAAGAAGGCAAGTTGAAGCTAAACTTCAACACTGGTTTCCACGAGATGAATCAGAATACGCCGACCCTCTCTGGTCTTACGCGCCGTGATCAATTCGTTATCGGCACTGGTGCTGAAATTGAAATCAGCGCGATCACGGCTCTCGGCGCAGACATCAAATTCACCCACGATAATTTCAAGGTGAAAGGTTATGCAGATACCGACGAATTATCGGTGCCGCTGAAGATGTACTACAAATGGACCGAGAAGGTCGATTTGAGTTTTGGTTATTCCTACAGGAGCTATGAAACCACGATCGGATTGGACTCAACTGACCACTTTTTCAATTTAGGTGCTCGCGGTCAATTTACCCCGAAATTGTCTGGGAAATTTTCCGCTGGTGTGGCTACACGTAAATTCGACCGTGGTGATTCCGAGACGCTGCCAGGTTTTGATGGGAAGTTGACTTATGCGCTCACCGAGAAGACGTCCCTCGAGGCTGGTTCCAGTTACGACTTTGGGACTTCCCCACAAGGCGCGCAGCAGAAGAATTTTTCTATCAATGGTGGCATCAACATCAATCTTGATGAGCAATGGTCGGTTAACGGTGGCCTCAGTCTTCGCGCTGTTGATTACTACACTCGGACCGACGACTACGTAGAGGGGACATTAGGTGTAGGCTACATTGTCAACACGTACGTGAAGATTTCCGCCAGTTACACTTACCGTGATAACAGCTCGCCGCTAGCTGGAGCAAGCTTCACGCAGAATGTCTTTAGTCTCTCGACCAATTTCCGCTACTGATAAATAATCTTAGTTGATTCACCTCTGGCGGAAGATGATCCCCGTGATCTTCTTCCGCTTTTTTTCTACTTGAATCCGATAACCTATGAGCAGAACGAGACTCTTGCTTTTTGGGCTGTTTATGGGTGTAACCAGCCTCTTCGCTGCCCAATCAGACAACGCAATAAAGGCGGGAGCCTCTCAGGCCAAATCGACCAAGGCAGACTATGTTCTCCAGCCTCAAGACCTGATCCGCATTGAGATTTTCCAAGAAGACGACCTCAAGCGTGAAGTGCGTATTTCCGGCGAATTTACGGTAAAGCTACCGTTGATCGACACGGTCTATCTTAAAGATAAGACCGCTAGGCAGGCCGAGGAACACATTCGTGATCTATATGGGCGCGAGTATTTGGCTAAACCCCAGGTAAATTTGTTCGTCTTGGAATACGCTCCGCAGCGAGTTTTTATTGCAGGAGCGGTTGTAACGCCGGGGGTGGTTCTTTTCTTGCAGGAGCAGGGGCTCACTTTGATTGGTGCCATTTCACGCGCCGGAAGTTTCAATCGACTAGCCGATAGGAAGCGAGTGACCTTAAAGCGGACGAAATCAGATGGATCTACGGAGATTTTCACTATCAACGTCGAAGAGCTGATGAAGGGTGAGTCTAATTTGACTTGGCCGCTCCAGCCGAACGATGTCATAAATGTTCCAGAGAAGATTCTCTAAATCCAAAAAATCCATCGATGGACGCTCCCGATAAGAAAAAACAGGAAGGTTCTGGCTACGGCTATAACTATGGAGGTAACTATGCGGGATACTCCGCTGTTGGCTATGGCTACGGAGATGGAGGGGGGGCCGGAGGCTCGGTTCAACGTAGTTTCCAAGACTATCTATTGATTCTCCGCGAGCGAATCTGGTATGTAGTTGTCGTTTTTCTGGTCGTGTTCTCGAGTTCGCTGGTTTATACACTGAGCCAGACTAAGGTTTATCGGTCCAGTGCAACTGTGCAAATTTTCCGGCGAGATCCGAATGTGATTCAAATGCAACAGGTGATGGATAACGACATCCGATCCGCAGAAGATCTCAATACTCAGATTAAGGTTTTGGAGAGCGTTAGCATTATTCGTAAAGTGGCGGAACGTATTTCGGGCGATGATCTACGCGCCTTTCTTGCGCCTTACGAAACAAGCGCCGCAGACACCTCGTTCGTGATGGAAAAATTAGCATTGAACCGAAAGGTCGTGCAGACTCGTCTGTCACTAATCGTCAATGTAACCTACGATCATCCAGATCGATTCGTCGCGGCTAGAGTAGCTAACTTATTCGCGGACGAATACCTCGCCCACAACACGCGAATCCGGTTCGACGATTCCAGAACAGCTTACGACCAGCTCACCTTGACCGTTGACGACCAACGCAGGAAGGTAGACCAAAACGCTAACGAGCTGCAGGCCTACAAGGAAAAGAACAATATGGTGTCGCTCGATAGTCGCAAAGATATCGTGAACGAGACACTGAAAGCGATCAACCTTGAGGCTAATCGTTCGGCCAATGCCCTGAATGTGGCGGAGATTCGTTTGAATCAGGTAAAAGAGCATCGATCCAAAGGAATCAACCTAACCGATTTGCCGTTCATCGCGAATCAGCCGTTAATCATTGCCCTTAATCAGCAGCGTTCTACCCAGCAAATTGTGATTGCTCAGTTGCGGGAGCGTTACCTGCCCAAGCATCCTAAGATGAATGAGGCACTCAATTCACTTGAGCAAACAGAGCGCGAGATAGCGAAAGCTATTGAGTCGGTTTTTGCGCAGGTCGAATCCGATTATCAATCGGCGAGACGCAATCACGAGCAGGTGCAAGATAATCTCCGGAAACAAAAGGCCGAATCCCTTGAACTTGATCGCTACGCGTTACAATATACCAAGCTCGAGCGAGACCTAAAACTGAGCGAGCAAATACTGCAAAGTATCACCGGACGCGCTCGGGAGACTTCGATGACAGGGGCGATTCAAACCCAGAGCGCTCGAATTGTGGATAGAGCCGGGGCTTCCGATGAAAACAAACCGATCTCGCCCAATATTCCACTTAATCTTGGTCTAGGGCTGGTTGGTGGGCTTGGGCTTGGCTTGGCGTTTGCGTTTTTCGTCGCATTTATTGACGACCGAGTGAAGAGCTCTTTTGACATCGAGGGAGTGGTGGGTCTTCCGCTCATTGGCATCATTCCACAAATTAAACGAATGGAGCAGCCAGACAAAGCACAGATTGTTGCTAATAATGCTGATCGCCAAGTCGCTGAGGCGTTTTTAACCCTGCACTCGAGTCTGCGTTTGAAGGACGAAAGCAAGAGCGCGAAATGTATCCTAATTACAAGTACAATTCCCGGCGAAGGCAAGTCGTTTACGACAACCAATCTTGCGCTCACATTTGCGGCGCATGGTGAGCGCGTGCTGATTATTGATTGCGATCTCCGTAAGCCGAATATTCACAAATCGTTCCGAATTGAGAATATTAAGGGTGTGATTGATGTTTGTGGTGGTACGGCGACACTTGAGGATGCGATCATTCGTGGTCTCCAGCCCAATTGCGATGTGTTGCCCGCGGGTGGTCGGGCGAAGAACCCGACACAAATACTCAACAGTAAGGGATTTGAATTGATGATCTCCGAGGCGCGGAAGCGTTATGACCGCGTGTTTATCGATACACCTCCGTTGGCTGCCGTGAGTGACGCACTCATCGTTCTGCCGCTGGTTGATGGCTCTATATTCGCGATTTATTTTAATAAAGTTCGGCGCAAGGCGGCGCAATTTAGCGCAAAGAAACTCCTTGAAGCCAATGTGCCCAACTTTGGTGCGGTGCTTAACGGTCTGAATCTTGCGGTTTCTGGTTATTATTACGCTCAATATTACGACAAATCATATAAAGATTATTATGTCGTGATGTCGAAAAACGAGGAGCAGGAGAAAGACAGAGTCTGAAAAATATTTGCCCGGTTTCTGAGCGGTAACTGGCGGGACTGGGCAAATCGGGCGAGAGGCTAATTGTCGGCGCTGAAAGAATGCCCGCCCGATCGTTGGTGAAACGGTGGAAACCCCTCTAATTTAATGGCTCAGCGCCCGCCAGGAGGATCGTTAGCGGATGACGCGGAGGCGGGGCAGCTCGACAGCGTCACTGTTCTGCGGTCACTAAAGCGGGTCTTCTCCTTTCGTTTGGTGAAAGTCCGTAGGTGTTTGGCTGGTGACGGGCAGTGTAGCGGGGATGTCCCTACGTCGTTAGTAAACGGCCGGCCGGGGACCGCCTAGGCGAGAAAGGATGAGTCGTATAGGAGGTCGCAATGGGAACCATTGCGACGGAGTTGCTGGAGACGAAACGGGATGAACGTGGACGGCGGATTACGCCGGCGGCCGAACGTGACGCGCTGGTGCGGGCGTATTCAGAAAGCGGACTCACGCAGAAGGCGTTCGCGAAAAAGGAAGGGGTTAAGTATCCGACTTTCGTGTCGTGGGTGCAGGCGCAGCGGCGGCAGAGACCGAGGCCAAAGGTCGGATTTACCGAGCTGACGTTGCCGCGGGCGGTGTCCTGAGTGGCGCCGCTGGAAGTGCAATTGGCGGATGGGACCGTCATCCGTGGTAGCCACGTCGAGGAGGTCGCACGCTTGCTGCAACTGATCCGATGCTGACGTTCCCGTCAGCATTAAAAATCTACCTGGCCAGCCCATCGAGCGCGAGATTCGCGAGCTGTCGGCGAGAGGATTACGTCTTGCGGTGTTCCGGCTTCCGTCGCGAACCAAGTCCGACCCTCGACGTAGATCGCTGGTGCCGTGCAACTGGACGCCGCCGACAATTCCGGTCACCACGGCATAGCCCTCGGTCAGATGGGTCACCATTCTGAGCGCGCGTCTCTCGTAATGGTGACCATCACGAACGTTTGAGAGGCGCTCGCGGCGACCTGCTGATCCGCCTCTCTATGGCAACTCGTAGACTTCCACGATGGCGGTGCCGGCGCTGGAGCCGATTCCGCTGACGCGCGCACTGTAGGCGCCGGGCGCAAGGGTTACGAGGAGCACGGCATCTTTTGTCGCAGTGTCCGCGAGGGCGAAGGCTCCGACCGAAGCGGCGGCGTCCATGAGTTGGGAGTCGCCGCCCCAATTGTCGTTCTCCGTGATCTTCGACCCCGTGTCGTTATTGAACAGTTCCAGCTTCGGATCGGACATGACGCCGCCGATCCCGAAGATCGTGCCGAGCGACGGACCGATCCCGCGCACGAGGACCGTGCGCGCGGTCGCGCCTTTGAGGACGAAGCCAACAGTGAGATCCGCCCCGGCGTCGATTTGCGTCAGGGAGGAGAGGTTGATGAGGCGCGGGCTGGTGGCGGTGCGTCCCGTGCTGTGATCGTAGATTTCGGCGATGACGAGGCCGCTGGTGTCAGCCTTGCCGGTCACCTGCACGGTGTAACCACCAGGCGCGGCATTGGAGAGGGCGGAGCTGTCGAGGCTGTTGGCGGGTAGGGCAAAGGCGCCCACCGCGGCAAAGGCGGCGTTTAGCGGAGCGCCACCGCCCCAATTGTCGTTGTTCGCGATGGGCGCGGTAACACCGGCGGCGTTGATCGTGAGGACGGGATCGATGAGGACGCCGCCGATGCCGAAGCCCGCGGGTGGTGGCAGTCCGAGCGTCGGACCGACTGCGCGAATGAGGAGCGGCAGCGAACCCGAGAAATTCAGCGGACCGACGACGGCGCCGACGGTGAGGACTTTGGCGCCCGGGCCGGCCGTGGTGAGGATGGAGAGGTTGACGAGGCGGCCGAGGTCCGCGGTCGCGACTGGGTTCACGATGAGCGTGGCGTCGCGACTGGTGGTTGAGCCTGCGGAGTTGGTGGCGATCACCCGATACGTTCCGGCGTCGAGGGCACTCGCGTTGGGTACGACGAGGTTGGCGGACGTCGCGTTGAGGAGATTCGCGTTGTTGCGCTGCCAGCGATAGGAGGTGGCGCCCGTGGCGGTTGAATTGAAGACCACTGTGGAGCCAATGCCCACCGTGACCGAGGCGGAGGGCAGCGCCGTAAACGTGGGTGAGCCCACCGCCGTCGAGTTGACGGTAAGAATGGCCGATTCGCTCACGGTGGTGCCCGCCGAGTTGGTGGCGGCCACGCTGTAGGCACCGGCCTGCCCCAGCTGGACATTCGTGAGGGTGAATGAGACGCCAACGGCGGCAGGGATCGCGACGCCATCTTTGCGCCATTGAAATGTCGGGGACGGCGTGCCACTCGCCGAGGCGGTGAACGTAACGTTGCCACCGACCGCGATGGTCTTACTCGCCGGTTGCAGCGAAAAAACTGCGGTGACCGGGGTAGCGGGGGCGATGACGAAGGCGACCGTGGTGGGGCCGTAGGTATCGCCGCGCGCGCCGGCATCTTGGTAGGCGGTAATCGCCGCGAGGAACGTGCCACTGGCGGTCGGCGTACCGCTCAGGGTGCCGGCGGAGCCGTTGAAAATGCCATTGGCGGCAACGCCGGTGATCGTGACACCGGGCGGGAGATTCGTGACGCGATAAGAGCCGGGCGACGCCGGAGAACCGCTAACGGAAAAGGCGACCACGGGGACCGCCGCGCCGACGGTGCCGGAGACCGAGGTGCGGCTGACGACGAACTGCGTCGCGCCTGCGAGCGCGTGGACGGCGCCGAGCGAAGCGACGGCGGTGAACGCGGAGCGCAGCACGTGACCGACGGGAGACGCGTGCACGAGCGACTCAGCGGCGGAGACGACGCGCAAGAGGGGCGTGCGCTGGAGCAGCGCAAGCAGCGCGGCGACAGGGAGATTGATCCACGGGAGGTAGCGATGGAAACGGAGGAGAAATTTCACGAAGGAGAAGAAGGAACGCGGAGATGCAAAAGCGAGCCGAAGTGTGAGGCGACGGGGTCGCTCAATTGCAACCGCACCCGCTGCCCCCGACGCCGCGGCCGCCCGTAGCCGTTTCACGGGAGAAGTAGGTGTGTTCGGCGAGGGAGCGTGCCAGCGGGTCGCGGCCGGGGTTCATCGTGTAGTCGGTGAGCGCGGCGCGCTCCCACGGCTTGACGCGGACGAGGTTTGTATTGGTGCAACCGGAGGAGCACGCGGCGAGGAGTGCGGCGAAAAGGAAGAGGGAGAGACGAAGAGAACGAGAGAGAGTCAGAACGGGCGAAGTGCGCATGGAAATTTAGATTTTTTCAGCGAGGAGCGTTTCGATTTGGGAACGGAGCAGTTTCTCGGTGGCGGCGCCGTGGAAGCCGTCATGGACGAAGCGGACTTTACCGGTGCGATCTAGGAGGTAGCTGGTCGGCATCGTGGGGACGCCGACTGCTTTCACGAGCTGCTGCTCCCGGTCGTGGAGGGTGGCGAAGGGCGGCGCGAGTTTCTTGGCGAAGGCGGCGGCGGCGGCGGGCTTCTCGTCGATACTGATGGCGAGGAGGATGAGACCGCGCGGGGCGAGATCGGTGTGGATTTTTGCGAGGGAGGGAAAGGAGGCTTTGCACGGTCCGCACCACGAGGCCCAGAAATCAATGAGCACGACTTGGCCGGCGGTCGCCGGCACGGTGGCGCCGGAAATCGCGACAACTCCCGCCGGAGCGAGCGCGGGAAACGTATCCCCTATCTTGATATCGGCGCGGGCAAGCGCGGCGAACGCGAGGGTGTACGCGCTCAACAGGACAAACAATGGCGGGCGTAAACTCCGCGCCACCAGCAAGGCGACCAAAGAAAATGCACGCGCCGGAAATGCGATCAGCCGTATCCACGTAGTCGCAACCAGCTTCACGCATGAATGATCGAGCTCCAAAAGACGCTTGGCGGGCGCTTGTCGCCGCGTCGTAGTGTTTCGTCGCGCGACGGCACTACGATCGAGTGAAGGGTTACAACTCAAAGGAAAACCATTCATGGGGCGGGCGCTGGGGTTAGTTCGAGGCGACATAGTTAAAAAAGCCACGGGTTTGGGCGCGGGTGTCGGACGTGAGGAGAAGACCCTCAGCGCCCGGGCAGGCTTGGATGAACTCGATGCCCTTCGGGACGCCGAGTACGAAGGCGGTGGTTGAGAGGACCCCGGCTTGGAGGCAGGAGCTGGCGATGACGGTGGCTTGCGTGCAGCCGTTGGCCACGGGCCAACCGGTGCGCGGGTCGATGATGTGGCCGTAGCGTTTTCCACCGACGATGAAGCTGCGCAGATAATCTCCGGAGGAGGCGACGCCCTTACCGGTGACGCCGATGCTGCCGGCGGCGGTGCCGGGGCGGCGCGGATCTTCGAGCCCAATGTGCCAGGCGGGACGACCGGGAGGAGTGCCGAGGGCGCGGAGGTCGTGGCCAAAATCAACGAGCGCGCTGGTGAGGCCGTGGTCGAGCGCGAGCTGCGCGACGATATCGACGGCGTATTCTTTGCCGAATCCACCGAAGTCGAGGGCCATGCCGGTCGCGGGAAGAAAGACGCGGCCGGGTGCGCGTTGAACGTGCTTCCAGCCGACGAGCGCACGGGCGGCCGCGATCTCGGCGAGGGAGGGGACGCGCGGTGATTCAGCTTGGTAATTCCAGAGGCGAAGCAGCGGGAGCGTCGTCGGATCGAGCACGCTCTGGGTCATGAAGTGCAGCGTGTCGCAAAGCTTGAGCAGACCTTCCATCTCGGCGTCGACGTCGACCCAGTTGCGACCGGCGGCGGCGTTGATTCGGCTGATGAGACTATCTGCGCGAAAACGGGAATATTTGGCTTCGAAGGCGGCGACCCAGGCAACGGCGGCGCGCTCGAACGTCACGGCCTGATCATCGCCGGCGGGGGCCGTGTAGTGGACTTCGCATTGCGTGCCGAGGGCGGGAAATCTGAGCTTTCGCACAGGCAACGCGTCGGCTGGTCCGGACGGAGCGGGCGGCGGGGCGCGGTGTTGTTGAGCGACGATGGACACGAGGGTGGCGACGGAAGGGAAATCTAGAATCTGGGGTTTCTGGATTTTCGGAGCGCGGCGGAGTGGAGGGACGGATTACCAGGTGAAGGTGGCGCCGGCCGTCACGGTGCGGGCTTTCGCGTAAGCGCTCGTCGGCGTGACCCCGTCGCGACCCTGCATGGCGTAGTGCTCGAGGGCGGCGTCGAGGGCGAAGGCGTCGGTGACATTCCAGATCACCTTGAATCCATAGGTGATTGTGCGAAACGCGGAGAGGCGGAAATCGGAGGAGTAGAACGGACCGGCGACGCGTGGTGCGCCGGAGGCGGGAGCGAGCGAAGTGTTGTCGAGATTGTAGCGATAGAAATCGGCGGCGGTCTGGTCGTAAAAACGCAGCCCCGGGCGGAGTATGATCTTTTCTCCTACGCGCTGGAACCATGCCATGTCGACGGTGTGCGCAGCGGTAGCGTAGGTGTCGCGGTAGTAGCGATAGCTGGCGTCGACGGCACCGCGAATTTCTGGAAAGCTGCGATTGAGGGCGAGGAAGAGAATGCCCTTGTTGCGCTCGTGGGGACGGTTTTCGGGAAAGGTGAGCGGGAGCGAGACGCCGGGGAAGAGCTCGGTGTTTTTTTGCACGAGCTTATACGGGTCCGCCATAAAACCGGTCGCGCGGGCCCAGGTGACGTTGAGCGAGACGGACGTGCGCGGGTCGAGCAATTGGGTGACGCCGACGATGAGATCGTTGGTGCGTTTCTTCACGAGGGGCCGTTGGAAGAAGACCTTGATATCGTCGTCGGTGCCGGCGATGCCGGCGAGGAGCGTGGTGTTTTTTTGGTTAAAGTCGGTGAGCGTATTCAACGACCAACCCGTGGAGACGTAGTCGCTCTCGCGGCTGTTACCGACACCCAGGGCGATGTTGATTCCGGAAAATTGGCGGGAGAAGTCGGCATTCCACGCTTTGCGGCGATCCGTGAGTTTCGAAAGGGGCACTTGATCGCTACCGGCCGGGGCGGGTTGGCCGGTCGGAGTGGCCCCGGTGATGGCGTCGAGGACGCCCTCGAACTTGAGGTGCATCGCGGTGCCGAGGGCCTGCTGAATATAGGCCCCCTGAGTTTCGACGGCGATGCGACCGTTCGCTTCGCGGTAGTCGGAATATTTATAGGCGACGGAATTTTCGGCGCGGACGTCACGCGGAGCGAGCCAGACGAGGAGCGTGGCGAGGGCGAGCGAGCGAAAGGTCGGAAGCGGCGGAGTGCGCATGAGCGGGCGAACGGAAAAAGGCGTTGAGGGTCGGGTTCGGCTTAGACAGGGCAACGTTGGCGCGGGTTCCCCGCCGTCGCAACCGAGGATGGGTAACAAATCATTCAGATTTTCCTGGCGCCCGGCGTTCGGCGTCGCCGCTCAGGCCCCGGAGTGGAACGCGGGAGGCGACGTTTTAACGCGTGAGGTTCACTTCTACCGAGGAGACCGTAAGCGCGAGGTTGAGTTGCGCGGGATTGGCGCGGTCCGAGTTCAGCGTAAATTTCTCGATGCCGATGTAGGGCGAACGCGCAGACAGGGCGACGTAGAATTTCTTGAGGGATTCCCAGTCGGCGCGGTTGATGGTGTAGGGCAACGTGTGAATCGAGATCTGGCCGCTGCTCTGGTCGGTCGGCGTGCCGCTGCTGGTATTGCGGAGGCCGGCTTCGGCGGCCAGCGTGCCGACGGCCGCGAGGAGACGGGTCCCGTCGAGGGTCTGCGCCGGATCGAGGCGGCTCGCGGCTTTTTGAGCGGCGTTCTCCAGGACCTTGCGGTTGTCGAGCCAACGCTGCTGATCAGCGAGAGCCACCGTGGTGCTGTGCTGCTCGCGCCAAAACGCGCCCAAGCGTTTGCTGGTGTTGGAGAGCCACATGAGGACACCGAGGAGGGCGAAAGCGACGAGGAGAAGTTTCTCGCGCAGGAGACGACCGAGGAAAAAGGCGCGCAGGGTGCGGATCATAGCAGGGCTCCCGGTTGGATGGCGTCGGACTTAAAGGTGATCACGAGGGTGAACGTGGCGTTTTCGCCGCGGGCTTGGAGGCCGCGGGTCTCGACGCTTTCGATACCGACGACGGCTTTGAGGGCGGAGGTGTAGACGGAGATGGTGCTGACGCTCGTGGTCTGCGCGTCGATCGAAAGAGTGTAAAGGCCGCTGCCGGGCGTTGTGTAAACGCGCCCGAAATAGATCTCCTTGGGCAGGGTCGCTTTGTTGGTGCCAATGACGGCCATCATCATCTCCCACGGGAGCAGGCGCTTCGTGGCGAGATCGTCGATCCGGCGGCCGAGCGCATCGGAGGTCATGATCTTTTCGACGAGTGGCCGTTGGGTGCGGAACTGGGTATCGCGGACTTTTTGCCAGGCACGTCCGCCGATCAGACCGAGTTCGCCGATGGCAAACAGGCCGAGGGCGGCGGCGCAGCCCAGCGTCACGCGCCACAGCATGATGTCGCGACGGCGCGCGGCGCGCAGGGAGGCGAGTTCTCCTTTGTCGCGAACATCGAGGGCGGCTGTGACGGTCGCGGGCAAGGGTGAGACCCAGTCACCGGAACGAAAGGTCACGTCGCGATCGCTGCGGGCCCGTTCGGCGGTCGGCGGCGCGGTGAGGTCGATGACGGTGTGGCTGCCGCCGGCGTCGCGGATGAGTTCATCGCGGAGGCGAGCGCGGGCCTCCTCGAGTTGGGCTGGCTCGGGCTCAGGCGTGCCGTCCGGAGTGGCTGGTAACGGGCGGAAGAGTACGGAGGCGGGGACGCGAGCGTCGGTCCAATGAATCGCCGTCAGGCCTTCCGGGGAGGCGAGAATGACGGTGGTGGCAGGCTTGGCTTCGGCCCCGAGGAGTGCAGCAAACGACGGCAGCACGAGCGCGGAGCCGCTCCACGCGGCGATTTGTTCGGCGGTGAAACGGCGGCGGTAGGCTGCGAAGGTGAAAGCGGTCTCGGCGCCGGGCGTCCAAAAATAGCCGTAGAACAGTTGCGCGATGGGAAAGGGTGAGACGGCTTCGAGCGCGAGCTCGACCTGAGCTGCGGCCTCGGCGGGGCTCGCACCGACGGCGACCGGGAGGGCACGAGTGAAGAAGAGACCGTCGGGAAGGAGGGCGACTTTGGGCGGGGGTGGGCCGGCGCGGAGAGTGGCGAGAAAACTCATGAATCAAGGTTGCGGCGGTGGTGGTGGTGGCGGCGGAGGAATCTCATCATTTTCTCGAATTTCCAAGAGCGTATATGGGTAGTTGAGATTGCGCGAGGCGGCATTCTGCGCGGTGGCGCTCGGGTTTGCAGGCGGAGGCGGGGCAGCGGGCGTGGTGGTGGCGGACGGCTTGCCGGCCGCGGACGTGGCCTGAGTTTGCACCGCTTTAGCGGCGTTACCGGCGGTCACGACGCAGGAAAGGCGAAATTGGGAGCGACCGTCGTGAACGGTGAGATTGATCCGGAGAGCGCTGATCGTGGTGACAAAGGCGGCGGAATTGCCACCGGTGCCGCCGGTGATGCGATCCGCTTCATTGGGATTTTGAAAAAACGCGGGGCCCTGCGTCCGGTAACTGCCCTGACCCGAAGTGTAGTCGGTGAGGTTGCGTTGCTGGGTCTGATCGAACTGGCCGAGGGCCCGGAGGACGTCGGGTTTGGCGCCGTTGAGGTTGGGTTTCGGGAAATCGAGCAGTGAAACGTTGTCGGCAAAGCGACGCCAGAGTTCGTTGGGGCGACCGTCTTCTCCGTAGAAAATTTCGCGTACCTTCTCGATCGCGGCGAGCTCTTGATAGGAGCGCAGGGGGCGACCGGGAGCTTCGTAGGGAACGGCACCGCGGTCGTAGTCGGGGGTGACCGCGGTGGTGTAGGTGTGGCCGTGTTTCATCCAGCCGGCGAGGGCGTCGGCTGCGGCGTCGGCGTCGGCGACGGAGAGCTCCCACACTTGGAAGAGGCGGGAGAGCATTTGGGCGTTGGCGTGGGGGAGGGAGAGTTTCGAGCTCTCGTCGTCGAAGGCGATTTCGACCGTGCGATCTTCGGTGGGGGTGTAGCCGACGAAGCCGAGCGGGTCGTTCCAGCCCTCGGCGGGACTGTGCAGGCCGTTGGTCGCGAGGCGGAAATCCTCCAGCACCGCCAGGGTCACTTCGAGGGCGGAGTAGGCCTCCATCCGCAAGCGGCGGGCTTGGGCGTCCCGGTGTTCGACGAGGAGATCGTTGCCGGCTTTTTCGATGAAGGCGACGAGGGCGAAGGCGGTAAACAAAATCGTAATCATGACGATCACGAGGACGCTGGCGCGCGGCTGCTCGCGGCAGAATTTCCGAGGGGCGATGGGCGACGGACTATTGGGCGCGCAGGGACTCATCAGAAAAGCGGCAAGGTGCCGGTCGGCGCAGGCAGGGTAATGACGGATTCGCGCGTGAGTTTGTTGTAGGCGAACTTCAGGCGCAGGCGCTGGGGCGTGAGCGGGTTGCCACTATTGTCGAGTTTGAGCGTGGTCTCGGTGGTCCAGCGCTTGAAGTCGGCATCGTAGTATTCGTAGGCCAGCGCGGTGACGAGTGGCGTGACGATGGTTTCGCGGGGCGGATCGGACTCGAAATTTTTCTCGAGGCGCGAGTGCCAGAGCAAAAAGAGGCCCTCGCGGTCGCGCACTTGGAGGGAGCAGACGACTTCGGGGAGAGGGCGCTCCGGCCAGACGAACAGCCGACAGCCTGCGGGAAGTTCGAACGTGAGGAGCTTTTCGGTGGCGCCGGACTGGGGACGGATTTCCTGCAGAGCGATGGGCGCGACGTTGGGGCGCGCCGCAGGCGGGAGGACGGCGGAGCGAAGTTCGCGATCGAGAAAACGAGTCACGGCGCGCGCGTGTTGATCGAAGAGATGCACATCGGCGCCACGGCCCCAGAGCTCGCCCATCGAAAATACAAAGGTATTGAGCGAGACGAGCATGAGCGCGACGAGCGCGAGCGAGAGGAGGATTTCAAGCAGTGTAAAACCGCCGGGCGATGCGCGATTGCTGTTTCGCCGGCCAAGGGCTGAGGACGAAAGCCCGAGGCCCCCAGTGCGGCGGGTTGCAGGCTGGTGGATCGGCGCGCCCGCATGTGCGCTGGCGGGACGGAGCGCGGAGCGTGGGGCCTTGGTTATTGCTCCTGGGGCCTTCATTTTTTCTTCCCCTGCATTTCCACAATGCGCGTTTTCGCCTGCTCGCGGAGTTTGGAGCGCTCGCTGGGATCAATCGACCAAGTCGGGCGCAGCAGCATAAACGTCTGCACGGTCTTTTGCGCTTCCGTTTCGCCGAGAGCACTAATCATGCAGGTAAAGTTCACTGAAAAAAGGTCGGCCGTGGTGGTGGTAAGAATTTCGACTTCCCATTTGGTGTGGCGCCCATCGGCAGTATCGAACTCACCCCCTTCCTCAAGTTTCTTGCGGTCCGGTTCCGTGAGCACCAAGGAGCGCGCGAACGTGAGGTCGGCACTGGATTGGGCGACGCGTTCGACGAGCATGTAGCTGTTGAGGACGTTGACGTAGGCGGAGGCCAGAATGATCGCTGAGAGAGCGAAGATCATAATCGCCATCAGGACTTCGACCAAGGTGAAGGCGCGTGGACCGCGAGCACGCCCGAGCGGAATTGTCGTCACGGCGGCGGGGCGTTGGGATCGTCCGGAGTGAGGACGGCGGCGCAGGTCCACGGGTCGATCCCGAGTGTGGTGACGGCGCCGTTTTTCTGAATCTGGCCCCGAAACGGTGAGCAGGTGCCGTCGGAGTAAAACGTCACAAACGAGACCGTCTGCGTCTCGACCGCGACGCCCCCGAGGAGAATCATGCTCGCGCCCTTTTGCGTGGTGAGAAACGTGAAGACGAGGTCGTCGTTGGGCGGGGGGATCGGAAACTCCTGGATGGTGGCGTCGATCCCTGAAGCGTCGGAGAGGATGAATTTTTTGTCCTTGGGTTCGAAGCTGAGGCGGACGTCTTGGCCGGTCTTCAGGGCAGTCTTGCGGCACGCTTGCACTGTTTTCCAAAACACTTCGGTGGGAGTGGCCGTGCGGTCGTTGAGCAAGGCTGCGGAGCCGCCGATGAGGACGCTGGCTAGCAAGGCGATGATCGCGAGCGCGAGGAGGATCTCTAGCAGCGTGAAGCCACGCGATGCGCGGTTTGCCTGGGGCGCAGAGCGGAAGGAGGCATCACAGCGGGTGGGCCGGGACTGGGGCGGGCGCACGAGGTTTACGTTTCGGGTGCAGGCCGCGGGCGACGAGAACGGGTCACTTGGGCGCTTCGACGGAGTGGGCATCGTCCCAATTGCCGATGTCATCGGCGGTGCCGCTCTGTTTGTCGGGGCCCTTGGACCAGAGATCATAGCCACTCTTATTTTTCTGGCCGGGACTCGCGTATTGGTAGGGCTCATTCCACGGGTCGAGGGGAACCTTGCCGCCTTCGATGTAGGGGCCGCGCCAGCTGCCGGCTTTGTTGCCCGGTGCCGTGATGAGGGCCTGCAGGCCATCGGCGGTGGAGGGGTAGTCCCCCATCGTCATCCGGTAAGTAAACAGGGAGGTCTTCATGCTCTCTTTGACGAAGAGTTGGGCGGTGGAGGCTTGGGCGCCGCCAAAAATTCCGGTGACATTGGAAATCGCGAGGCCGGCGAGCAGGCCGAGGATGGCGAGGACCACGAGGAGCTCCATCATGGTGAAACCGCGCGTGACGGCACGGCGGGCGAGAGCGGGACGAGTGAGCGTGCGGCGGCAATTGAGAGCGGAGGTTTGCATCGGGAGATAGGGAGGGAAAGATGAGCAGAGGTCGTGAGATGTCGAGACGCGGAAGTGCGCAAAAAGTTGCCGTGACATGGGAGGGCGAAAACGGTGCCGCGCGAAGGCGCGAGTTGCGAGCCGTGATGCGAAGGCGGGGGGGTGCGAGGCTCGGGGTGAGGGAGAGACGACGCGGCCGTTTGGTTCGCACGGTGACGGCGCGGCGGCGAGCGACGGCTCTACGGGAAGAGCGCGTCGTCTTCGGTGGCGAACGTGCGATCAGGGCCGGCGGAACGGATCTCCATTTGCGTGCCGCTCACTTGGTGAAAGCGAAAAGGGGTGCCCCAGCGGTCGCAGAGTTGGCCCCGGGAATTGATGGCGCGGTGCCGCGGTGAGATGAAAACAAACTGAACGGGATTCGCGCCAGTGAGGGCGGCGGTGATCTCGTGATTCTCGCCGACGGGATTGCCGAGACGAGGAAAGTTGGTGTGAAACGCGCCGAAGAGCTCGTCGAGAATGTGCAGGTCGCGGCGCACGGTGCCACCGGGGGCGTTGAGGGCGTCGGCGATGGGGGAACCGGCCGGGGGAACCGGCGGACGTTGCGCGTCGAGCGATGAGGGTTGGGAGATCGCAGGCGCGCCGTACGTGGACCCGGGCGCGGGCGACGGAGCGCCCGGCGTGGCGGGCTGGGCGCGGTCGCTGGCTGGGCGACGCAGGAAAAAAAACGCCGCGCTTCCGAAGAAAATCGCTGCGGCGAGAGCGAGACGGAGACGGGGGCGCGGGGACATCGCGGGCGCAGCAGAGCGGGCTGAAGTCCGCCCTAACCCATGAAGCCGAGGTCGGAACTGGCGAAACGGCCCAGGTTGGGGAGGACGACGGGCATATCCGTGGCGCTGACACCGAACCATTTCGCGAGCGTGCCGGCGTACTGGTCGACACTCGTCGTGGGTATCCACCGGCCGCGGCCGGTGTCGTCGGGGCCGTCGATCTCAAAGGTGGGCATTTTGCCGTAGATGTCGCCGCCTTGCACGGCACCGCCCATGAGGAAGTGATGGCTGCCCCAACCGTGGTCGGAGCCGTCGCCGTTGGTATTATAGGTGCGGCCGAAGTCGGAGGACGTGAATGTGGTGACTTGATTCTGGGCGCCGATTTGCGTCAGGGCGTTATTGAAGGCGTTGAGCGACAGGCTGATGTCGCGGAGAAGATTGGCGTGTGCGCCTGAGGTGGTGGCACCGGCCGTGACCTGATTATCATGGAGGTCGAAGCCGCCGACGCGGACAAAAAAGATCTGGCGTTTGAGATTGAGGGACTGCTGGGCGTTGACCAGTCGCGCGACCATGTGGAGTTGCTGGGCGAGGCCGCTGTTATTGGCGGCATTGAAGAGCGCGGTGAAGGGGCTGGCACCGGTGATGACGCTGGAGACGAGGGAACTGGCACCGAGCGCTCCGGTGGTGACGCCACCGAAGGCCGTCTCGAAGAGGTTGCCGTTCTGCATGGCGAGGGCGTCGTTGAGCGCGGCCGTGCGGAGACCGTTGACGGACGTGCCGGTGCCGGTGCCGGTGAGGGCGATGGCGCCGCCGGTGCCGACCGCGTATTGATCGATGCTCTTGCCGACCTGAAAGGAGTTTTGTCCATTCAGCGTGATCGACATCGAAATGCGGTTGTTCGCGTTGAAGGCATTGGTGAGGTCGGCGAGACGGCCACCCCAGCCGGTGACGAACGGTTTGTCGGCGATGCTGCTCTGCCATTCGACCTGCTGATCGTTGTGCGAGAAAAGCTGTGACGGGCGGGGGACGGAGCCGCTGGTGTATTGCGCCTTCGTCATTGGGTAGGCGAGCGTGCCGACGTTGGCGAGGACGGCGAACTGGCCGCTGTTGAACAGATTTCTGAGCTCGGTCATAGCCGGATGGATACCCCACGTGCGACCGTCGTTGGTGCGCGGCGTAATGGGGAGGACGGCGTTTTGCGGGAGGGCGAGCGCGCCGCGACCGGCGGCGTAGGCGGCGTAGGTGGCTGCATCGGTGGGGATGACGAGATTGTTCGCGTCGTTGCCGCCAGCGAGGAAGAGACAGACGAGCGCTTTGTAGTCGGGTTGCGGCGCCGCGGCCCGAGGCGGGGAGACCGGACCGTTATCGGGACTGGCGACGGCACCCATCAGGCGGAGCTGCGCGAGTGTGGACAACAAGCCGGTGGCGCCGACGGATGCGCAGCAGGCGCCGAGAAATTTGCGACGGGAGAGATCGGGGGTGGGCATGAGAAGAAAGGTCTGGGATTTAGGTTCTCGGGTCTGGGCGTCGGAGCGGGGGGGAGACGGGGTTATTTCTGAATGGCTCCCTGGGGAACGCTGATTGTGAGGTAGAGCGCCGAGCGGACGCGCTCGATATCGTTCGCGGTGTTAAAGGTGGCTCCGGTGCCGATCGGCATGGCGGTGAGGGCGGTCACGAAACGGTCCGTGACCGCTTTCGGGAGCGAACCGGCGGCGAGGAGGAGATTGGCCTCGTTGACGAGGGCGGCGGGGGTGCGGGCGAGGGGGAGGAAACGGTCGAGTGGGATGCCGACGGTCGCCTCAATCGTGTTCGTGGTGGAACGGTTCGCGTAGATGAAATTCCAGAGCTGGTTGGGCAGACTGATGGCCGTCGTGTCATTGAGAATCTGATACTCGGGGGCGTAGAGACCGGACGCGGCGAGGGCACCCGGATGAACGAAATTCGGTTCGAAGAAATTGAAAACGGTGGGCGCATGGAGGGGGGCCTGGCCAAGCGTGTTCTCGGTGTTGATCGACGTGTGGAAAGGGGCATTGGCGTATCGGCCAAGGTTGGACGCGCCTTCGAGGCTGCGGAGGAGGGCCGTGGCGCGCAGGAGGGGCTCCTTGAGCTTGCCGAAGCTCGCGGTGGCGGCCACGGCACCGGAGCGGGCTTCGTAATCGGTGAGAATGGCGCGGACGACGGCGCCGAGGTTGCCCCGCGTGCCGGTGCCGTCATCGGCGAAGGCCTGGGCGACGCGGTAAACGTAGCCGGGGCTGGGGTTACTCGTGATGAGGCGCTGGATGAGCTGGCGGGAGATGAAGGGGCCGGTGTTGGCGTGGTTGACGAGGGCATCGAGCATGTCCTTGAGATCTTTCTCGCCGCCTTGGTTGGCGGGAATCTGGATGCCGTTGAAAATCGTCTTGGGGCCGTCTTCGTGAAAGGTCGGGAAGAGCACCATGGGGGCGAGGTAGTTGGCGGCGGCACCCCGGAAGTTGTTCACGTTGGTGGTGTCGGAAGCGAAGGCCCAGCCGGTAAATACTTTGGCGACCTCGGTGATCGTTTTTTGGTCGTAGGTCGGGATGGGGACGCCGGAAGGGTCGAGCTTGAGGGTGCCGTCGGGGTGGAGCTGATTCAGACCAATGGTGAAAAGCTGCATGACCTCGCGCGCGTAGTTCTCATCGGTGGAGGTCAGCGTATCGCCGCGGGCGTTAAAGGTGGCCTTGGCGTTGCGCAGCGAGGTGAGGTAAACGCCCATCAGGGGACTGAGGGTAACGTTTTCGAGGAGCTGGCGGAAGTTGCCGAAGGCCCCGTTGACGAGGTGATCGTAGTAATGGGCGAGGTTGAGTGAATTATTGTAGAGCGTGGAGTTCTGCTCGGAGACGACGAGAATCTGGCTGAGCGCAAAGGCGACGCGCTGGCGAAGCTGGTCCGGAGCGGTCAAGGCAAGCTTCCACCACGCGGATTGGCGGTTGCGCCAGTCGAATTGCGGATTCTCGCCGGTCGCGGTGAAGGTGGCGAAATCCTCGGTGGTGGCCACGCGATGCAATGACGCGGGCAAGGCCATTTGGGCGGCGATCCAAGCGCGGAGGTCCGACTGGCGTTTGCCGGTGAGTGCATCGATTTCGGATTTGGTCGGGCCAAAGGTGGCCTGCGTGAGGAAGCGGGCGGACTCGGCCGCTGTGAAGGGCGCGTCGGGCAACGCCGGCGGAGCTGCGGGGGTAGCGAACGCCAGCGTGGCGTTGTGCTGGATGAAGCTGCCCTTCAATTCACCGGCGGGATAGTTGGTCGATTCGATGCTCAGGAAAATCCGGCCGTCCTTGATCGCCTGAACAATCCCGCTGGCGGTGAGTGCGCCTTCAGTGGGAAATTCCCAGCGTTGTCCGGCCACTTGGCCGTTTGCGAGACGGAGCACTTCGGTGCCGACTTCGCCGGGGATGCCGAGACGGAGGTAGGCGACGGTCTGGGGCGAACTGAGACTCGAAAAATTGAGGTTCACGACTGCGAAGGTGTTGTCGCCGCTCAACTGGATGGTGGCGGTGCCAAACGCCGTCGAGTTCGGGGCGGAGGAGGGCGAGCGAAGCGCCGCGACGTAGTTCGTGCCCGGATTGTAGAAAATCGTGACCGAAGCCACGCTCGTGGCTGCCCCAATTGTATAGCCGGCACCCGGAGCCAGCGAGAGCGTGGCAATGCGGCTGATCGTATCACTCGCGCCATCACTGCGCGGAGTGAGGCTCACGCGGGCCGTGCTGGCACCGGCAGGAAACGTGACCGTGCCCGTCAGCGCCGTATAGTCGACTCCGGGTGCCGCCGAGCCATGGACCTGATAATAGACGGTGAGGGCAGCAGCGGGGGGACCGGTGCGAGAAAACGTATAGACACCCGGTGCTGCGCCCTTGGTATCGGTCGTGGCGTTGGTGGCGACTACGCCGACGATCGTGAGATTCTCGGGTGTGATGTCGTAGACTTCGACCAAAGCAGTGCCCGTCGCGGCGCCAACGCCGCTCACTTGAATCGAGTAACTTCCTGGGGCGAGGTCGGTGATCAACGCGGCGTCTTTGGAACCGCTCTGGAAGGCAAAGGCTCCGGATTGGCCGAAGGCGGCATTGAGGGAAGCGACATTCGTGCCGGAGCCCCAATTGTCGTTGGCGGCGATGCGGACGTTGGGGCTGGCGTTGTTGACGATCTCGATTTCCGGGTCGGCGAGCGCGCCGGCCACGCCGAAGCCGGTCAGGGCGGGCCCCGCTGCGCGCACCAAGATTTGGCGGCGACCGGAGCCGGGTGCGATGACGAGACCTGAAATGATGATGCCCGAGCCCGTGCCCACGAGCGCGCGCGTGGAAAGATTCATCAAGCGAGCGGTGCCGGTAACGTCGTAAACCTCCACGAGCCCGACACCGGCCGCCGTGCCGACGCCGCTGACGGTCGCGGTGTAGGGACCGGGAGCGAGATTGGTCGCGAGAATCGCCGCATCCCGGCTATTGGTCGCGAGATTAAAGGCGCCCACGGAAGCGAACGTCGTCGCGCCACCGACGGTAGTCGCGGACCAATTATCGTTGGTGAAAATCACGCGACCGGAGGCATCGGCGACGTCGATCTTCGGGTCGCTGATCGCGCCAGGTACGTTGAAGGGCGCCGCTCCGAGCGTTGGGCCGACGGCTCGGATCAGAATATTCTTGTTGGAACCTGGCCCGACGACGAAACCGACCACGGCGATATTTCCGCCGGAACCGATTTGAGTGCGCGTCGACAAGTTGGCGAGACGCTGGGCCTGAACCTGAGTGAGTCCGAGCGTAACGCTGAGCAAAGCGAGCAAAACAGACGCAAAGGGAATTTTCATCGGGGGAAGGAAAGGAACCGGGCACGGAGGCAGATTTGCCGCCTCAAAGTGATTTCTGCGGACAAGCCTGTGCGCGCTGAGAACAAAGTCCAGTGTGCGAATGTAAAACAGCGGTAAAAACACTTCGCTTACTGGCGCGGTCGCAGAGCCCGCAACGTATCTCCGAAAAAAAAGAAATGGTGCCCCCGTCCGGACTTGAACCGGAATACGCGGTTTAGGAAACCGCTGCTCGATCCAGTTGAGCTACGGGGACTCATGTAATATTTGCGTGATCTCCATTCAATTAAAATGCTCCGATTTTCATCGTCTCATGTAAACTGTATTGTTCACCCGCTTCGCCCCAGCGCCCGCCCCCGTCGCGCGCGCCGATGCGCCCGCCGGCTTCTACTTGGTCCTCGGCCTCCATCCCTCAGCCTGCGCTGCGGCCGCGGCTGGCGCTGTGAAGACCCGACGCCCGATGACCCATGACGTTCCTCTTCATCGCGCCGTGCCGTTCGGCTTTCGGGCGTTGCGCACGGTGTTGATGGCCCTCGTCTACGGACTGCGTCACGCGGAGATCGTGCCGTGGAAATAAACCCTGATGCGGGGCCGTCGGCGGAGGGTGGGGAGGCCTGCGTTTGCCGTTGGGTTTCGAGGGTTTGGTAGAGGTTTTTTTGGTGTGACTATCCTGCGGAGCGTGCGCTGCGACGGGCGCTAGAGCTGCGGAAACTTCACCCACTTGGCGCCGGCTCGGCCGCTCTTCACGGCGGTCTCGATGAACGCCATGCCGGCGAGGCCGTCGGTAATCGTAGGGAAATCGTAGCCCTCCTTCGGAGCTTTGCGGCCGGCGATGGAGTCGGCGATGGCCACGGCGGCGCTGCGATAGACGTTGGCGAACGCTTCGATGAAACCTTCGGGGTGGGCGAACGGGGTGCGCGTGGCACCGGCGGCGGCGGCGCTGACGTAGTTGTTGCCGCGACGATAAACTTGCTGCGGGGCGTCGGCTTTTTTCCAGATGAGCTCGTTGGGGTTTTCCTGGAACCACTGGAGCGAACCCTGCGTGCCGAAGACGCGGATGTTGAGGTTGTTTTCCTCACCGCTGGAAATCTGCGAGGCGAAGAGAATGCCCTTCACGCCGCCGCTGAAGCGGACGAGGCAGTTGCCGTCGTCGTCGAGGAGGCGGCCGGGGATGAAGGTCGAGAGCTCGGCGCAGAGCGACTCGACCTCCAGGCCGGTGATGTAGCGGGCGAGGTTGTGGGCGTGGGTGCCGATGTCGCCCATGCAGTTGGAGGCGCCGGAGATCGTGGGGTCCATGCGCCAGTTGGCGATTTTGCTGACGGTCTTCGCTTCGAGCGCGGTGATCGCGTAGCCCTGCGGATACTCGACGACGATCTTCATGAGCTGGCCGAGCTTGCCGCTGCGGACCCACTCGCGGGCTTCTTTCACCATCGGGTAGCCGGTGTAGTTGTGGGTGAGCGCGAAAACCTTGCCGGACTTTTTCACGACGTCGCGGAGCTTGCGGCCTTCGGCGAGGGTGAAGCAGAGGGGCTTGTCGCACACGACGTGGAAGCCGGCTTCGAGGAAGGTCTTGGCGACGGGGGCGTGGGTGTTGTTGCGCGTGACGATCGAGACGAAGTCGATGCGCTGGTCGGCGGGGAGGGCGGCCTCGGCCTTGGC
>CANIJN010000072.1 GCA_947467625.1 Opitutia bacterium | reverse complement strand
GTCCACTCGCTGGCGCTCGCGGCTACCGAAAAGTCCGAAGCTCAAAGGACGTTGGTATGAGATCGGGCGCGGCCGGCCGGCCGGGGTAGGGCAAGGTCTCTAACCCGCCCTATGCGGCTGCGCGAGTGTGAGCGTGAACACGGGACACGAAAAAGGGCGAGTCAGAGACCTCGCCCTAGTTCGGAAAACACAGATTTGGTCTGCGGCTCAGCTCTTCTTCCCGTTGAGGAAGGCGAGGACCATCTCGGCCTGCTTCTCAGTCTGGCCTTGGTCGTGGTAAACGACCTTGCCCTTGCGATCGATCAAGTAGGCCTCGCGACTGGCCATCATGCCGCCGGACTGACCGAAGGCCGCGATGACTTTCTTGTCGGTGTCAGCGAGGAGCGGGTAGGCGAAGTTATTCTTGTCCTTAAATTCTTTCTGTTTCTCGACGGAGTCGGTGCTGACGCCGATCACGGCGACGCCCTTTTTCTTCAGGTCCGCCGCGGCATCACGCAGCGAGCAACCTTGCTTGGTGCAGCCGCCGGTGAGGGCCCTCGGGTAGAACCACACGAGCGTGTAGTCGTTTTGTTTATACACATCAGCGAGGTTGAGCTTGGTGCCGGCGTCGGTCGTCGCGGTGACGACCGGGGCATCGGCTCCCACTTTAAGGGCTTCGGCGCGAGCGACGATGCCGAGGAGCGAGAGGAGGGACATAGCGAGGAGGGGGCGGAATTTCATGGCGCCCGGAAGCTAGCGGTCCTCGGTGCGGATGCAAGCCGAGCGAAGATTTTGACGATGTCGGGCCACGTCCTACCCAGGTCTTTTCGTTTACGGCTCCAGCCCGGTCACCTGCACGTCGTTCGGGTAGTCGATGCTGAACTTCACGGTGAGCTCGCGTTTCTCGGCGGGCTGGAGGTCGAGGGTCCACTTCAACGCACCCTCGGCCGTGGGTTTCATTTCTTTGGCATCAGGGGAGAGCTGTTTCACCACGATCTTTTCGTGGCGGGAAACGGGGATTTGGTCGGCCACGATTACCCGGGCGGCGATCTGCTTGTTGTTCTGAATCAGCAGCAGGTATTCGTAGGTGACGCGTTTGCCGCTTTTCGTGAGGCCGGTGTCTTCGGCGAAGCGCTTCACGCGTTTGTGCTTCACGGAAATCCCCTCGTCGGCGCCGAGCGCGAGGTCGAATGTTTCGTCGGGCATCACGGTGCGGAGCGCGCTCGTGGCGACAAAGGTGCCGTCGAGAAACGCGTTGAGCGGGCCGGCGAGCAGCGGAAATTCCGAGGTGTTGACGACTTTCGCCGTGAGAAACGCGGCCGGCTGGAGCTTCGGAGTCGTCAGATAGTCCGGATTCGCGGCGAGCGCGGTGGTGGTGACCGGGATTTTCTGCGCGGAATTGTCGCTCGGCACGCTGGCGGGCGCGGAGATTTTGAAGGAGGCGCTGGTGGCGGCTTGGTCAATCGTGGCTTGGGCGAAGCTGGCTTCTTTCGGTGGCGGAGGAGAGTCTGCCACCGCCCCTAAGGTCACCGCCCCGAACGAGGCGGGAGCCGCCGCGGTTTTCATCCGCATTTCGCGTGCGTTGGTTCCGAACGCGATCGGCATCGGCTCCGGCCGCGGCACAAACACATCCAGCGCCCACGGCCGCACCTCGGGGGCCGCGCCTCCGAGGCTCGGTCGCGCCGTCGAGAGCGTGAGCGCGACGTTTTTCCAATCTTCGCCAGTGTTCTGCCGCACGAGGCCGTAATACGCGAGAGCGATGGATTTTTCGTTGGAGTTCACGCGGGCGTCGTAGCTCGGCGTCCAACTCGCGCCGGGCACCGTGTAACTCAGCGCGAGGTTGAGTGTACCGACCGTCGTGGCGTCGAGGCGCACGGTCACGGTCTTGGTGGCGCGGCCGCCGGCGCCGCGGAGTTCGTTGAGTGTGCGCTGCGCGGCGTCGACTTTGGCCGCGAGGTCTTCGAGTTGCGTGTCGAGCGATTGGCGCTCGGCCGTGAATTTGCCGCGTTGTTCTTCGAGGAAAACCAGGAGTTTCGCCGATTCCTCAATCGTCAGGCGGGGCGCGGTGTCTTTGTGGGGTGCGGAGGTCGCGGCGGTCTCCAGCTTGCCGAGCGAGCCGTCCTGCGCTTTGAGCACCCCGCCGCGGTCATCGAGCACGCGGCGCTGTTTCGCGAGCGCGCGCAACGCGTCTTCGATAGCCTTCACCCGCTCGTTGGGCGTGAAATCCACATAGGCCGCGCGCGCCGTCACATCGAGGATCGTCACCTGCGCCGCACCGCGGCCGGAAACGTGCAGCGACTGGTCGAGGAGCGTGGCCGGGAGATTTTCAAAAGTGACTTCCACGGTGCCGGTCGCCGCGAGATCGAGCGCGGCGGCGCGCGTGACGATGGCGCGATCGGTGTAGACGGTCACCGCGGTGATGGCCGACGGGGCTGGCAGCGGCGCGGCGCGGGCGACCGCGGGCCCGCCGGTGAGGAGCGCGGCCGCGAACGCCCCGAGGAGGGCGGGGCGAAATTTCATGGGCTTCATGGGAATGGGCTCAGACTGCACGGAATCAATTAGGCTCCAACGTTGAAAAATGAGGCCGCGCCGCCCGTGGGCCGGGCGGCGGCTTCCCCTTTTTAATCATAGCAAAGATTCCTCGGAACCTGAGACATCCGATGGCTGTTATCCGTCTTGCCCACGGCGCTGTCGCCCTGTTGCATCCGCCTCTTCTTAATTATGTTCACCGTTTCGTTTTTCCGGTCTGCCCTGCGCTCGTTGCTCGTTTCCGGTCTCTTCTTGAGCGCCGTTGCCGCCTTTGCTCAGAGCCCTTCTGCGGCGGATGGCTTTGATCCCAACGTCGATGGCAACGTCTATGTCTTGGCGACCCAGGCCGACGGAAAACTCCTCGTCGCCGGCCAATTCACGTCCCTCCGCCCTACCGTCGGTGCCTCCGCGGTCCGCAACAATCTCGCCCGCCTCAACCCCGACGGCTCGGTCGACGCCACCTTTGACCCCAACGCCAACGGCCCCATCCGCGCCTTGGTCCTCCAGCCCGACGGCCGCATCGTGATCGGCGGCGATTTCACCGCCCTCCAGCCCAACGGTGCCGCCACCACGACGACGCGCAATCGCGTGGCCCGCCTCAACGCCAACGGGACCCTCGACCTCACGTTCAACCCGAACATCTCGGGCGGCACGCTCCCCCAGGTGAATGCCCTCGCATTCCAACCCAACGGCAAACTCGTCGTCGGCGGTCGCTTCACCACCGTGCAGCCCGGCGCCACCGCCGCCGCCCGCAACCACGTGGCCCGCTTCAACGCCGATGGCTCGCTCGACACCGCCTACAACCCCAATCCCAACAGCATCGTTCTCGCCCTCGTCTCGCAGCTCGAGGCCTCCAATTTCACGGGCACCCCCCGCACCGCCGTCGGCGATGGCAAGATCGTGATCGCGGGTGGCTTCACCTCCCTGCAACCGTCCGGCACCGGCGTCGTGACGACGCGCAATCGCATCGCCCGCCTCAACGCCAACGGCACCGTCGATTCCGAATTCGATCCGAATGCCAACAACGCCGTGGCCGCGCTCGCCGTGCAACGCGACGGCAAGATCATCCTCGGCGGTTCTTTTTCAACGCTCCAGCCGCCCGGCAACGAAAACTCCGCCACCCGCAACCGCCTCGCCCGGCT
Organism: Opitutia bacterium; assembly: GCA_947467625.1. Classification (GTDB taxonomy): domain Bacteria; phylum Verrucomicrobiota; class Verrucomicrobiia; order Opitutales; family Opitutaceae; genus GAS368. The sequence goes on along the minus strand of CANIJN010000072.1, from coordinate 20,129 downwards.
CAATGCCGACGGCACCCTCGACTCTGAGTTCTACCCCAACTTCGGCGGCAACGTCGTCGCCATCGCGCTCGCTCCTGACGGCGATGTCATGGTCGGCGGTCAATTCACATCCGTCTGGGGTCGTGGCACGATCACCACCCAGCGGCCCTACGTCGCGCGCCTGAACCCCGACGGCTCGCTCGACACCGGCTTCACTGCCTCGGCCAACTCCACCGTGGCCGCCTTCGCGTTTCAACCCGACGGCAAGGTCATCCTCGGCGGTTATTTCACCTCAATCCAGTCTCGCGGCCTCGCGACGGGGGCCCTCCGCAATCGCCTCGCCCGGGTCGGCGCTGACGGCACCCTCGACACCACGTTCCAAGTCGACGCCGAAGGTCGTCCGCTCGTCTCCCTCGTGCAGCCCGACGGCAAGGTCATCATCGGCGGTTCGTTCACCACCGTCGGCGGCCTCACCCGGAATTATCTCGCCCGCCTGAACACGGATGGCTCCGTCGATGCCTCCTACGTGCCCGCCGCACCCAATGGTCGCGTCTTGGCCGTCGTCCGCCAAGCCGATGGCAAACTTATCATCGCCGGCACCTTTACCTTGATCGGTACCACCGCCCGCAGCTACCTCGCGCGCCTCAACACCGACGGCTCGCTCGACACCACCTACAATACCAACCCCAGCGGCCAAGTCGGTGCGCTCGCCCTCCAAGCTGACGGCAAGGTTTTGATCGGCGGCAATTTCACCTCCCTCAATGCCATCGTGACGACCATCACACCGGGTGCGGCGGTCGGCACCACCACATCCACCAGCACCGATGGCAGCGCGACCCTCACCACCAGCACCACCGTCGCAACCACCGGCGGCGTCACCACCACGGTTAAATCCACGACCTATTTCCGCGGCTACCTCGCGCGCCTCAACACCGACGGCTCGGTCGATACGTTTAATCCCGGTGCCAGTTCGACCGTTTCGTCCATCGTCCTCCAAAGTGATGGCAAGATCCTCCTCGCCGGTGCCTTCACCGCGTTCACTCCAAACGCCGGGACGGGGTCGACGTCACGGAGTTTCATCGCCCGTCTCAACGCCGATGGCACCCTCGACACCGCCTTCACTCCCCTCGTCAACGCTCGCGCCACCGCCCTCGCACTTCAGTCGGATGGTAAGATCATCGTCGGCGGCCAGTTCACCTTGTTCCAGCCCCCGGGTGCCACCAGCACGACGGTCAACGGCGTCGTCACCAGCACCGCGATCACCCGCAACCGCCTCGTCCGCCTCAATGCCGACGGCACAGTCGATGCCGCTTACGCGCCCAATGTGATCGACGGCGTCGTCCTCGCGCTCGCCCTCCAATCCGATGGCCGTCTGGTCGTCGGCGGCTCCTTCAAGGGCATCCAATCCGCGGGTGATGCGACGTGGACACTGCGCAAATATGCCGCCCGCCTCGGCACCGATGGCAAACTCGACCTCACCTTCAATCTCGATCTGAGCGAAGCCAACGGCAACCGCGTCGATTCGCTCGCTCTCCAGTCCATCGTCACCGCTGGCGTCACCGAACAAAAAATCCTCCTCGGAGGCAGCTTTGTTTCCCTCGCTCCCATTGGTGCCAACGCCCGGATCTCGGCTAACCATTACGTGCGCATCAACGCCAATGGCACCCTCGACTCCGCGTTTAACCCCGGCACCGGCGGCGCGTCCGGTGGCGTGATCGCCGCCATGGCCCTGCAATCCGACGGAAAGATCGTCGCCGTCGGCGCGTTCGCTGACATCGGCGGCACGCGCACCACCAACGTCGCGCGCTTCAACGCCGAAGGCGCCGCTGACACCACGTTCGCTTCATCGCTGGACGCCGACGGCCCGATCGCCGCCGTCCTCCATCGTTCGGATACCGCCCCCGTCCCCACGCAGGGCAACGGTCTGGCCTGGCTCAATAGCGACGGCTCGCTGCGCACCGCTTTCGCTCCCTCGGTCCGTTTGACCGGCACGATCCGCGCCGTCGTGACCCAGCCCGACGGACGCGTCCTGCTCGGTGGTAGCTTCACCAATCCGGCCGGGACGACAGGCAACCACCTCGTGCGTATCGCTGCCGACGGCACGCTCGACACCTCCTTCTCGCCCGCGCCCAACGCCGATGTTTCCGCGATCACGCTCCAGCCTGACGGCAAAATCCTCGTCGCCGGCTCCTTCTCCGCCATTGCCGGGGGCACCCGCAATTTCATCGCCCGCCTCAACGCCAACGGCACCCTCGACACCGCGTTCGACCCCAACGCCAGCGCCCGCGTCAACGCCATCGTCCTCCAAACCGACGGTAAGGTCGTCCTCGGCGGCGCGTTCACGACGCTCCAGCCCAACGGTGCCACCGCCACCACCGCCCGCAACTACCTTGCCCGCGTCGAGACCAACGGCGCGCTGGACACCGCTTACAACCCCGCCCCCAGCGCCACCGTCAGCGCACTCCTCCTCCAGCCCGACGGCATGGTCGTGGCCGGCGGCTCATTCACCTCGTTTACGCCCAATGCGGCGACCACCGCCACCACGCGCAACTACCTCGCCCGGATCAAAACCGATGGCACTCTCGATACCTTCGATCCGAGCGCCAGTGGTGCCGTCAGCGCCCTCGCGGCCTACCTCGACGGAAAGATCATCGTCGGCGGCGCCTTCAACACCTTTTCGCCAAACTCCATCGGCAACACGAATTTTCGTAACTACATCGCGCGCCTGAACGCTGATGGCACGGTGGACTCGAATTTCGATCCCAACACCAACGGCCCCGTCAACGCGGTGGCGGTCGAACCCAACGGTGCCGTCGTCTTTGGCGGTACGTTCACCGCTCTCCAAGCCAACGGCGCCATCGAAGCGATCGCGCGGAACCGTCTCGCCCGCGTCGATTTTTCCGGCGCGCTCGACACCACCTTCAATCCCGATGCCAACGGCTCCGTGGAAATCCTTGCCCTGCGCGCCGACGGCAGCCTGATCGTCGGCGGAGCGCTCAGCACCGTTCGCCCCACCGGCGTGATGCTGCTCGGCGGTAATTTCGCGAACATCGGCGGCGTCGCCAGCCGCAATCTCGCCCTGATCAACGACGACGGCACAGTGAGCACCGCCTTCCAGCCGAATCCGAATGGCGCGGTCTCCGCCCTCCTCTCGCTCCCGAGCGGCAGCACCCTCGTCGCGGGCAGTTTCACCACCATCGCCGGTGCCAACCGCAATCGCCTCGCTCGCTTCAACAGCGACGGGTCACTCGATACCGGATACAGCCCGAACTTCGCCGGCACCGTCAACGCCCTCATCGTCCAAGCCGATAACCGCTCCCTCGTCATCGCCGGCGGTAGTTTCGCGACGGTGAACGGCGCCGCCCGCGCCAACCTCGCTCGCCTCCTCCCGGATGGGTCCACCGATGCCACGTTCGCTCCAAACGTCGGTGTCGTCCGCGCTCTCGTCGCCCAAGCCGACGGCCGCATTCTCGTCCTCGCTGACGGCACGGGCGTCCGCCATGTCGTCTCCCGTCTCAATGCCGATGGCACGAACGACGCGACCTTCACCGCCTTTAACGGTGCCGCCGCCGCGATCAACGCGATCGCTCTCCAAGCCGACGGTCGCATTATTGTCGGTGGCGCCTTCACTGGTTTCACCGTTCGCCTCAATAGCAACGGTACCCGTGACACGAGCTTCGATCCGCAACCCGACGGTGCCGTCACGGCCCTCACGCTCCAGACCGATGGCCGCGTTCTGGTCGCGGGTACCTTCAGTCGGATGGGTGGCCTCATTCGTGCCGGCCTCGCCCGGCTCGCCGCCACCACTCCCGCGACCCAAGTCTTCGCCCTGAACCCCGCCCGCACGAGCGTGACGTGGGCCCGTGGCGGCACCGCGACCGAACTATCGAGCGTGACCTTTGCCCGCTCCGACGATGCCATCACGTGGACGACGCTCGGCACCGCGACCCGCGTCGGCACCTCCAGCACGTGGCAGATCACCGTCGCCGCCCAGCCCGCTTCGACCAACTTCTACGTCCGCGCCCGCGCCATCGTCGCCAGTGGCGGCGGCACCTCGTCCGGCCTCACGGAATCGGTCGGCGAACTGAATGCCGCCAATCTGTTGGGGGCCGAATTCCTCCCGCTCGGAAATGCCCCCGTTCCTTTGCCACCCGCGATGCCCGGCATCCCTCCAACCGGTGGCGCTCCCGCTAGTTTCCGCATCCTCGCCGACACCGGTGCCTTGGATCAGGCTGTCGCCGCTGCGCTCCTCGCGACGACCCCCGGCTCGGCCAGCCTCGCTCGCCTCTCGAATCTCTCGACCCGCGCCCGCGTGACTGCCGACAATCCCCTCCTCACCGGATTCGCCATCACGGGCACCGGCGACCGCACCGTACTCGTCCGCGCGGTCGGCCCCGGCCTCACCGACTTCGGGGTCACCGGTGCCCTCGAAGCACCGCTGCTCCGCCTCTACGATGCCACGGGCAATGTCCTCGTGGAAAACACCGGTTGGGCCAGCGCACCCGCGCTCACCCAAGCCGCCGCGATCAGCGGTGCGTTCCCCCTCGCAACCGGTCACGCCGACTCGGCTGTCCTCGTCTCGCTCGCTCCTGGCAATTATTCCCTCCAAGTCCTCGACAGCCGCAGCACGAATGGTGGCGTGGCCCTGGCCGAAATTTATGACGTCGCCGGCGGCTCCGCCTCACGCCTCGCCAACGCCTCCAGCCGCAGCAGCCTCACGGCCGCCGACGGAGTGCTCATCAGTGGTTTCGTCATCACCGGCACCACGAATGGATCGCTCCTCGTCCGCGGCGTGGGCCCTGCCCTCACGCAATTTGGGGTGACCGGCGCGCTCGCTGATCCGATCGTCAGTCTCTACGACGGCACCGGCCGCATGGTCGCCAACAACGACAACTGGACCGCGACGTCTCTTGTTTCCAGTGCGAGCAGCGTCGGGGCCTTCGCCCTCGTTGCCGGCAGTAAAGACGCCGCGTTGACGGTCACGCTCACTCCCGGTGCCTACACGGCCCAAGTCAGCGGAGCGACCGGGACGACCGGTGGCGCACTCCTCGAAATCTACGAGCTGAAGTAACGGGCCCAGACGCAGATTTTCCGGAGAGTGAACCAGGGCACGTCGCTTACCGACGTGCCGTCATTCGACGGAAATATTCTTCGTAGCGGCGAGCGCCAGCAAGCCGACCCCTCGTAGCGGCGAGCGCCAGCAAGCCGACCTCTCGTAGCGGCGAGCGCCAGCGAGCCGACCCCCTCGTAGCGGCGAGCACCAGCAAGCCGACCCCTCGTAGCCGGCGAGCGCCAGCAAGCCGACCCCTCGTAGCCGGCGAGCGCCAGCAAGCCGACCCCTCGTAGCGGCGAGCGCCAGCAAGCCGACCTCGCCTCCGCCGCACGTTTTCTCAGAATACATCAACCGCGCCGAACCCGTCAGCCGCGCCCTCGGCCATCACTTGATGGAGGGTCGCTGGCTCCACGACATGCGACTCCACGATCACTACGACGACGTGCGTTGGTGGCTCCGCAGCAACGCCGGCACTCCGCACGCGCGTTTTCGACGCCGTCGTGGACGTTCACCCGCTCCTGCCGGCGGGCACGTGGGACTGGTTCTGCCTCGACGATGTGCGCTACCACGGCCGCACCCGCACAATCCTCTGGGACCGCGATGGCCGACGTTATGGTCGCGGCGCGGGCCTGAGCGGGTGGGCGAATAGAATCCGCATCGCGGATACGAGCGACCTCCGTCCCGTCACCGGCGCATTACCATGACACGAAGATTGTCGCCGTCATTGGGTTCACTCACGCTCGGGCCGTTGACCTCGACCCCTCGTAGTTTTGGCCTTGTCTCCGCACTCCTGTCCCTCGCGAGCGCGTGGCTCTTCCTCGCGGCGCACCCCGCGCTCAGGGCCGAACAACCTTCCTCTGCCTTGCGCCATCGCGTGCTCGTCTCGACCGACATCGGCGGGACCGACCCGGATGATTTCCAGTCGATGGTGCACCTGCTCGTCTACGCGGATGCGTTCGACCTCGAGGGGTTGGTGTCATCGCCTTACGGCCCAGGTCGCAAGGAGCACATCCTTCAGGTCATCTCCCACTATGAGCGCGACTATGCCCACCTGAAGACCCACTCGGTCCGCTACCCCGCGCCCGAGGCGTTGCGCGCGATGACGAAAGAGGGCGCGCTCGACAGTCCCGGGCCGACGGGGATCGGCGTGGCGACGGCAGGCTCCGACTGGATCGTGCGCTGTGCGCGGCGCGCCGATCCGCGACCGCTCCATGTGCTCGTGTGGGGCGGCATCGAGGATCTCGCGCAGGCGTTGCACGACGCGCCGGACATCCGGCCCAAGCTCCGCGTGTATTTTATCGGCGGACCCAACAAAATGTGGAGCGTCAACGCTTACGATTACATCGAGCGTCACCATCCGGAGCTCTGGATCATCGAGGCCAACGCCACCTACCGCGGCTGGTTCACCGGCGGCAATCAGGCGGGCGAGTGGGGTAACACGGCCTTCGTCGCCACGCATCTCGCAGGACGCGGCGCGCTCGGTGACTACTTCGCCACGCACCTGCGCGGCACCATTAAGATGGGCGACACGCCTTCGGTCGGCTGGCTGTTGCACGGCACGCCCGCCGATCCCACGCAGCCGGGATGGGGCGGGAAATTCGTGCGCGTCTGGGACGGGCGAAAAACAATTTTCGACCGCTTGACGACCGAGGCGGATCAGGCGGAGGTATTTGGCGTCGTCGAGTTTGTGTTGCCGCTGCCGGCCGGCATGACGCGCACCCACACGGCGAGCGTGCTGTTCGACCACCGCATCGCGGCGCCCGTCGTCAACGACGGCCGCGTGCTGCGCTTCCGCTTCGCGCCGCGCGACGCGAAGGTCTGGCCCTACGCGCTCCGCAGCGATTTCCCTGCACTCGACGGGCAGTCCGGAAAGTTCACCGCTGTGCCGCCGCCGCTCGCACGCACCCGCCGTCCGTCCGCCACGCACCCGCACTGGTGGATCGACGATCCCGATCCCGCAGCAGCCGAAGGCGTCCATCCCGGGGCGAAAAGCGTGAACCGCTGGCGCGAGGATTTTCTCCGCGACTTCGCTGCACGGATGATGCGCACCACCGCACCGGCCGCGCCGACTTCCGTCCCCATCCCATGAATTTCCGCTGCGCCAAGATCCTGTTTTCAGCTGCCCTCTTTTGCCTGGGAGCTCGTTGTTCGGCCGCCGAAAAACCCCGCGTGTTCGTCCTCACCGACATCGAGAACGAACCCGACGATGCGATGTCGCTGGTGCGCTTCCTCGTCTACGCCAACCAATGGGACGTCGAGGGGCTCGTCGCCACCACGTCGATCCACCAGCAGAACAAGGTCGCGCCCGAGCGCATCCGCCAAATCGTCGCAGCCTACGGGCAGGTCCGCGATAATCTCGAAAAACACGAGCGCGGTTTCCCTACCGCCGCGCAGCTTCACTCCGTCATCAGCGAAGGTCGGCGCGATTACGGCATGCGAGCGGTGGGCGAGGGCATGGACTCGCCCGGCTCCGCCTTGCTCATCCGCGCCGCCGATCGCGACGACCCCCGCCCGCTGTGGGTGCCCGTGTGGGGCGGGCCCAACGTCCTCGCGCAGGCGCTCTGGAAAGTCCGCGCCACGCGTTCCCCCGAGGCGCTCGCGCGTTTCGTCGCGCAGCTCCGCGTTTACACCATCTCCGATCAGGACGACAGCGGGCCGTGGCTCCGGAAGACGTTTCCCGCGCTTTTCTATATTGCCAGCCCGGGCCTCCCTGCCGGCGGCGCCTACCATCACGCGACGTGGAGCGGAATCAGTGGCGACACATTTCACGGCCGCTTCACCGGCGCCGATTTTGCGATCGTGGACAATCCGTGGCTCGACCAACATATCCGCCGCAAAGGTCCGCTCGGTGCTCAGTATCCGAGGACCACGTTTCTGATGGAGGGCGACACCCCGAGTTTCCTTAACCTCATCGATAACGGCCTCAGCGATCCCGAGCGCCCCGCCTGGGGCGGCTGGGGCGGACGTTATGAGCTCTACACGCCGCGCCTGCAGAAGTGGTTTCAAGAGCCAGAGACGCGTCCATTCTGGAGCGACGCCGCCGATGAAGTGCTCGGCAGCGAGGGCCGCTGGCACCAAAGCAACCACGCGACCATCTGGCGCTGGCGCGCCGCATTTCAGAATGATTTCGCCGCGCGCATGGATTGGACGATCAAGCCCTACGCCGAGGCGAATCACCCGCCGGTCGTCACCCTCGGTCACGCCGCCAACCTCACCGCCAAGCCTGGCGCGCGCGTTAACCTCAGCGCCGCGGGCACTACCGATCCCGACGGACACGCGCTTGCCTATGCGTGGTTTTATTACGGCGAGGCGGGCACGCTCGCGATGTCCAGCGCCCGCACCGGCCAGCCGCTGAAGATCGAGGATGCGGACAAACCCGCCGCGTGGTTCACCGCGCCGGCCGCACCCGCCAGCCGCGTGCTCCGCTTTGGCACCATGCATATCATTCTCGCCGTGACCGATCGCGGTTCGCCGCCGCTCACGCGTTATCGACGCGTGCTGGTGGCCGTCGCTCCTTAGTCCACACACCATGAACTCATGAGAATTTACCTCTCTGCCCTGGTCGTCGCACTCGGTTTCTCCGCCGGCGCCGCGCTCGCCGCAAACCCTGCTGGTGCCGTGCTCAGTGCCACCGTGATCAATCCCGGAGCCCCGTATCCAGAGTGCCATGCCTCGACCATCGTTGAGCTAGCGCCCGGGCGGCTCGCGGCAGCGTGGTTCGGCGGGACGAAGGAGCGCCATCCCGATGTCGGCATCTGGTTCGCACGCCATGAGGGCGGCGCGTGGCAACCCGCCGTCGAAGTCGCGCACGGCGTGCAGCCCTCCGGTCCGCGACTGCCGACGTGGAATCCCGTTTTGTTTCAGCCTGCGCAGGGCTCGCTCCATCTGTTCTACAAGGTCGGCCCCTCGCCGAGCCAATGGTGGGGCATGGTCATCGCGTCGGCCGACGACGGGAAAACCTGGGGGGCGCCGCGCCGGTTGCCCGACGGGATTCTCGGCCCCGTGAAAAATAAACCCGTCGTTCTGCGCGATGGCGCTTGGCTCTCCGCGTCGAGTACCGAGGGCAACCGCGATGGCTGGCTCGTACATTTTGAACTGTCGGGCGATGCCGGTGCGACGTGGTCGAAGATCGGGCCGGTGGCGAAAGGACCGGGGCTCGACGCGATTCAGCCGAGCATTTTAATGCACGGCGAGGGTACGCTCCAGGCGCTCGCCCGCACCCAACAGGGCGTCGTCGCGCAGACGTGGTCGCGGGACGGCGGGAAAACGTGGGGCCCGCTCACCGCGACCGAGCTGCCGAACCCGAATTCCGGCACTGATGCAGTCACCCTCGCAGACGGCCGCCACCTGATCGTTTACAACCACTCCGCGCACCGCGCCGCCGAGGCGAAGGGAGACCGGTTTCCACTCGATGTCGCGGTGTCCGCCGACGGGCTGAAGTGGCAACACGTGCTCACGCTCGAGACCGCGCCCGTCGTGAGCGGCTACGCTTACCCGGCGGTGATTCAGGCGGACGACGGCCGTATCCATGTAACTTACACTTCCGGCCGGAAAATAATCAAACATGTCATCCTTGATCCCCAGCAACTACGCTGAAGGCGGCCCGCAGTTTATCCGCAACGAGTGTTTCCCGTGTAGCCCTGCTCGTGAGAGCGGGGACGGTCGGCCCCTGGCGTGTCAGTCGGTCCCGCCTCTCACGAGGCGGGCTACAAGCATCGTCAGCCGTTAGCTCGCCGCACGATCCTGCCTCCTGCGTCGCCGCGCCCGGAGGCGCATTTCGAAATCAAGCGAACGTGGAAAGGAGGAGACGTCATCAGCTTCGATCCCGATTTCTCACCCACTTTTCGGGAGGCAAATCCGCTCGTGGAGCCCACAGGCTGGTCGGATGGTTTGCAGGTCTCGAAGGGGCGTACGTCCATTTCCCCTACGACCTCGGTACGGTTTTCCTCAATCGCGCCGAGCATGAAACACTCCACGGCCTGCTGGGCACCTCGGTCGATTTTTTCGGTAGATGCGCCTGCCGCCGCGCCGTTCATGCGTTCGCGCCCACCGCCATGCGATCCGCCAATTCCAATCCTGAGAGCGCCGCGCCTTCCACGCGCGGACCACCCAGACTGTCACCCGCCACACCTAGGCCCAGCTCGGGCAGCCACACACACCCTTTCGCGAACGACGCCACGGGCTCGCTGAACTTCCAGCGCTGCATCGCCACGTTGACCACGGGCGCACCCAACCACTCCGCGATGTCTGGTAGCACCAGCGCCGCCAGCTCCGTCTCCGTCTTCGCGAAATGCTCCGCCGCAAACGACGGACTCAAATGCACCGTTACGGCTCCCGCCACCCCCGGTGAAATTCCTTTTTTGGTATTGTCGGCGATCCACCGCACCCGTCCGTTCGTTAGCGCCACGCCCTCGACCGGCACCGCACTCGCACCCCCGAGCGTCAGCAGCAACGCCAAGCACGGATGATACGTCAGCGCCGCCAATTCTTTTAACAACCCACTCGGCAGCTCCACCCCACCTGCCTCGAGCAAGGCCAACGATTGCGGTAAGGGTGCCGTCAGGACCAAGCGTTCTGCCCGCGCCGGCGGCTGATTTTCAATCGTGAGCTCCCATCCGTCAGGTACGCGCTGCACCTTCAAGACTTTTGCCTCCCGCCGCACTTCGAGCCCACCCGCTAAATATTTACCCAGCGCATTCATACTCGGCCGGGCCATCCAGCGGTGCGCCGACGCGCCGGGCCACGGGGCCACCACGCCGGTCGTCCCCCACTCGGCCACCAGCGCCGCAAAACGCTCCGACTTCGCCGTGAAGTACTGCGCACCCGTGTCGAACACCGCCTCCCCCACCCGCTTCGTCGCCAAGCGCCCACCGAGGCCACGGCTCTTTTCAAGCACCACCACCTTGCCACCGCGCGCCTGCAGCGCACGCGCGACCAAAAGTCCGGATATACCTGCGCCGACGACTGCGATCGTTTCATTCATAAAGCATCAGCCTTTCGTGGCGCGCAGATCCGAGCACGTCGCCATCCTGCGCCCTGGGTGGCCCCAACAGCCGCCCGCGCGTTAACCGCGCCGCGCCCGAGCCAATCCCACGCGCCTGAGCGGGCCTCACCCACGGGCTCCTCCCTGTTTCCGCATCCGGCACGCATCCGAGCAAAACTTCACCTCGTCCCACACTTTCTCCCATTTTTTCCGCCACGTAAAGGGCCGCCCACACACCACGCAGGGCTTCGTCGGTAGCTCCGATTTTTTGCGCATCTTCGGCATCGTTGAATTCCTCACCGCTCAAGCGCCAAAAGTCCACCCGCCGCCGCGGGGGCTCCGCCATTGCCCCTGATTTCCTGGGCGCGCGCTTGAATCGCCGTGCGCTCCGTCGGCTTGAGTCGCGCAATATTTTTTACCTGCAACGCCATCCGCTGATTCTTGGCGAGCAGCGCTTCATGCCGAATCAGGAAATCCCAATAGAGCGTCGTAAACGGGCAGGCCTCTTCGCCGACCGACTTCGCCGGATCAAACCGACACCCCGCACAGTAATTACTCATCCGGTCGATATATTTCCCCGTCGCCGCATACGGTTTCGAAGCCATGATCCCACCGTCGCCATACTGCGACATCCCGAGCGTGTTCGGCAGCTCGACCCACTCGACCGCATCGACGTAGACCGCGAGGTACCATTCGTGAACGTTCTGCGGGTCCACTCCGAGGAGGAGCCCATAAAGACCGGTCACCATCAGCCGCTGAATATGATGGGCGTAGCCGTGCGCCAGCGTTTGCCCAATGCTCTGGCGCAGGCAGTTCATTTCACATTTTCCCGTCCAATAAAACTCGGGGAGTTTCTCCTTTGCGCCCAGCGCGTTGAGGCCGAGGTAGCGCGGCATGTGGTGCCAATAAATCCCCCGGACATACTCCCGCCATCCGAGGATCTGGCGGATAAAACCCTCCGCGCTGGCGAGGGGCACCTTCCCTTCCCGATAAGCCTGCTCCGCCGCCGCCACCACTTCCCGCGGATTCAGCAGCTTCAGATTCATCGCCGCCGAAATCCGCGAATGAAACAGCCACGGCTCATCCATCCACATCGCATCCTCAAATTTCCCAAAGCTCGACAACCGATGGTCGATAAAATCGCGCAGCGCTCCCCGCGCCTCCTCCGGCGTCACCGGCCACGCGAACGCCTCGAGCTCCCCGGGATGGCTCGCGAACCGCTTTTCCACGAGCGCCAACACCGCCCGCGTAATCGCATCAGGCGGGGTCATGATTGGCGCGCGCAGCTTTTCCGCCTGGGGTCCGCCTTTGGAGAAACTTCCGCGGTTGTCGTGATCAAAATTCCACTGCCCTCCCTCCGGCTCGCCTTTTTTGTCGAGCAACACGCCGTGTTTCCGTCGCACCTCACGATAGAAAAATTCCATGCGCAGCATTTTCCGCCCTTCGGCATGCGCCGCGAAATCGGCCCGGGTCTGGAAAAAATGCCGGTCGTTCCTCACCTCCAGCGGCACCTTCTCACTCTTCGCCACCGCCGCGATCGCCTCTTGGACCCGCCACTCGCCGGCTTCCGTCATGATCAATCGCTCCGGCGACAGCTCCGCCACGGCCCGTGCCAGTTCACCCGCGAGGGTCTGAGTATTTCCGGGCGCATCGATTTCAGTGTAGCTGACCCGTCGCTGCAGTTTTTTCTGCGCGTCGCGGAAGTGCCGCATCGCCGCCAAAAAAACCGCGATCCGCGGCTTGCTCGTCCAGACGTGCTCCGACTCCTCGGCCACCTCCGCCATCCAGATCACGTCCCGGTGCGGATCAAACCCATCGAGCGCCGACGACTCCGCGTCGAGCTGATCTCCGAGCACGAGCACGAGCGAACGCACCGATTTCGCCGCGCTCATCGCGGCGCCTCCGCCGGCCCTTCCGTCGTGAAATCTGTCGCCGCGCCCGCCGCGCTCGCCGCGTCAAGTTCTCGCGCCGCCGACCCGAGTTTCCGGCGGGTTTTGTCGATCGCATATTTGCCGAGCACGAGGCGCAGCGGTGGATTATCCGATTCCACGGCGGCGATGATCGCGTCGGCGGCCTTGGCGGGATCGCCGGGTTGCCGGCCGTTCATCGTTTCGAGGAAGCGCCGGAACTTTCCGCTCGACGCCTCGTAGTCGGGAATCGCCGCACTCGCGCGTTCGAGTGACCGTGAAATAAACTCTGTGCGGAAGGGGCCGGGTTGCACAATCGTCACCTTCAAACCCAAGGGGCGGACTTCCGCGGCGAGCGACTCCGAGAGCCCTTCGAGCGCCCACTTGGTTGCACCGTAGATCGAAAAGCCGGCATAGTTGGCGATGACGGCCGCCGCACTGATGTTCACAAAATGCCCGCGACGCTGGGCGCGCAAGATCGGCAGGGCGGCGCGAATCACCCGCAGCGCGCCAAAAAAATTCGTCTCAAAATTGCGCGTGATCTGGGCTTCGTCGTATTCCTCGACGGCGCCGACCAAGCCGTAGCCAGCGTTGTTCACCACCACGTCCAGCCGGCCAAAAATTTCCGCCGCCTGCGCAACGACGGGTGCGACTTGCGACGCGTCCGCGACGTCGAGCGCGAGCGCCCGACACCGGCTCGGATCGGCGGCGACCAGTTCGTCGAGCGTTTCCGGCTGACGCGCGGTGGCGATGAGGCGATGGCCCCGGGCCAGCACGCGCGCAGCCAGCGCGCGACCAAGCCCGCTCGAACAGCCAGTAATGAGCCAGACAGGTGAATCGTTGAGAGGTGTGTTCATGAGAAATATCAAAAGGCGGGCACAAGTGGAAAGATGGATACATCGACGGGCAGCGCGGCCAGCACCGACGACGGCCCGCCCTCCAAATGGAATCCCGCCTGCCGCGCTGGCTCGACCGAAAATTCTGCAAGGCTCGGTTTATTCACGCGATACGGTGCATGATGAACGCGTCCTGAATAGAGTCGGCCCGCTGCGTCGGCCGCGAACAGCCGATACCGCTCGACGAGGAAGAACTCGAGCGCGCCCGGAGCGGCAGGTGCGGACTTTGCCCCGGGGGTCCACCCGTAGCGACTGGCACTGGCGTGTTCGTCGCGGCGCTGAGACTCGTAGCGGATTTCTCCTTCGAAAAGGGACGCCGCCATCCGCGCTCGGAAGTAGGGCAAATGGAAAAAGCGGCGCGCGATCGCGACGGCGAGCGCCCGGTTGCAATCCAACGAGTAAAACCAAACCCCCGGCCTTCCCTTAGAATCATGGACGTAAGTGCGCACATTGAGTTCGAGAAACCACGACACCCACGGGAGGGCCGGAAGCCACGCGGGGCGAACGCGCTCCATCGCAAAGGGCACGATCCCAAGGTAAGCCGCTCCAGCAAAGGTATCGACGTAGAGCCCACGCGGCAGGCTGGCCTGCACAGTCGCCGGATCGATTTCCCAGTGCGCAAACAGCAACTGATTCCATCGCTGGCGGCCGACGAACGGTCCGTCCGGGCGCTCGGTTTGTTCAGCTCGCTGCGCCTCGGTCGGGGTCAGCACGAGCTGTGAATCCGACGGAGGAGACCACTCAGTGAGCATCGAGAGACTTGCGGGCGAGGAGCACGCAGAACGCGTCGACGGCGAAGGGCTTGGCGGCGGGCTCGAGGCGCACTTGGAAAGGGATCTGAACACAGACGCCCTCCACAAAAATAGAGCCGGGACGGCAAAGTGATCCTTCGGCTACACCGAAGAATCACCGCACCATCCCGGGTTAATCGCTGGAAAGGAGCGACTGGATCAACGCAACGTTCGATTAGGGAAGAATCACGGTATCGACGACGTGGACGACTCCATTGGAGCCAACCAAATCCGCGGCGACAACCTTGGCATTGTTGACCATCACGCCAGACGCGTTGGCCTTCAGCTTCAGCGCTTTACCGTTAACCGTCGGCGCTTCTCCGGTCTTCACATCTGCGGCCATGACCTTGGCTGGAACGACGTGATAGGTGAGAATCGCAACGAGCTTGGCTTTGTTTTCTGGCAGCAAAAGCGATTCCACGGTGCCGGCGGGTAGCTTGGCGAATGCGGCGTTGGTCGGAGCAAAAATAGTGAAAGGTCCCTTGCCGCTCAACGTTTCAACGAGCCCCGCAGCCTTCACGGCGGCGACGAGCGTGGTGTGATCGGGCGAGCCGATGGCGATTTCTACGACGGTCTTGGCGGATACCGCAGAGACCAGACCGATGCTGAGGGCGAGGGTGGCAAACAATGAACGAAGCTTCATGGGAACGATAGTTGATTTTTGATTTGAGAGAAACCGGACCCAAAATGATTCCGGTCGCGGTAATCAACGAGCAGGTGTGCCGAGTGGATGCATTTAACCGATACTCGCATCTAATTTGACAGGGGCAGAATTCGGCTCCTGTTCTGCGCGGCTAAACGCACCCTCACGATCGAAGACTTGCAGCGGCACTGCGCCAACGCGCTCAAAACCGAGACGCAAGTCATGGTGAAGCGCGAAGACGAGCAGGCTTTCGCCGAACTCAACGGTACCTACATCAAATTCGTCGAGGATGCCGCCCGGCTCCTGCACCGCGAACTCGCGGCCGATGAGCGCATCTTCGACTTCCAAGCGGCCTGTTCGCACCTCGAGTCACTCCATTCGCACGATGCGGTCAGTGTGATTTGCAAAGGGGTGAAAAACGGCCTCCGGGCAGATTTTTCGGATTTTCAGTCCTTGGTGTGCTGAGACGTTTCGCCGGTGGGGATCAGGCTCCAGCATTCGCTGGGCACCTGCAGATCGTCAGCGTCTTACTGTGCGATCGCCAGCCACGCACCTTTCATCATTCCGACCTCAGAGCCGCGGCAGACTCGCTCGCCTCGGATTCGGCGCGAGCCCGCGGACCCGTATGCCGCGGTCAGCGCTTGCCTAGCCATCACTCGCGCGGGGCGAGTCATGCCCCCGAGGGAAGATTTCAGAGCTGTCTCCCGGGCAACGTTCTCCTGTCACAACGCTGCCCCGCCTTTTGACAGCGAGCGCGAAATCCCCACCCTGCTCGATGGTCAGCCAAACATTCTCGATCACGCGCCGCGTTGAATTCCATGAGACCGACGCCGCCGGTCTCATGCACTTTTCCAATTTCTATCGCTGGATGGAGGTGTGCGAACACGAGTGGTTTCGCGCGTTGAGCTTGCCCATGATGAGCACGACGCCCGCCGGCCTGCGACTCGGCTGGCCGCGACGCGAGGCCTCCTGCGTTTTCGTGCGTCCCTTGCGCTGCAATGACGTGGTGCGAATCACCGCGTCGATCGTGGAGACCGGCCAAACAAATCTGGGATTCGAATTCGTTTTCGAGAAAGACCGTGCAGGCCGGTGGACGGAGGTCGCTCGGGGGCAAATGACGACGGTCCATGTGCGCCAGGACTCCACCGGTCGGCTGGAGGCCGAGCCGATTCCCGCCGCAGTCCGGTTAGCTTTCCAAGCGAAAGAGTAATGCGCTCGTGCTGCGCGGGGGCTGCAGTATCCGCTGTGCGGTGACGGTCCACGCTCTCGCTCTGGAGGCGCTGCCAAGCCGTTAGCTGGCTTGACCGGCCGACCGTTTCAGTACGGTGGCGACGCATTCGCCGGAGATCGTCTTGATCGACTTTCCCGGAGGATGATCCAGCTTCCCGCCGCACTCTCACGCCGCCCGTCACCGGCGACCTCTTCTCCGCGAAAACTCTATGAAGCAAAAAATTTCCGCCTTCGCCGCGACCTTCCTTCTCGGCGCATTCCTCTCCTCCGCCTCACTGCCTCTCCCGGCCTCCGAAGCCCCCCAACCTCGCCACGGCACCAAACTCGTCATCGTCAATGACGACGGCTTCAGCGCGTTCTTCAGCGGCCGGTACAAAAACGCCGACGATCTTCGTCAACAGGTCGCGAGCTACGCGGACACTTCCGTCGCCGTCTTCGAATGGTGCATCACCTCCGGCAGCCGCGTAAATTTTCCCTCGAAAACGTCCGAACTCATCGGCACCGGCGTCACCGACTTCGGCCGTCGCGGTGACCAAGTCGCCGCCGACACCCTTCGGCGCCTCGCCACTGATGGCACCGACACCCTCGACATCGTCGCCCAAGCCTGCCGCACCAACCGCATTCTTTGCTACGCCTCGATGCGCATGAACGGTGACTACGCCCCGAGCGCGAAAGACGATTCGCTCTCCCGCCAATTCAACAGCGATTTCTGGCGCGCGCATCCCGAGTTCCGCGTCCGCGGCCCCAAGGGCGAAGACCGCACCAAACTTTCCTACGCCTACCCCGAGGTCCGCGCCTTCAAACTCGCCATCCTCCGCGACGCCGCGACCCGCGACATCGACGGCATCAACCTCGATTTTCTCCGCCATCCCCCGTTCTTCGGCTTCGAAGAACCGCTCGTTAAACTCTTCCAGGAAAAACACGGCGTCGACCCGCGCCCTCTTCCCGTCACCGATCCTCGCTGGGGACCGATTCGTGCCGAGTTCATGACCACGTTCCTCCGCGACACCCGCAAGATCCTCGATGCCGCCGGTGCGAAACACGGGCGCCGCCTCGGCCTCTCCGCCCGCATCGACCACCGCGAATACGCCGTCCTGGGTTGCGACATCGCCACGTGGCTCAAGGCGGGCCTGCTCGACTACCTCGTTGTCGGCCAGCGCACGCTGGGCGGCTACAAGTTTGATCTCGCCCCTTTCGTGCAACTCGCCCGCGAAGCCGGCACCGGCTGCGCCGTGCTGTTCGGCGAAGAAGGCATCGTCTCCGGCCACGACCTCACCGCCGCCGAAGATAAACTCATCAAGGCCGGCAAAATGCCCGCGCCCCAGCGCGACAGCCTCTCCCTCGAACACTACCAAACCCGCGCCGCCCGCTGGTATGCCGCCGGCGCCGACGGCATTCACCTTTTCAACGAAAACAACCGCGCCGTCATGCGCGCCCTCGGCACCGTCGCGACACCGGCACCGTAAACCCCGTTTTTACCCGTCCGTAGCAGCAAGCGCCAGCGAGCCCACAAAAACCGTTTCCTTAATCTGCCGCGCGCTGAATCCGCTGAAAAAAACCGCAGGCTACCCGCAGATTCACGACGGGCCAGATCCGTGGCCGCGTCCGTTTTGCCCATCGCCTGCCGACACCCCGCAGAATTTTCCTGTCCCTCATCACGCGCACGGTGTTATCTCCGGGGCCCTCCCGATGACTCGCCCCTTCATCGTCTCCTCCCTGTTCGCCTTCGTCGTTTGCCTCTCGCCCGCGGCGCCTGCGATCGTAATTCCGCCGAACGCTGCCGACCTCGCTTTTTTCGAAAGCAAGGTCCGCCCGCTCCTCGTCGAGCGCTGCTACGAGTGCCACAGTGAAAAAAAACAAAAGGGCGGCCTCCGCCTCGATTCCCAGCCCGGCTGGCAAGCCGGCGGTGACACCGGCACCGTCATCGTGCCCGGCGATTCCGAAAAAAGCCTACTCGTCGCAGCGATCGGTCGCAAAAACGAAGACCTCCAGATGCCGCCGAAGGAAGCGCTCAGCGCAGCCGAAATCGCCATTTTCACCGAGTGGGTCCAACGCGGCGCACCCGATCCCCGCACCACCGCCCCCGCCCCGTCCGCTCCGAAGATCGTCCCCATGACGCTCGCGCAAGCCCGCACGCACTGGTCCTTCCAACCCATCGCCGATCCCGCCCTCCCATCCTCCGTCTCCCCCTCTCCGCCTCTCTCGCTCTCTCCTTCTCCGTCGCTCCCCCTCTCTCCTTCTCCCGTTCCCTCCGACCACCCCATCGACCGCTTCATCCGCGCCCGCCTCCCCGCCGAAAAGCTCACACCCCATCCTCCCGCCGATCCGCGCACGCTCGTGCGGCGCGCCTACGTCACGCTACTCGGCCTGCCGCCGTCCTACGATCGCGTCGAGTCGTTCGCTGCCGCCCCGAGCTCCGCCGCCTTGGCCACCCTCGTCGACCAACTCCTCGCCCGCCCCGAATACGGCCAACGCTGGGGCCGCCACTGGCTCGACGTCGCGCGCTACTCCGACACCACGGAAAAATCCACCGACGGCGAGCGCCGCATTCCGTTCGCCCACACCTACCGCGACTACGTCATCGATTCCTTCAACAGCGACCGCCCTTTCAACCGTTTCGTCCTCGAACAGATCGCCGCCGACCGCCTGCCCGCTGAGGAGAAACCCGATCTGCGCGCGCTCGGATTCCTGACCGTCGGCCGCCGTTTCGAGGGCAACCTCGAGGCACCGCAGCTCATCCTCGACGACCGCATCGACACCCTCGGCCGCGGCGTGCTCGGCCTCACGCTCGCCTGCGCGCGCTGCCACGACCACAAATTCGACGCCATCCCCACCGCCGACTACTACTCGCTCTACGGTATTTTCGCCAGCAGCAGCGATCCGCTCGATCTCCCCGAGGTCGGCACTCCGTCCACCCATCCCACCGCCACCGCGGCGATTGCGAAATACCGCACCGACCGCGCCGCGCTCTTCGTGGCCTACGAAAAACAAATCGACGCCAGCACCGCCCGAGCCCGCCGCCTCGCGCGCGAACTCGCCCCCGAATATCTCCGCTACCTCGTCGAGGAATCATCGAACCATCGCACCGTCGAGGGGTTCATCCCGCTCGATACGCCGCGCGGCCTGCTCGTGCTGGGCGGCGCCCCCGCCTGGGCACGCCTGATGGCCGAGAGCAACGCCCGGGGTGAAACGTTTTTCCGTCTCTGGCCGGAATTTCTCCGCCTGCCGCGCGCCGATTTCGCCACCGCCGCCGCCGCGCTCCTCACCTCCGCCCAACGCGACGCCGCGCACCACGATCCGTACATCCTCGCCACGCTCGCCGAGCAACCCCTCACCTCGATGCTCCACGTCGCCGATGCCTTCGGTCGGGCCATCACCGAGGCACTGGAAACTGTCGAGTTCCCCGCCCTCACCACCGTCATCAACGCCCCCACGTCACCCCTCGAATTCCCCCGCGAGGCCGTCTCCGAAGATCTGCTACGCTTTATCACCGAGGCCCAAATCGTCGCCCGCAAAGACAACGAGGCCGCCGCCAAGGTCCGCGAGCAACTCACCATCCTCGAAGCCGCCGCACCCATCGACCGCGCCCAGGCCATCACCGTCTCCGGCCCGCCCGTCGATCCCCACATTCTCATTCGCGGCGACCG
>CANIJN010000071.1 GCA_947467625.1 Opitutia bacterium | reverse complement strand
TCCGCTGGCCGGGAAAAATAAAAGCCGCCTCCACGAGCGCCCAGACAATCTGCCACGTCGATCTCCTCGCCACCTGCGCCGATCTCCTCGGCACGAAGCTCCCCGCTAACGCCGGCGAAGACAGCGTGAGCATTTTCCCCGCACTCCTCGGCACCGACCGCGCTCCGCTCCACGAAGCCGTCGTCCACCACTCGATCCAAGGGATGTTCTCCCTCCGCCAAGGTCCCTGGAAACTCGAGTTATGCCCCGGCTCCGGCGGTTGGGCCGCACCGCTCGATGCCGCCGCGCGGAAAGCTGGCCTCCCCGAGATCCAGCTCTACAACCTCGCCGCCGATCCCGCCGAAACAAAAAACGTCCACGTCGAAAATACCGCCGTCGTCGCGCGCCTCCGCGCGCTGCTCGAACGTTACGTCGCCGACGGCCGCAGCACCCCCGGCCCTCGCCAATCCAACGACGTCCCCATCGATCTCCTGAAAAACAAAGCCCCCGCCAACCCATGAACCGTCTCCCCACGCCGCTCTTCCGCTCCCTTCTCCCCCTCGCTCTTTCCCTCCTTCTCTCTCTCTCAGCATCAGCCGCCGCTGCCGCCGCGCCGAACTCCGCCAAGCCCAACATCCTCGTCATCCTCGCCGACGACCTCGGTTACGGCGATGTCCAGTGCTACAACCCTCAGCGCGGGAAGATTCCCACGCCGCACATCGACCGGCTCGCGGCGCAAGGCATGCGCTTCACCGACGGACATTCTTCGTCCGGGGTGTGCTCGCCGACCCGCTACACGCTGCTCACCGGGCGCTATCACTGGCGCACGAAATTGCAGAGCGGGATTGTCGGCGTGTTTGGCGAGCCGTTGATCGCGCCGGATCGGATGACGATCGGCACCCTTGTAAAACAGCACGGCTACCGCACCGCGGCGATCGGCAAGTGGCATCTCGGCTGGGATTGGCCCATCGCCCCCGAACAGCGCAAGCTCTTCCAAGTTCCCCGCCCAGCGGGCAAAAACGACGAGGCCACGCCGAGCATCGCTTCCGTCACCGCGAGCCCCGCACATCTCGCCGCGTGGCGCGAAGTGTTTGCCAAACCGATCGCGGGCGGGCCGACCACGCGCGGCTTCGACACCTACTTCGGCACCGACATTCCCAACTGGCCGCCGTTTTGTTTCATCGAAAATGACCGCACGCTCGGCATCCCCTCCGAGTTTCTCCCCGCCAGCGGCCTCGTAAAAAATCAAGCCAGCGTGCCCGGTCCCGCCCTCAAGGACTGGAAGCTCGAACCCATTTTGCCCGCGTTGGGCGACCGCGCCTCCGCCTTCATCACTGATGCCGCCACGCGGCCCGAGCCCTTTTTGCTCTATCTTCCGCTCACTTCGCCGCACACGCCGCTCGCGGTAAACGCGGAATGGAAAGATAAGAGCCGCCTCAATCTCTACGCGGATTTCGTGATGGAGACGGACGCCGTCGTGGGTCGCGTCCTCGCGGCACTGGAGAAGAGCGGCGCGGCGGCCAACACGCTCGTGATCTTCACGTCCGACAACGGCTGTGCGCCTTACATCGACGTCGCCGGTCTCGAAGCGATGGGCCATTTCCCCAGCGGACCCTTGCGCGGCTACAAGGCCGATGCGTGGGAGGGCGGCCATCGCGTGCCGTTCATCGTCCGCTGGCCCGGGCAGGTGAAATCCGGCAGCGTGTGCGACCAACTCGTGCAGCAGTCCGATCTCATGGCCACCTTCGCCGCCGCGCTCGGCACCAGGCTCCCGGCCAACGCCGGCGAAGACAGCGTGAGTCTCTTGCCGTTGCTCAAAGGCGACAACCGCCCCGTGCGCGAAAACGCCGTCAGCGCGTCCATCCAAGGGACGCCGGCGGTCCGCAGCGGTTCTTGGAAATACATTCCCGCACCGGGCTCCGGCGGTTGGGGCAAAGGCGGCGACCAGGCGCAGCCCGTGCAACTCTACAACCTCGCGGACGACCTCGGTGAATCCAAAAACCTCGCCGCCGCTCAGCCCGAAAAAGTCGCCGAGATGAAAACCTTGTTGGAAACACTCATCACCGCCGGTCGCAGCACGCCCGGTGCGCCGCAGCAAAACGATGTCGAAGTGAAGCGCTATCCCGTGAACTCCGCCGCCGCGCCGAAAAAGAAGGCGAAGTAGTCCGCCAAGTCCAACATCCTCTTCCTCTTCGCGGACGACCAGCGCGCCGACACCATCGCTGCTCGGCGCGCCAAGCCCGAGCCGCCCGCCGCGAAAAAGAACGCGGAGAAAAACGCCCAGAAACCCCCATCGTGAAACTCCCCTCTCCCGCGCACATGCGAACGCGGTCCCGCCGGCACCCATCGATGAGATGATTTAGAGTCCACTCCGACCGGTTCGGAACTCCCGCGGTGACACGCCGTGTTTGCGCCGGAACCAGGCGGAAAAATGCGGCAGCGAGGAAAAGCCCAGATCGCTGGCGATCTCCTTCACCACGCGCGTCGATTCCTCGAGCACCGTGAGCGCATGCTGATAACGCCGACGATCGAAGTAGCCTCGTGAACTCAGCCCGAATTGCCTGAGAAAGAGCCGGTTCAACTGGCTCACACTCAAGCCGACCGCGCGGGCGAGCGTGGATTCGTTAAACGACATGGCCAGGGGTTGGCAGTCCAGTCGGCGAATCGCCGCGCGCAACCGGGCATCAATCTTTCCCATGTGGGCAGGCACCAAACCTTCATCGGTCAGCGCCCCCATCACGGCCTCCAACCAGCCCGAGAACAAGGTCTGCAGCCGCAGGTAGTCCGCGAGCGTGGCCGGCGCCTGCATCAAGTCGGTTTCCGCGCGCGGAAACTGCTGCCGCACGAAGCACGCGAGCGAGGTCGCGGTCCGCAACAATTCCGGACAGCACGCAGCCGGAATCTTCACTCCAACATTGGCCGGCAGCAGATCTTCGCCGGTCGGCCATTTCGCGCGGAAACGCACGGAGAGAATACGGGCATCAGCGGAAAAATCCTGCCAGCGTTCGCCCGGCGGGGGAAACAACCACTCGTTGGGCCCGGCTCGCCACGTCCGTTCGCCGAGCTTGACCACCACGCGCCCCTCGCGGATCAGCCACGCCGTGAGATCGAACGCCGACACGCGCCCGCTTCTCCCTTGGGGCGACACCGCACCATCGTAAACCCAGACGAGATGCGCGTGCAGGCTCGCCCACTCCGCCAGGGATGCGCGGGGAACGATCGCAGTGGGCGCGGAAACGAGCATGACAAAATCATGTAAGTTTTTGAGGAAACCACGCAACCCTGCACAGTGGTCTTCGATCGTCCCGCCCACTCCACTCCCACGGTTCATCGCGTCCCGCCGCCGAACCCCGTCAACGACCCGTTCAGCAAGGACCAAGCCTCGATCACCCCGCACGAACCGCCGCCGCCAACCAAGTCCCATGCCCCCCGCACGAACCGCCCCCCGCCCGCGTATCGCCTGCTTCTTGATCACCGTCGCCTGCCTGTTGAGCGCGGTTGCGCTGACGGCCCAGTCCGTCGGCAGCGGCGTGATTGCGGGTCGCATCTTCAATCCCGCCACGGGCCAATACCTGCGCAACGCCGAAATTCGCGTCGTGGCAACCGGCCAGGCGGTCACCTCGGGCAACGAAGGGGATTTCCGGATTTCGCCGGTGGCCCCGGGTCAGGCTAAGCTAGTTGTGACCTACACGGGATATCGAACGGCGACCGCGATCGTGGACGTCACCGCCGGGGCGACGGTCACGCGAGACTTCGACCTAATCAGTTCCCTGCAGGCCGAGGCGGCGGCCGGCGAGCCGGTCAAGCTCGGCGCGTTCGTCGTCTCGAGCGAACGCGAGGGGAACGCCAAGGCGATCATGGATCAGCGCCGCTCGATGAACATCACCAACACCGTCGCCTCCGACGTGTTTGGGGACAACTCCGAGGGCAACGTGGGCGAGTTTCTCAAGCACCTGCCCGGCGTCGAGGTGGAGATGAGCTTCGGCGAAATCCGCAACGTCAGCCTCCGCGGACTCGGGTCCGAGTACACGGCGGTTACCCTGGATGGCGTTTCCCTCGCCAGCGCGGACCCGAGCAGCACCGGGGGCGGCTCCGACGCCCGGGTCTTCACGTTTGAACAGGTTTCGCTGAGCAGCATGGACACCATCGAGGTGTCGAAGACGGTCAGTGCCGATGTCGACGCCAACGCGCCCGCCGGCACCATCAACTTGAAGACCAAGCGGGCCTTCGAACGCGCGGGCCGACGGGTCACGGTGCAGGCCAATGTCGCCGCCCATTCCGAGGAGCTCAATCTGCGTAAGTCCTCGGGGCCGGGCGAGGAAATGCAGAGCCGCAAGCTCCGGCCCGGTGGCATTTTCGAATACTCCGACAGCTTCCTGCAAAAGCGCCTCGGCGTAATTCTGAACATCAGCGAGTCCAACCTCTACCAAGAGGTCCTCGCCACCTCGCTGACTTACAACCGCGGTCCGACGACCGCCGACCCGCGCCCCGTCGTGATCACGGCCATCGGGATGACCCATTCGCCCCGGTTCAACGAGCGGTTTACCACCACCCTCACCACCGACTTCAAGGCAACGCCGCAACTCGTCTTGTCGCTCGGCCTGATCTACAACTGGTCCAACTTGTGGATGGCCCAGCAGGTGGTGGATTTCACCGCAGGCGCGCGCACCGCCATCGTCGGCACCGAACCCCTCGTGAGTTTCACGTCGTCGAGTGCAGGGACTGTCGCCGTGGCGCCATCGAGGAATTCCAAGGCCGGCCAGACTTTTAGCTACCTGCCCAAGTTCGAATACAAGCTCGGCGACTTACTGATCGAGGGGAGGTTCGTGGAGTCGGTCTCCCGCGGCTGGTACGACCCCCTGAATCAACGGGGGACCATTCGCAACATGGTGAGTCCGACGGCCAGCAACGTGACCTTCCGGGCCGAGCGCTCCTCGGAAACCAGCGCCGACTGGAAGATCACGCAGGTGGGGGGCCGGGACCTCGCCAATGGGGCCAACTTCACGAGTCCGGAGGCCAATATCAACGACGGTCGCAGCCTGCGCGCCCAGATTTATAGCGGTGAAATCACCGCCACTCTGAAAACAAACCGCTTCTTACCGGTTACTTGGAAAACGGGAGTGAAGTCGAAGCACGAGACCTTTGACCTCAAGAATCTGCTCGGCTCGATCCGGTACAACTACGTCGGCCCGGGCGGCGGACCGGTCGGAGGCTGGGCCGGTTTCACTTCCCCGCTCGGCATCGATCTTGGGATGTTGGGTGGCGGGGTGGTCACGGCCTCCGGGCAACCGCTCTTCATGCCGGACATGCGCCGAATCGGCCAAGCCTACCTCAGTCGGCCAGACTATTTCCAGCTGTTCCTGCCAGTGAACAACTATTTTAACGCCAACGTGGCGAATACGCGACACTACGAGGAGCAGGTCGATGCGGCGTTTGCGATGGGGACGGCGACGCTCGGCAAGGTGACCTTCCGCGCGGGGCTGCGGTGGGAGCAGACTGGCACTGACTCACTCGAATTCGATCCCCTCACCAACGCCGAGGTGCGGGCGGCGGGATTCCCAGCCACCTCGCGCGCGACCACCATCCCAGGCATCGCCTACCAATTTTTCACCAAGCCCCGCATCCACCGCACGGGTGGCTATGACAATCTCTTCCCAAGTGCCTCTTTCAAATATGCACTCCATCCCAACCTGAGTTTTCATTTGGGCTATAGCAGCACGGTACGGCGCCCCGAGATTTCCCAAATTGCCGGAGTCTGGCTCGTCAACGATCAGACCCTCCGGGCCACGGTCCCCAACGTGAGCCTGCGACCGGAAACCTCTGACAACTATTCCGCCCGCCTCGCCTACTACTTCGAGCCCGTCGGACTTCTGGGGATCAATTTCTACCAGAACAGCGTCAAGGATCTGCTGCAGTCGCTCGACCTTACGGCCGAGGAATTTGGCTACACCGAGTCGGATCTGGCGCGGTATACCTTTGTCTCGACGACCAACGTCCCCGGCCGGGTCCAGATCCGCGGGATGGAACTGGAGTACAG
This sequence comes from Opitutia bacterium, assembly GCA_947467625.1. Classification (GTDB taxonomy): domain Bacteria; phylum Verrucomicrobiota; class Verrucomicrobiia; order Opitutales; family Opitutaceae; genus GAS368. The sequence continues at coordinate 17,778 of CANIJN010000071.1, read as the reverse complement.
CCAGAGCCTGTCCTTTTTACCCGGCCCCCTCAAGGGCCTCTCGGTCCGCGCCAGCTACACGCGCAACTACGCCGAAATCCGGCGGCCCAGCATGTCCCCTCATACGGCCAGCTCCGGGCTGTCCTACTCCGGAGGACGTTTCAACGCGTCCCTCAACGGCAAGTGGAGCGACAACGTGCCCACCAACGAGGCCGGCAACAACTACGTGCGGCACCGCACGAGCCTCGACGCCAGCGGAGGTTTCCGCCTCACCCCGCGCTACAGCCTGTTTGCCAGCGCCCGCAACCTCACCAACGCTGCCTACATCACCATGCAGACCCGCGCCGGAAGTCCGCCGATGTGGAGTGCCTACCAAGTCTGGGGCACCACGTGGACCTGTGGTGTCAAGGGCGTGTTCTAGTCCCGCGTCCTCAGCTTCATGAAGACTCTCTCCCTCCTCCGCCTCCTCCTCGGCTTCGCACTGCCCGTCGCCCCTGCCCTCGCCGCCGAGCCCGCGACTGTCGTCATCGACAGCCTGGCCGCCCTCGGCGAAAACGCCGCTCGCAGCCACGCGCGGATAAAAATGAAGCCGGGCGTCTACCTGCTGAACGACGCCACGATGCTCCGCTCAGCGGAAATTAAACATCCCGAGGCGCCGGGCAAAGTTGCTGGACAATACAGCGTCAACAGCCTCCTGCACTTCACGGGCAACGACAGCAGCTACGACCTGACCGACGTCACCATCGAAATCGACACGCGGCTCCACCAGGCGGCGCGGGGCGCCCTCGATAAGATCTTGGTCTCCGGCCAGCGCACGGCGATCACCGGCCTGACCGTCAACGATCTCGGCGACACCCCACCCCACAAGGGCGGATTGCGCATGCTGCACGTCATCGGCGACGGGAACACGCTCAAAAACGTGACGCTCCGAACGCACGGCTCCGCGCCCTACGGCTACGGCAACCTGCTCGGGAAGGGCGGCCATGCCCTCGTGCCCCTCAACAAACAGTCCTGCCTCCTCATCACCGGCCGCGACAACCGCATCCTCGGCACCACGGTCATCGCCCGCACCTTCGGCCACGGTATCGTGATGCAGGGGGCAGTAAACACGCTGATCCAGGACTGCTACGTCGAGGGCGAGATGCGCTCGACTGACGATATGCTCAAGGAGACTTCGGGGCCGGCGCACAGTGTGAGTTTCCAGAGCGACTATCCGCCGGGCCGCATCGTGCCGGGCCTGATGGTCGCCCTGAGCGAGGACGGCGTCCGCGCCTACCCCAACGGCAGTCAGGTGGGCGGGCGGCGCACCGAGAATATCACGGTGGTCAACTGCACGGTGAAAAACATGCGCTCCGGCTTCGACTTGGTGGCGGCCCGCGGCGCCGTGCGCGTGACTGGCAGCACCGCGATCGGTTGCAGCGAAAAAGGTTATTCGATTCCCTCCGGCGGCGTCATCGAACGCTGCGCCGGCGACGCGTTGTATGCGCCGCTGCTGTCACTGCATGACAAGAATGGCCGCGATTGCCGCATTGATCTCACACTGCTCGGCACCTCCGGCAATTTTCCGCCCGCGCGGCTGGCCGAGATCAACGGCACGGGCCACCGGATCGTGATCAAACCCGATCCCGCGGGCGAGCCCTCCCAGGCGCGGCCGATCGTCTTCGGCGACTCGTTTTGGGCGGACGTCCAGCGCTTTCGCGATCCCACCATCACCCGCGAAGATTCGACTGGAGCACGCGGCATCGAGCTGCGCAACGAAACCGCCATGCCCCTCGTACTAGGCAAGACGGCCCACGACTGCGTCATCACCACACGGGGCAAGGTGCTGCGCGACGACGGCGAAAACAACCGGTTCCCGGCGATGTCACCGCCGGCGCCGGCCAGCAAATCACCGGCGAAGGTGGTCTGCTTCGGGGACAGCATCACGAAGCGCGGCTATCCGGACGAACTGGGCAAACGGCTCGGCGTGGCGACCATCAACGCAGGCGTCGGCGGCAATACCACAACCGCCGGCTTGAAGCGGATGCAACGCGAGGTGCTGGATCTGAAGCCGCGCGTAGTCGTCATTTTTTTCGGCACCAACGATAGCCGGGTTGACGCCCCGAAGATCCACGTGCCGGTCGATCACTACGTCGCAAACCTTCGGCAGATGATCACGCGGTGCGCCGCCATCCAGGCCCGCGTCGTGCTCTGCACCGTGCCGCCGATCAATCCCGAACCTTATTTCCAGCGGCACGTGCAGGCCGTGTTCGACGAGGCGGGAGGGTTGTCGAAAATCCTGGACGGCTACCGGGCCGCGGTGCGGCGCCTCGGCACTGAGCTGGACCTACCGGTCGTCGACCTCGCTCAGCAGCTCGCCAGCGAGCCGGCCTGGCTCAGCGCCGACGGCGTGCATCCCACACCGGCGGGCAACGCGATTCTCGCCAAGCTGATCGCCGAAAAAGTCTCGCCCCTGCTCGGCTCGCGCTCCGCGCCGCACGCCAACCCATGAGCACGCCGCTGATCCCTTCACCCGCCGGCGTCTACGATGTGCTCGTCCTTGGCGGGGGCGTGTCAGGCAGCATCGCGGCGATCGCGGCCGCCCGCACCGGCGCGCGCGTGTTGCTCGTCGAGGAACACGGCTTTCTGGGCGGCTCGCTCACCGCGATGGGCGTCGGCCCCATGATGAGTTTCCACAATCCCAGTGGCGAACAGGTCGTCCGCGGCATCCCCGACGAATTGATCGGCCGCCTCCAGGCGCGCGGCGCCAGCCTCGGCCACATCCCTGACACAACGACCTATTGCAGCACGGTCACGCCCTTCGACAGCGAGGAGCTGAAGATCGAGTTGGAAACGATGCTGACCGAGGACGGCGGGGAAATTCTCTTCCACACCCAACTGGCCGCGACCGAGCTGGCCGACCATCGCCTCGCGGCCGCCGTCATTTGCAACAAGGCCGGACTCACGCCGCTCCGCGCCAAGATCTTCATCGATGCGACTGGCGACGCCGATCTCGCCGCGCGCGCCGGCGTCGCCTTCACCTACGGCCGCACCGCCGATGGTCTGGCCCAGCCCATGACGATGAATCTGAAACTGGCCAACGTGGACACGGCTGCCGTGCGCGACTACGCCCGCCGCCATCCCGAGGATTTTCTCTGGTCGCCGGTGGGCCAGGCCGAGGGGCTCCGGCGGCTCGCGTCGTCCCCGCGTCTCAGTCTGGCCGGATTCCTCGGTGCCTGGAAAGCGGCCCGCGAGCGCGGCGAGATCGACGTGCCCCGCGATCAGGTGCTCTTCTTCGAGACACCGGTGTCGGGCGTGGTCATCGTCAACACGTCGCGGATCGTTGGCCTCAACGCCACCGATCCGTTCCAACTCAGCCGCGCCGAGATGATCGGCCGCCGGCAGTGTTCGCAGATTTTCCACTTTCTGCGCCAACACGCTCCCGGCTTCGCTGCGGCGGTGCGGATGGACACCGCCGCGAAGGTCGGCGTGCGGGAAACCCGCCACGTCGCCGGCCTCTACCAGATCACGGCCGACGACATCATGACCTCGCGGGCCTTCGACGACGCGATCGCACTCGGTGGATACCCGATCGACATCCACGCCCCCTCCTCCGAAACCACCGCCACAACCCGCCTGCAGCCTTCCGCGCGTTACCAGATCCCTCTCCGCAGTCTCATGGTGGAGCGACCGGAGAATCTATTAGTCGTCGGCCGCTGCATCAGCGCCACCCACGAGGCGGCGGCAGCGTTTCGGGTCAGTCCGATCGCGATGGCCATCGGTCAAGCGGGCGGCGTCACTGCCGCGGAGGCGGCGCAGCGCGGCGTTAATCCGGCCCAGGTTCCCTTCGCCGCCATCCGCGAGCGTCTGTTGCAGCAGGGCGCCCAGTTGCCCTCGCTCGAGACGAGCGCACGCGCAGCAACCGCATGAAACCCGCCGCCACGCCATGGTTGAGTCCGGAACGCCGGCGCTGGGTGATTCTCGGCGTGGTCTTTGCCGCCATGGTCCTCAACTATGTGGACCGCCAAATCGTGTCGGTGTTGAAACCGACTTTGAAGGCCGAGTTCGGCCTCGACGATCGCGGGTATGCGTCGCTCATCAACGTCTTCGTGTTCTGCTATGCGAGCTGCTACGCTGGGGCTGGCTGGCTAGTGGATCGGTTCGGTTCCGGGCGTATCATGTTTTACGGTATGGTGGTGTGGTCGAGCGCCTGCTTGGGCGGCGCCTTCGCGAAAACATTCGGCCAGCTCGCCTTCTTCCGCGGGCTGCTCGGCGTGGCGGAACCCACGAGTTTTCCCGCGCAGTTGCGAGTCGTGACCATTTGGTTTCCGCCCGCGCTACGCGCCACGGCCAACAGCATCTGCGCCGCCGGCAGCACGGTCGGCGCGATCATCGCGGCCCCCGTTGTCGCATGGCTGGCAGTGAAGCACGGCTGGCACGCGGCGTTCCTTGTGCCGGGCGTGGTCGGGCTCGCGCTCGCCGGCGTGTGGTGGCTCGTGTATCGCGATCCGCCCGCAGTCGGCGAACCCGCAGCGGCGGCCATGGGTGCCAGCGCCGATCCCCGCGTGGCGTTCACCTGGCCGCAACTTTGGCGCACGCGCAGCCTGTGGGGCATTCTGCTGAGCCGGTTCATCAGCGATCCCGTGTGGTATTTCTGCCTTTTCTGGTTGCCCGGCTATCTGCAGGAGCGATCGGGGCTGACGCTCGCGCAGATCGGCCTGTTCGGCTGGATCCCATTTCTGGCCGCCGATCTCGGCGGCGTGGGCAGTTCGATGTTCTCGGACAAGCTCGTGCGCCGCGGATCAGAGCCGTTGCACGCGCGCAAGCTCACGCTCGCTGGCGCCGCGGTGTTCGCGCCCCTTTGCGCACTCACGCCGCTTTTCCCGCACCCCTTTGCGACCCTCGCCATCTTCAGCGTGGTCGGTGCGGTGTGCCTGACGTGGCTGTTCAACCTCGGGGTCGTGGTGGCCGACACTTTTCCGGCGGCCAATGTCGGGAGCGTCTGGGGTATCGCTGGCGCCTTCGGCGCGAGCGGGGCGATGCTCTTCAACCTCTATGTCGGCCACTTAATGGATACGCTTGGCTCGGGGCGGATTTTCGTCGCGCTGGCCGTGCTACACCCGCTCGCCGCCATCGTCCTCTGGTTCACCGTGCGCCGCGAAGAGCCGAGAATCCGCGCACAGTGACCAGCCTCGACGGCGCGCAGTAGAATATTTTGTTCGAGCGCGATCATCGGCGCCGCAAACTGCGCCCCACTTCGTCTTCACTCGCGAGCGCCCGCCGTGGGTCGAGCGGCACGCGCCACCCGCCGCCATCGACGCGTGCGACCCAACCCGGGCTTGCGAGAAGTCGTGCTTCAGCGTCTTCCTTTTCCCGTGAAATCCTTCCTCAACTCCATCCTTGGCCTCGCCGTCGCCGCGCTTTCGCTCCACACCGCCACGCTCGCTGCCGTCGCGCCCGCGGCGACGACACCCTCCGGAGCCTCGACGAAGCAGGGCCGAACATCTGCGGTGAGCCCGTCGAAGCCCAACATCCTCTTCCTCTTCGCCGACGACCAGCGCGCCGACACCATCGCCGCCCACGGCAACGCTCACATCAAGACTCCCGTCATCGACGGTCTCGCCCGCGCCGGCGTCAGCTTCCGCAATAACTACGTCTTCGGCGGCAACAGCGGCGCCGTCTGCGTGCCCAGCCGCGCCATGCTGCACACCGGCAAAACGTGGTTCGCCATGAACACCCAGACGCTCGCCGGCGAGAAACTCATGGGCGAGCTCCTCGGCGAAAACGGCTACACCACCTTCGGCACCGGCAAATGGCACAACGGCCAGCCCTCCTGGCTCCGCGCCTTTCAGCACGGCGAGAGTGTGATGTTCGGCGGCATGTCCGATCACACCAAAGTCCCACTCCACGACCGCGGCCCCGACGGCAAGATGGTCGGGCCCCGCATGGGCGCCGGTTTCTCCACCGAGCTGTTTGCCGACGCCGCGATCAAGTTCCTCGAGAAACAATCACCCCAACCCGACGCGAAACCATTTTTCTGCTACATCGCCTTCACCGCCCCGCACGACCCGCGCCAGCCGCCGCCCGGCTTCCCCGCCAACTACGCCTCCCGCCCGCCGCTCCCGAAAAATTTCCTCCCGCAGCTCCCCTTCGACAACGGCGCCATGAGCGGCGGCCGCGACGAAAACCTCGGCGCCTGGCCGCGCACCGAGGCGATGATCCGCGACCAGCTCGCCGAATACTACGCAATGGTCGAGCACCTCGACGCCCAGATCGGCCGCCTCCTCGCCACGCTCAAAGCCCGCGGCCTCGCCGACAACACGATCATCGTCTACGCCGCCGACAACGGCCTCGCCCTCGGCAGCCACGGCCTCCTCGGCAAACAGAGCGTATTCGAACACTCGATGCGCACACCCTTCATCATCGGCGGCCCCGGCATTCCCGAAGGCAAATCCGTCCAAGCCTTCACCTACCTCTTCGATATTTTCCCCACCCTCTGCGAACTCACCGGCATCACTCCACCCGCCGGCGTCTTCGGCGAAAGCGTCCGCCCCCTCTGGACCGGCGCCAAACAAAGTCTCCGCGACACCGTCTTCCTCCCCTACATCCAAGTCCAACGCGCCGTGCGCGACGAACGCTGGAAACTTATCCGTTATCCAAAACTCGGTTACAGCCAGCTCTTCGATCTGCAAAACGATCCCAACGAAACCACCAGCGTCTACGACGACCCCGCCCGCGCGCCCGACATCGCCCGCCTCTCCGCCGCCATGCAGACATGGCAGACCACAGTCGGCGACACCCTCGCCCTGAACACCGGCAGCAACCCACCGCCCAAAATCGATCTCACCGGCCAAGCCCGCAAAACTGATCAGTGGCAGCCCGAGTGGATCGTGAAAAAATACTTCGACCCAGCAAAGTAGCGCGAGCCTCACGTCCTGATTCGCCGGATGAACCGCGGGTCAATCACGTCGTTCCCCATCAACGGTGCGTGCAGCGCCCGCGTCCCTTTCGGTCGGGGGCCGCACTTAACCCCTCAGGCCGCTCGCGAGCGTTTGAGCCCGTGGAAAAGCAAGCCATCAAAACCCGTGGGACGTTGCAGAAGACTCCGTGGCAGCGCTTCGCCCGTCTGCAACCCACCGCCGTCCAGTTGGTGCGGGGCCACGGGCAACCGAAGGGCGCCTTCAAGTTCGCCAGCCACGAGGCCTGCACCGCATGGACCGAAAACCTGAACCGGAACGGGAATTAACGGAATAGCCTAAATATTTTTAATCGAATGGCCGTTGTAATACCTACAGCACCACCTCCAACCATGGCAATGGATTTACTAATATGGCACTCCAACAACAAAGATGATGACCGATCCCATTAGCCCATGACATACGGCACAACTAAGATAAGAGCCACGGATGATATATAAAGTTCCCCAATAAATTCCTGCAATAAATGCAATCATCGGGAAAGTGGGGCCTAAATGCGAATGGGTGGCAGCAAAAACAAGATTAGAAACAAATAATGCTATTATGGGTGCATGCTTCGACGACCTACGCTGATAAATCTCCGTCGCTTTTTGCACTACGCACCTTACAGTTTCCTGGGCGAAGCTGAAAATAAAATACATCGCACTTAGGCCCACCACGATCATTAATCTGTTTCTATTGGGTGCCACAACAGCAGAGAGATCAAATATTTTTTCGCTTGAATGTGAGCCACTTAGATAAAACATCTTAAAGGCAATGTAGATTACGATAGGTGGAATGCTCCAGAATACACCAGTCTTAACTTGGCTCATAGCATGAATTTTACTAATTCCATACTCCGTAAAGCGCCCCTTCTCTCCACGGAGAAAAAATAAGGTCACCATCGCAAACGTCACAATGAAAAAGAGTGAAACAAGACTATCTGTAGGTAAGACTTTAGCGAACCAATTGGCCATTGGTAAAGAGATAATGTAGACGGATAATACAATAAAATTGGCAACTAAAAAGCGGGCTGCAGAATTTTGAATTTCCAGCAGTTTCAACTCTCGCTCATTTCTAATTTGCACATCTTGATTAGTGCTTTCGAGACGATCGACCAAGATACTACCAAGAGCTAATTTGACTGCCTGCAGTACTTTTTCATTATCAATATGATCAAGGTTTATGATGAATAATCTCACAGCATTATACGCCTTGATAGTAGCCGATACAGGAACCCCTCCAAGAACTGACATCTCCCCAAAGAAGGCTCCAGCATTCAAGGTGGTGATTTCTACCCCCTGAAGATCGTCTGTACCTTTTTTAGTAACGCTTAAGATTCCCGCATCTAGATAAAATAAACTGGAATTATTGGCCCCCTCCCGCAAGACTACCTGTCCAGGAGAAAAACTTACTGCCCTGCATTTATCTAATAACTCTTCTTTTTCACTATCAGTAAATTTCTGGAAAAATTCATTATTTAGAAAAACAGGGCTTATGCCGATTCGTTCATTATTCATAATCGAGATTCTCTGCATGTAATTAAACGGAGATCGATGGTTTTCTTGGCGGAGAGGGAGGCTTAGCCTTGCTATCTAAGGCTTTAAACTCCGGTGTAACAATTTAGTTAAATTTATAAATCGTTGCTAGTCAATTGAGAAATATAAATATTCAATATTCAAGTGATGAATTTGAAAAAAGCATCTCATCCCTCAAAGTCGGCGCGCTCAAGGATGAGTTCGAAGATCTCATCTGAACCAAAGCACCATGTATAATGACGCTATTCCTTCTTGTAGTATTAGCCTTGGCGAGCCTCGCCCCGAAGCTCAGGAACGGTCGGAGGACCGGCTTGGCGGTCATCCGACCGTTCCTGAGCTTGCCCCCGCCGCGGCGCGCGCGCAAAGGGCTGCGATGGCCAATGCCCATTTGAACTTGGAAGAACGTATCGAGTTGGAAGCGGCGTTGCGCGCCGGTGACACCCAGGCGATCATCGCAATTCGGTTGGCCCGTTCTGCCGGAACGATCAGTCGGGAGTTGGCGCTTAACGGCGGGCCGAGGAGTTACCGTGCCACCGAGGCGCATCGTGCGGCGCAGGGCCGGCGTGGGGCGGCGCGACGGGGTGACTGCGCCATCGACGAGCACCCGCCGCTGCGGGCCGAAGTTCACGAGCGCTTGCATCGTGGCTGGTCGCCAGAGGAGATCGCTGGCAGCCTCAAACGTGATCACCGTGATCTGCCCTTGATGCACACCTCCCACGAATCGATTTACCGCTACGTTTACATCGTCGCCCGGGGCGAACTGCAACGGGAGTTGGCGGCCTGTCTGCGCCGTCACCACCGTCGGCGCAAGCCCCGCCGGCGGGGTGTCGCCGCCACTCAAGGCAAATTGCAGGACATTGTGCTGATCGATCAGCGTCCACCGGAAGTGGAAACTCGCCTGATTCCCGGCCACTACGAGGGTGACCTGATCCTCGGTGCGGGGAACAAGTCCGCCGTCGGCGTGCTGGTTGAGCGCACCTCTCGCTTCACCTTCCTCTGCCATCTCCCGGAAAAAGACGCCACCACTGTGCGCGCGGCCTTCACGCGTAAACTGGATGACATCCCAGCGGCTCTGCTCAAATCCCTCACCTACGACCAGGGCAAGGAGATGGCCCAACACAAGCTCCTCGCCGCCGATCTCAACCTGCAGGTCTTCTTCTGCCACCCGCACAGCCCTTGGGAGCGCGGCACCTGCGAAAGCCAGAACGGTCGCATCCGCCACTACCTGCCCAAAGGCACGGATCTGTCGCTCGTATCTTATCAGCAACTCAGCGCTTATCAGGAAATGCTCAACGAGCGTCCCAGAAAAATCCTGGGGTGGAAGTCCCCTGCTCAATGTTTTCGTGAACTCCTTATATCAAATCTTTCTTCAAGTTGATCCTTGAATGTGCCGTCCTAACCATAGCGAGCGCCTCCTAAGTGCAGATTTTGGCAATAAATCTTGGTAGCTGTCGAGTAGTTCTGATTAGAGCGATCTTACTGATATAGGAAATTGCTCATAGGAAACTGGATTTTCAGGGAGATCGGATCTGAGAGATGTTTACATGAACCCCTACAAAGTACGGGATTCGTGGCCGAAATCGGTCACTCACGGGAACGTAACGATAAGGGTCTACAGGAACGCCGAGCCGACTAAAGCCGGCGGATTCACTCATGTCCTAGCGTAGCGAAGTGCGGATGGGCTGAGGTCCGGGAAATCACCCAAGGCCGCGCAATCCCGGTGACGTAGGCCTAGACCACTCGCACCGTTGACACGCATTAACGAAGGAAGGGAGGGGAGGTGGTCGAACGATCCCTCACCCCACGTGAACCTAAATTCCTCAGTTGACGTGCGGCATTAGACGCCAGCAGGTGCGGGATTTCCTGAGCGCCAGTCGGGGGCGGGAGCGATCACCCCACGCCGGATGCACCGGCGCCCGACCGGGCTTTGACTCCGCCGGCTCGGCTGCTCTTCATCCCACCTGAACACGCCCTCGCCCGCCTCGGCGTTCAGCGATCCTGCCAACGACCGCCCAACCGCCGCTGACGACCGCCGCCCCGCTCAGCCACGGATACGCCATCGCGGGCGAGGGAGAATCGGGAATCCAAGGCCACCCGAGCACATCAATCACGAAGACCACGGCCACCGCAAATATCCCCAACGTGAAAGCCCGTGCTTCCAACCAATAGCGCCGGTCGCCGAGCACCAAGGTCGCCGCCAGCGGCGCACCCAAGACAGCACAGTGATCCAGCCATCGGAGCGGATAGTTGCCCGCCACCACAGTGAAGTTCCAGAGTGTGTAAGCGACAATCCAACGCCACGGCAGATCATACCGCACTGCAGGACGCCCCTGAAACTGCGTCACCGTCACCGCCCCCGGCCCCGCTAGCGTCGCGATCAACACGGCGCCGACCGCCGTGTTCATCCAGCGTCCGTGCACCGCATCCGCCACCGTGGCCTCCAAGATGTTTAAGCCCAAAATCGCCCACGCACACGTCGCCAACCGCCGCTGCAACCTGCCGGTCGTGCGCGGCAACCACGTGATCAGGGTGACCGATACCGCGAGCGTAAACACCTTCACCCACGTGAGCATCTGCAGATCTAGCCGCCCCGCGTTGACGATCAGCAGCAAAGGTCCTACCCCAAAAAATACCGCCACAAATACAGGTCGAAGCAAAAACCGGTGCAGGGCGAGCAACACGCCAAACAGCACCACGGTCAAACTGAGGGTGGTCAGAGTCATCTAATGAAAAAAACAGCTGCGGCCTGATTCACAATCGCGGATTCGGTCTCCCTGCGTGAATCTGCCCCGGGCGCCTGAAAAATGGCCGCGCCCCCCCTGTCTCCATCGCGCAACCCGGCCGGCGCTACCGTCGATAGGCGAAGTTTTGACCCGCAGTCGCGACGCAGTGAAAGGGACTCGGAGCCTCTCCACTCCCTCCCGCCCACGCGAGACCCGGCGCCGGCCACCAGCGTTCGCTCAGCGGGTTCTTTCACCCGTTACGACGCCAACACTCCCCGTGATACCCACAGGGAAATGCGATAATCAGAAAGTGGCCGGCTTAAAGTCTGCCCGACGGATACTTCGGGCGCCGCAGGTTAGGCGAAAATAGGGACCCGCGATCCAGGAATTCGAGAGGGCGATTAAATGCCGGCCGGGGAGAGGCACTCGACCTCGACGCGTTACGGATAGGAAGCCGGATTTTGCGGGGAGATCGGATCCGGGAGGGGTTTTCAGGCGAGTCCCAATCGGCGGTTTCACTGAGTTCGATTACCCGTAAATTGGGTAACACCAGCTCTGGTGCAATTTATCGGCGCGATCTGGGCGCTCCACTCGCCGTTCGGGTTGCGATTTGGCGGTCATGTAATTCGTAAGTTATGCTACCACGTTTCATTTGTTGGGCTCGGCACTTGAAACGGGGAGCGCGAGTCTGAGACCGCCCACAACGTGAGCGCACCGGGGGACACGTGACGGCGCCAACCTAAAGAAATCAACCGCCGCATGCCCACACTCTCGTTTCACCCTCCCGCCGGAACGGCCCGCAAGATTCGCCTCGCGGCCCGGAAACGCGGTATTCCCATGTCCCGTTTCCTCCGCGAAACCGCCGATCGCGCCGCGGCAGACGAAACCGTGCGCGGGCTTGGCCGTGAACTTGAAAAGCTCGCCATCGACAGCATGGCCATCGTCTCGCTCGACCACATTCGCGCCCGGGCGGCGGCGACCGGACTGGACAAAGTGCCTCCGCCCAAAATCACCGCCGTGATCAAAGCGACTCGGCGCGCCCGGGCATGAACGCAGGGGTGCTCGATACGAGCGTACTCGTCGCGGGTCTGCTTTCCCGCCGGGGCGCGGCCGCTGCCCTCGTCGAGGCGTTCTTTCGCGATCCGCTTCGCCTCGGCTACACCGCCGCCATCCTGAGCGAATATCCCGAGGTGTTGGACCGCCCGGAATTCGCCGGCGCGATCACTCCGCACGACTGCATCGGAGTCCTTTCGAAGCTCCGTTCGGTATCCTCGTTGCACCCATGACCGTCCCGGTGTCCGCCTGGCCGGACCGACACGACCTGCCCTTCGTCGCTGCCGCCCAGTCTTTCGGTCCGTGACAGCCAGCATGAATCGTCAAAAATATTTCGAAGACACCCAATGAACACCGCCCGCCTCTTCCTCTTCGCCCTGTTCGCCGCGCCGGCCGCACTCTTCGCGGCTGCCCCGGCCGCCCGCCCCAACGTCCTCCTCATCTGCGTCGACGACCTCAAACCCGTCCTCGGCTGCTACGGCGATCCGTATTCGAAAACCCCTCACATCGACCGTCTCGCCTCGCGAGCCCTGCGCCTCGACCGCGCGTATTGCAACCAGGCCGTCTGCTCGCCTTCCCGCAACGCCCTCCTCGCGAGCCTTCGACCGCAGACACTCGGGATCTACGATCTCCCGACCAACTTCCGCGTCGCCCACCCCGACGCCGTCACGCTCCCACAGTATTTCCGCGCCGCCGGTTACCGCACGGAAGCGATGGGCAAGATATTCCACGTCGGCCACGGCAACTTCGAAGATGTCGCTTCGTGGACCGTCCCGCATTTCCGCCCGAAGGCCCCGCAATACGCCCTCGCCGCCAGCGAAGCACCCACCGCCGCCGCGCCGAAGAAGAAATCCGCAGCTAAAGCCGCCAAGAAAACCAACGGCGCCGCCGTCGAATCCGCCGCCGTCGCCGACGATTTCTACGCCGACGGCCAGATCGCCGCCGAAGCCGTCGCGCGCCTCAAAGCCGCGGCCGCCTCGCGCGAACCGTTCTTCATCGGCGTCGGTTTCCTGAAGCCCCACCTCCCCTTCGTCGCGCCGAAAAAATACTGGGATCTCCACGATCCCGCCAAACTCCCGCAGCCCGCGCGCCTGACTGCCCCGGACGGCGCTCCCGACTACGCGCCGCAATTCGGCGGCGAGCTCCGCGCCTACGACGGCATCCCTTCCGGCAACAACCCGCTCGACGACCCTCTCACGCGCCGCCTCATCCACGGCTACTATGCCGCGACGAGTTACATGGACGCCCAGCTCGGCAAGGTCATGGCCGCCCTCGACGAAACCGGTCTCGCGAAAAACACCATCGTCGTCCTGTGGGGCGATCACGGCTGGCACCTCGGCGACCACGGCATGTGGTGTAAGCATACCAACTACGAGGAGGCGACGCGCATTCCCCTCCTTGTCGCCATCCCCGGCCAAAAAGCCGCCGCCACCTCCGCGCTCGTGGAAACCGTCGACGTTTATCCCACCCTCGCCGCTCTCGCCGGCCTGCCCGCACCGCAGGGTCTCGACGGCCGGAGCTTCGCCGCCTTGTTCACCAACCCCGCCGCCGCGCACCGCGACCACACGATCCACGTCTATCCCCGCGGCCAACGCCTCGGCCGCGCCATCCGCACCGAGCGCTACCGCCTCGTCGAATGGAAAGCCCCGGGCGGCGATCCCGCCACGGCCGAGTTCGAGCTCTACGATTACCGCGACGACCCCGGCGAAACGAAGAACGTCGCCGCCGTGCGCCCTGCCGTCGTCACCGCACTCCGCGCGCTGCTCGCCACCCACCCCGAAGCCAAACCCCAAATCAAAACCCCCGCATTAGGCGCCCCGGCCAAATCCCCCGCGTCAACCGCCGCCGCTACCCCTGGAACTCCCACCACAGCAAACCAAGACCGCCACGCGATGTTCGACCGCCGTGACAAGAATCACGACGGCCGGCTGAGCCTCGAAGAATTCCTCGAAGGCCAACCCGACCCCGCCGAAGCGCCCAAACGCTTCCCAACCTTCGATACCAACAAAGACGGTTTCCTCTCCCGCGAAGAATTCGTGAATAGCGGCGGCCAGGGCCCGAAGAAGTAGTTTTCACGGTTGTGCCTGCCGTCGCCGATTTCAGCCCGAGGCCCATCGCTCAACCGGCAATCAGACGCTCTTACAACAGGCAATTGGACGCTTGCCTAACAGGCAATTGGACGCTCACGTAACCGGCAAATGGACGCCACGCCTTTGCCTCGCGCCTTGGAAGCCTCCCTGCGCGCCGCCCTCGCCGATACCCCGGTGGTGTGCCTGCTCGGCCCGCGCCAGTGCGGCAAGACCACGCTCGCCCGCGCCCTCGCCCCTCGCTACGGCTACGTCAGCTTCGACGATGCCGATGCGCTCGCCCAAGCCCAGTCGGACCCCAACGGCTTTCTCGCCGCATTGCCCGACCGCGTGATCCTCGACGAGATCCAGCGCGTCCCCGAGTTGCTGCGCGCGCTCAAGCTCTCCGTGGACCGGGATCGGCGCCCCGGCCGATTTCTCCTCACCGGCTCCGCCAACCTCCTGCTGCTGCCCAAGCTCGGCGACTCCTTGGCGGGCCGGATGGCCATCCTCGAATTGCAACCGCTCACGGCCGCCGAGCAGGCGCGCAAACCCGGCGGATTCCTTGCGGCGTGGCTCGGTGGCAAACTCAAACCCGCGTTCGCGGCTTTGCCTCAGCCAGCCGACCCGCTGACCCTCGCGGCCCGCGTCGTCGCGGGTGGGTTTCCCGAGCCACTCACGCGCTCACCGGCCCGCGCCCGCAACTGGCACCGCGACTATGTACGCGCGCTGCTGGAGCGCGACGTCCACGACGTGGCCCGCATCAAAGACCCGCGCGACCTCTCGCGACTGCTTTCGCTACTCGCCCTGCGCACCGGCGAGTTGCTGAACATTTCCACGCTCAGCAACGAACTCGATTTGCGCCGCGACACGGTCGAAAACCATCTCGCCGCATGCGAGCGCCTCTACCTCGTGCGTCGACTACAGCCGTGGCACCGTCACGAATCAAAGCGGCTCATCAAGACGCCGAAGGTGCATTTCCTCGACAGCGGTTTGGCCGCCACGCTCGCCGAACTCACCGCAGAAGACTGGCATGATCGCCGCGATCGTTTTGGCCACCTGCTCGAAACATTCGTGCTGCAACAACTTAGCAGCCAAGCCGGCTGGACTGATCCCGAGCTGCGTTTCTGGCACTACCGCGACAAAGACCAGGTCGAGATCGACCTGGTGATCACCCGTGGCCGCCGCACCTGGGGCGTTGAAATCAAGGCCACCGCCACGCCCTCGCTCGCCGACATCGCGGGGCTGCGCCGACTCGCCGCGCAATGTGGCCACGATTTTGCCGGCGGCCTGTTGCTCCACGCCGGGGCCCATACCCTCACGCTCGACGACCCGCGTTTTCTGGCCGTGCCGATCGCGAAGTTGTGGGGAATGTGACGCCCGCCCGCGCGCGCTGCCCGACCGCCGTCACGTGCCCAGCGCCCACTCCGGGCGATATGTGCCGCGAATCATCGGCTCAACCTCGGGCCGCCCGGCGACTTTCAAGTTCGCGCCGTCCCACTCAATCGGTTTGCCGATGCGCAGCGCGAGCACGCCGAGCAACCCGATTTCGGTGAGCCGCGCGCCGTAGCCAAAATTGCTGCTCGCCGGTTTCCCGCCCTTGATCGCATCAAGCCAGTCGCGATGGTGCCCGTTGGAACGGGCAATCGTCGGCACCGGTTTCTGGATACTCGCGCGCAGACTCTCGGGAAACACCCGGGGCGGACCGCCCGCACCGTCGCACTGGATCACGCCTTTTTCGCCCATGAACATCGTGCCACGCGAGGGCACCGGAAACTTTCCGAGCGCTTCGTGTGGCGGCGGCTTCGCGCCCCCATCAAGCCACGTGAGCCGTTGCGCCGGCCACGCGCCGCGCGCCGGAAAATCAAAGTAAATCACCGCACCGTGGGGCGCGATCTCCGCATCGCTCGGCCCGATCGCATGAGCCTCGATGCGCGTCGGCGCAGCGAGATCATAGGCCCACGTCGCGGCATCCATATCGTGACACGCGAAATCACCCATCGACGACGTCCCGAACGTCCAGAAATCCCGCCACGACACCGGATGATACGCCGCGTGAAAATCCCGCAGCTCGCGCGGCCCGATCCACAAATCCCAGTTCATCCCCGTCGGCATTGCCTGCGCCTCCGCCGGCTTCGACAACAAGGTCGGATTCCATCGTTTCGTGCCGACCCACGAATAAATCTGCCGCACCTCGCCGATCGTGCCGGCGTGGAGATGCTCGACGGTCTCGCGGATGCCCACCGTCGAGTGCCCCTGATTGCCGAGCTGGGTCGCCACGCCCGTCTCCTTCGCGATCCGCGCGACCTCCCGCGCCTCCCAAATATTATGCGTGAGCGGCTTCTCACAATACACGTGCTTCCCTGCCCGCATCGCCCGGATCGTCACATACGCATGCAGATGATCCGGCGTCGCACACAGGACCGCATCGATGCCCTTTTCCTTTTCGAACATCACGCGGAAGTCCTCATAGCCCGCACACCGATAGCCCGGCGTCGTCTTGCCGTGGTGATCATCGACGATCTTGAGCGCCGGCAACCGACCGCCGACTCCTTTATAATAATATTTCTCGAGACTGAACGTCTCCGCCGGGTCCGCGATCGCGACGACCTGGGCGTCAGCCTGCGCGAGCAGTGACCGGAGATTCTGCGTCCCGCGCCCACCCACGCCGACCACCGCGAGCGCGATTTTCTCGCTCGGCGGCACGAACCGCGGCCCACCGAGCACGTGACGCGGCAAGATCTGAAACGCCGTGACCGCCGTCGCCGCCGTCTTGAGGAAATGCCGCCGCGTCGAGGAGTTGATCTTCATGCCCCCCAGCGGGAGCGTATCGCCTGAGGATTTCAAGCCCGGCGTGTGGGCCTCTCGCTGCTTGTCGAAACCTACGGCGTAAGGGCACGACGTGGGCCGTGCTCTCCGCCGCGCAGTCTCCCTGGCCTTCCCTCTCCATCCGAGCCGAGTCCGGCGCACGCCCAACTGCCGACGGGTGGGCTTGGTCGATGGCCGTTAAGAGCTGGCGGAGTGCAGGGCGGGGAAAACAACGGTTGCGGTGGAGCGTCAAAGCCTGGGCGAGAACGTCAGACCGGCGGTGGCGGTCCCCAGGCATGAGGCCGAACGACGAATTTTCCGCTGGGCAGGCGGACGGCTGCCGGGAGCTGATGCTTCGCGTAGCTCTCCCGGGCAAAAACAAACGAGTCGGGTGCGGCGCGCTCCAGCTCCCGATTCTTGCGGTCAAACGGAAAGCCAAACAACAGACGTTTCTGCGGAAACATTTCGCGGAAAACTGGCACGGCGGGCGCGTAGTCAGCATCGCCCGAGACGATGACCGCGACGTCGAACGCATCGCGGGCGGCGTGGGCGAGGACTTGGGCGACGACGTTCACGTCGGTGGCTTTTTCCTGCCAGATGCGCTCGAAGCGGGCGAGCGATTCGATCCAGACCTGTTTCGGTTTGAAATGTCCGAGATAGACCTGCGCGCCGGTGG
>CANIJN010000070.1 GCA_947467625.1 Opitutia bacterium | reverse complement strand
GGGCGAGTGGGGGCGGTCGCGCTCCCGGCGGAGGCGATTTCAGAGCTCGGAGATTTCGGTGAAGCGCAATTCACACACGGCGTGACCGTTTCAGAAGCTGAACCAGCACGAAGGGCAACAGCGCGGGAGAGAGCGCGGCGAGGATGACGTTGAGAAAGCCCATGAAGAGCATCCCGATCACGAGACAACGGATGAGCTACGGCAGGTACGCGCCTGAATGGCCAACGCACCGAGGACGATGACCGGGGCGAGGGAGAGGCGGCGTTTCGTGAGTGTCCAGGCGCGAAGACAGCACCGCCTTTCTGCCAACGGAACTGTGGCGTGGAAAACGTTAGTGGGCCGAAGGCGCGGCAGCATCGCCCGCTGGAGACGCGGGCTGAAGCACCGCGCCACGGCTGGCGCGTCGGGGTCGAGCGTGCCCTTGACCCAAACTTCGTCGGCCGCGCCTCAGAAGCGGACGCCGGTGGTGACGCGCCAGACGACGGGAGTGTCGATGCCGTAGATCAGGAGATTGGTGAACGAAGTCTCGTTGATGTAGCGGGTGGATTTAAGGAGGTTGTCTGCGTTGAGCTGCACCCAGGCATCGCCGCGGGCGACCTTGAACATGTATTTGGAGAAAAAGGACAGGGACTTGCCCGGGGGCTGCCAGTAGTCGACAAAGGGCGAGCCGACGACGTTGGCGTTTTGGCGCACGCGGCTGAAGTGGCGGGTTGGAATCGGGCGGAGGGTGGGCGCGATGTGATCGCAGCGTTGCGCGCGACCGGTCTCAGTGAACGTTCTTGGCGAGCTCGTTTTCTGAATACGGCCGTCACGCTTGGTGGGTGTTTACCAGAGGAGGGCGCTTACAACGGCAGGTAGCAGACGGTGTTCGAGAGAAGAATCATAATGAAGACGAGGCACGTCGTCAGCGGGCCGAGGTAAATGCGGCCGGTGAGACGGAAGAAGGCGCGGTTGAAATACGGGAGAATAAACATCATCGGGACGAGGGCGAAGAGGAGGTTCACGTAGAGCCAGCTCTCGGTCCAACGCACGGTGCCGGTCAGGGCGAAAGTAAGGTATTGGGCGGCGAGGATGAAGATCAGGCCGAGGGAATTGCCGAGGCCGGCGAGGAGGAGGCTGCGCCATTCGGTTTGGTTGGCGAAGCGCATGCCGGCGTTTACGCGGAGAGAATTCGAAAGGAAAAATACGAAGAAGAATGGCGCATACATCGGGACGAGTATCAGTAGGGCCGGTTGAAATACACGCGCGCCCAGGAAGAGGAACCGGTAGTCGACGTGGAAGACGGCGTAGACGACGAAGAGCGTCAGGAAAAACGCGGACCACAACACGGCGGCGAGCACGGCGGTACGGAAGAGTTCGCGCGGCGTGGTAGCGACGCCCCAGGCAGCGGGCGAGGCTCCGGTGGCGCGGCCGTGGAGCCGGTAGCCGAGGTAGAAGAGCGTGAAGCCGAGGAGGCCGTTGCAGAACGCCCAGAGGACGACGGCGTTGTTCATGCGCTGCGGAAAGAACCACGTCTGCTCGCGGCCGGATGCCTCGGTGAAAAGTTTTTGGGAAAGCTCGCAGAACGGAATGTAGCTGAAGCAAGCGATGAGCGCGCCGGTCAGGAAGAACGTCCAGAAGATGATCCGACCGCGGCCCGAGGGCGCGGCAGGCGCGGGCGAGACGGGGTGAATCAGGCCTTGGAAAAACGAAACGTGCGCGAGGAGCAGGTGCGCTAACGGGACGAGCGAGACGAAGGCGGCGACCAGTGCGGCGAGGGAGAAAATCTCTTTCCAGGGCCAGACGCGGTCGGCTGGCGGAAGCGATTTTTCGAGTCCGAAAACTTTTTGGAAATAGGCGATCTGATCGGCGACGTCGGCGGGGCTGTAAGGTTGAAACGGATGCAGAACGGGCGGGTTGTGCACGACCCGAAGCGTGCGGGCGGAGGCGTCGCCGTAGTAGCGTCCGAGCTCAACCGCGTCGATCCTGGCGGCGGAGCCCAGACCGGAGTTGACGACCCGCAGGGCCTCCGGGGCGCGGCGCATATCGCCGTTTTTGAGTTCGTTGCGATAGGCGCCCTCGTCGTGGAAAGCGTAACTGATACCGACATTGGAGCGGACGGGGCGGAGGATTTTTTCGGTGAACGTGAGGACGTAACCGGAAACGAAGACCGAGTGGACTTTGCTCGGCGTTTTGGAGTTGAGGGATTCGGCGCCGAAATACGAGGCGGCCTGAATCGCGGCATTGCCCCCGGCGGAGTGGCCGGTGACGCCGATGCGGGTCTTGTCGATGTAGTTGAGGTTGTCCGTTTCGGCAGCGTAGTTGACGACGGCGAACATGCCGTAGCCCTCGTTGGTGGCGGAGCGAGGGTTGGTGGAGGAGCTCGATGAGCCCTGCGAATAGGGATCGATGGCGATGACGACCATGCCGCGGCGGGCGAGCTCGAGGGAGATGTTGGCCTGGGTTTCCTTGGCGCGTTGGAAACCGGGCACGACGACGACGAGGGGCGCGGGCGTGTCGGCGGTGGCGGTGAGCGGACGGAAGAGATCAGCGACGATCCACTGGCCGTTTTGAGTCGGTAACCGGATTTCGGTGACGCGCACGTGGCCGAAGGAGGTTTGCACCAGCGAGGCGAGCCAGCTGGCGACGAAAATGACGAGGAGGCACGTGGCAAGGAGGCGGCGGCTGGCGGCGAGGCGCGGTTCGGATACCGATTCGGGAACGGGCGAGGCGGTCATTGGGGAAGGGATTCGCGCTCTGCCGGTGGCGTCAAGCGGGTGGTTGCGCGGTTTTGATGGCGGTGGAGTTGCCAGGAGTTCCAGAGGTTGTGCCAAAGGACGTAACACGTGGGGCCGAGGGCCACGAGCGGATTGGCGTAGGTCATCGCGAGGTAGATGGTGAACGTGGTGTTTTTTTGGCCGAGAGCTTGGCTTGCCTCGCGGGGGAACTCGCGGCCGCCGATCAGGCGACCGACGGTGAAGTTGACGACGCAGATGAGCAGTGAAACGGCGGCGACCTCGACGAGGACGGTGGACGAGAGCTGGGTTTGGTTACGGAGGAATTCCGAGGCGTTGGCGGTGATCAGGAAGATGGCGGTGACCCACGCGGAGAAGGTGAGGTTGCCGAGATGTTGGGGCCATCGGGCGGCGGCGGGGTGCAGGCGACGGAGGAGCCAGGCGAGGACGAGCGGGGCGAAGACGAGCAGGCCGACGCTGCGGGTGACCTGCGCGAAGGCGTCGGGCGTGGGATGGCCGAGCACGAAAGGCAACAGCACGGGAAAGAGCGCGGCGATGACGACGTTCGAGAGGAGAAACGCGGCGACGACGTAGGCGACGCGGCCGCCGAGGAAACTCGTGATGACCGGCGCGGCGGTGGCGGTCGGCGTAATACCGCAGAAAAACGCGGCGAGGGCGACGTCACGTCCGCCGATGAAAAAGCCGATGACCCACGCGGCGGCGGCGATCGCGAGATTGGCGGCGAGGAGGAGAACGTGACTGCGATGCAGCGATTCGCGCGAGAAGCGTGTCTGGAGAAAGACGACGAACAGCATCCCGATCACGAGCCAACGGATGAGCCACGCGGCGGTATGCGCCTGAGGAAGTAACGCACCGAGGGCGATGGCGGCGAGGATGGCGGCGGTGCGGGAAAGACCACGTTTCACGAGTGTAATGGACCAAGACAGCAGTGGATCTGAGCCAAAGCAACTGCGCGAAAGCCTGATCCGCGCAGTCGACAGCTGAGCGTCCACCCATCGTGGGGAAACTGCGCGCGGTCTCGCTGGTAAACCAGCGTCACCCTTCTATTTTGCTTACCGTATTGCTCACCGTACTGGAAGCGTGGTGGTCGCCTGTATTTCTACGCCCACGAATCCGGCAGCGGTGATGAGCGGCGGTTCCCGCGGGACGGCGCCGCAGTCACTGGCCTTGCTCAGCGCGGAGGAAGTGTTGGCGGCGGCGGCGCGCAGAGCGGAGCGATTGACCGAGGCCGCCGACTCGCCTGAGGGGCGTGTCAGGTTGGCCGATCGCTTCATGATTAGTCGCCCGCCTACGCCGGCGGAGCGCCGGCTCTCAGCGGAATTTCTAGCCCGCTCACCACCCAGCGGGTTGAGCTGCGGGCTCTTTAACCTCAACGCATTTTTCTAGGTCGACTGAACCTTTCTGCGGTCCTGGAGGACGTGCTACGCGCCCCACGTCGCGCCGCTCGTTTTTGCGTTATGTCGGTGGTGGCTTTGGGATGGTGGCGGGAACCTCTGTGCTCGGCCGCGAAGGACTACTCGCCGCGGCTGCGTCGGGGCTCGCCAATCCCTTTGCGGCTAAACTGCCGCATTTCGCCGCCAAGGCGCAACGCGTGATCTTTCTATTCGTGTCGGGTGGTCCGAGCCGTGTGGAACGGCTCGACCCGAAGCCCGATTTGATCCGGCTTGCCGGACAGCCGATTCCGGAATCGTTTGGCCGGCTCAAGACCCGCTGGGCCGCGGCGAAAAATAAGCTGCTCGCGCCGCTGCAGGAGTCTTGGCCGCGGGGACAAGCCGCTACCGAAATCTCTGGTTTTATGCCGCATATCGCCTCGTGCGCCGACGAGCTCTGTGTGTTGCGCGGTTGTCACGGCGACAGCGTCACGCATCCCGAATCCGTCTACTTGATGAGCACCGGCTCGATTTTAAGGGGGCGGCCGAGTCTCGGCTCGTGGGCGACCGATGGGCTCGGTACGGAAAATCAAAATATGCCCGCCTTCTACGAAGGCACGATTTTGCGGGGAGTCGCGTCGCCGATCCTCAATCTTAATACGCCCACCGGCACCTCAGGAGCACAGCAGGCGGCGACGGTGGATTTTATCAATCAGCTCAATCGATAAAATCTTCGGGCGGGCGAGGAAGACTCAGAACTCGCGGCCCGCATCGCGGCCTATGAGTTGGCGTTTCGCATGCCGCAACACGCGCCCGACGTCGTGGATATCTCGCGTGAAACTGAGGCCACGAAAAAACTCGATCGTCTCGACCAGAAAATCACCGAGGAGTTCGGCCTGCGCTGTTTACTGGCGCGCCGGATGCTCGAGCGCGGTGTGCGCTTTGTGCAGCTTTACTGTGGCGACACCAACGGCTGGGACGGCCACGCCGACATGGAGGGCAACCACTCCAAGCTGTGTGCGCAGAGCGATCTGCCTGTCGCCGGCCTGTTGAAAGATTTGAAATCACGCGGCCTCCTCGATTCGACGCTGGTGATCTGGGGTGGCGAGTTTGGTCGCATGCCGATGAGCGAAGGCGCGAACGGTCGCGACCACAACCCGCACGGCTTTTCAATGTGGGTCGCCGAAGGCGGCGTGAAAGGTGGGCAGGCGATCGGTTTCACTGACGCCGTGGGCTTGCGCGCCGAGTCGGAAAAAGCGCACGTGCACGACATCCACGCGACCATTCTGCATTTGCTCGGTCTCGACCACACACGCCTGACGTTCCGTCGCAACGGCCGCAACGAGCGTCTCACCGATGTGGCCGGAAATGTGATACGAAAAGCGCTTGCGTGAGCCGGAGCGCCGGAGTGCGCGGCACACGCTGGGGGGGGGGGGCGACCCGCGGGGTGCCTGCACGCCTTTGAGGAGCGAAAGCCCGTGATGGTTGCAAACTGCGGTCGGTGGATACGCGGAGCCCTAAAGCGAGAACGTGAGGTGATGGGCTAGGGCGTGCTGGCGAATCCCATAAAACGAGGCAAAGGCGCGCAGACGGTGGGCTTTGGCGTCATCCGGCGTGCCGGCCAAGCGGGTGCGAATCGCGGATATCATGAGGTTCTTCGCGGTGTGCTCCGTGGCGATGAATTCAAAGACCTTAGTTTTGTAACCCGCCCACTCGAGGAGTTGGGCTCGGAGGGCGTCGGTGACGAATTCGGACTGACGCTCTTGGAAAATGCCGTGCCGCAGCGCGTCGGCGAGGACGGGTGGCGGGGTGAGTTGCGGGCGGAGCTCTTTTTGACAGCAAGGTGAAACGACGAGCAGGCGAGCGTGGGCGGCGAGTCCGCGGGCGAGGGCATCGTCGGTCGCGGTGTCGCAGGCGTGGAGGGCGATGAGCAGATCGCAGGCAGCGAGCGGCGTGTCGGTAATGGTCCCGGCGCGGAAGGTGAGGCGGTGGGCGAGGCCGTGTTGGGCGGCGACACGATTGCACAGGGCCACTAGCTCGGGGCGGGACTCGATCCCGGTGACGTGGGCGCGTTCGCCGAGGAGGGCGGCGACGGCGAA
Organism: Opitutia bacterium; assembly: GCA_947467625.1. Classification (GTDB taxonomy): domain Bacteria; phylum Verrucomicrobiota; class Verrucomicrobiia; order Opitutales; family Opitutaceae; genus GAS368. The sequence goes on along the minus strand of CANIJN010000070.1, from coordinate 17,670 downwards.
GGTGAGGTAGCCTTTGCCGGATCCCGCGTCGACGACGCGGAGTTGAGCGTTGGGGGCTGAGAGTGGAGCGTCCGGAGGTGAAAGGTGAGTGTCGCCGCTGGCGGCAGGGGGAGGTGGCGCGTCAGGGAAGGCCTCGGCGACGAGGTGGCTGAGGAGTTCCGAAAATTTCTGGATTTGGCGAAATTTATCGGCCATGCCCTCGCGTGGTTGTCCCCGATTATTGGTGACGCCGAGAGAATCGAGCCACGGGGCGTCAGCGGGGATGAGGTGGTGTTTGGGGGCGTTGTGGGCCGCCGGCGGAGGCGGGGCGGACGGGACGGAAAGCGGTGTGGACTTCACGCGGAGGCGAGCGCTGCCGTCGGAGTTAAATTCCAATTGGGCGATTTGGGTAGCGGTGAAGAGGTGGGCGTCGAGGAAGTCGCGGCCAAGAGCGGCCTCGATCAGGGTGATGGCCTCGGCGGGAGTGTGGTTTTTCGTGACGTCGCGGGTGGCGTGGCGCCACACGAACGAGAGCTGCAGGCCCGCTTTGAGAGCGACGGGTCGAACGAAGATATTTTGCAGTGTGGGATCGGCCCGGGTGAGGGCGGGCGCGGGTTTGCCGAGGGTAAGCTTGGTCAAAGTGCCGTCGGTGAGGACGCATCGTAGGAGGGGCAGGAAACGTTCGAGAGCGGTCGGTTGCGGCATGACGGAAAGCGTATGAGCACGGAGAGTCGGGATAGCGCGGAAAAAATTTGGGCAGTGAACGGGGAGGTTGAAGGTGTCGGCGGCTCTATGGGAGCGACGCAGGTTGGATGTACAAATCGTATGGCGTGCGGCGCGAGATCTGGCCGGCCGGTGCGCGGGTGGCGGGTTCGGTGAAGGGGTATTCGTAGCGAACGCCGCGGAGGTGGCGGGGCGGTTTTTGCGGGAAAGAATTTTTTTTCGGCCACGGCGCGGACTGCGGGTGTGCCGCGCGATACACGCGCAGCACAAGTTCGCAGACCGAGAGGAACGAGGAGTTATGCGTGGGATGGCCGCGGGCAGCGAACCAGGGTTACCAGTCGAGGCGAGGGTCTTCGCCCTCGAAGACACGTTCCCTGCGCGGATGGGTCATGGTGGCGAAGAGGCCCGAGCGGTTGGACGAGCGGCGTGACACGTGGCCGCAATTCGGAGGAAACGTTTGTCACGTATTACGTGACAAAAGGTGAAGTGAGGAATGCGGCGCGGTGCCGGCAGGTGAGGGCGGCGAAAAGGAAAAATGGAATGAGGAGCTCGCAAGTAAACATGCCGGCGCAAGCGGTGCGGCGAAACCAGATGGGGAGCGCGTGGGCGCGAGAGGCGAGCGGCGGGGGGACCGGTGGGGTTTCGGAGTGAAACGTAAGCGCCGTCAGGTCGCACCACGAAACGTCGCCGCTCCGGAGTTTTACGGCGCGGACAAGAGCATCAGGCGAAAAAGGAGCCAGAAGAGCAGGAGGCGGGCGAGGCCGGTCGTGCAGAGTACGTTGAGTTGAGGGCGGACGGGCCGGCACCGATGAACCAGCAGAGCAAGGCGGGTTGCGCGTGGGCGGAGTCGTTTCCGAGTGGGCGTTTTCTGTGTGAGGGCAGGACGCCGTTGAACGAAGCGCGCCTATGGACTACACGGAAGAGGTGAGGTGGAGCGGGCGGTGGGCGGACGAAGGGCGGCCTAAGGGAGGAATTCGTTGGTGAAGGCCGTGGCGGCGGTGAGCTTGCCTTTCGGGAGGAGGCCGAGGGCTTCGAGCTGGGCGATTTGTTCGGTGTAGCGCGCGGCCTCGAGTCGACCGATGTTCTTCGGGCCGCCGTGGGCGTCGCGGCCGGTGACGAGTTTTTCGGCGATGATGGCTTGGCGCGAGAAGGCGAGGAAGGCGTCGGTGTTCGGCGCGTGGGCTTTTTTCAGCGCATTGTGAGCGGGGGTCGGATCACCCTCGAGGTAGTCTTGCCAACCGCGGAGGTAGGCGCGGGTGAACGCGCGGAGTTCGGCGGGGCGCTCGCGGGCGAATTTTTTATTGGTGATGAGCACAGCGTAGGCGCGGAAGCCGGCGTCCCACGTCGAGAGGAAGCGAGGGGGCTTGCCGCCGGCCTGCGTGATGTGGTGAGGCTCGGCGATGAAGTAGCCCTGTTGGAGTGCTTGTTTGTTGCCGAGGAACGCGGCGACGGAGAAATTCTGAGGAACCTCGTTGATCTTCAGGTGGTATTTTTCCACGAGGAATTTAAGAAAAGGCCAGCCGGGACGAGCGATGATGGTCTGGCCGTTGAGGTCGGCGAAGGTGCGGACGGGGCTCTCGGCGTGGACGAGAATTCCGGACGGATCGTCTTGGAAGACGGCTACAAATTGGACGAAGGGGAGGCCCTCGGCTTGTTGGAGTAGGGTGGTGGTGGAGTCGGCTTGGGCGATGTCCACTTTGCCGGTGGCGACGCTGGGCATGACTTGGGCGCCGGGACCGCCGGGCAGCAAGGTGACGTCGAGGCCCTCTTCGCGGAAAAAACCACGAGCGAGGGCTTGGTAGAGACCGCCGTGTTCGGGCTCGGGTACCCAATCGAGTTGGACGGAGATTTTTGTCGGGGCGGCGGCCGCGACGGCGGAGTTGAGCGCGAAGAGCGGCGTGCTGAGAGCGAGGAGCAGACTACGAACGACGGAGGACAGCGGGCGGCGTAGGCGGAGTTTCATGGAGGATTATTTGTCGGTGGTTTCGTAGGAGTCGTGCCACTTGTGGAGAACGAGCCAGCTGAGTGAAAGGACGCCGGCGGTGAAAATAAAACCGAGAATACACGTGGTCGCGGCGGTCGCGAAGAGCGCGGCGTATTTGGCTTGGCTGGAGTAGATGATCGCTTGAAAGCCGAGACCGCCGCCGTCGCCGGCGGAACTGCCGGCGGTGTAGTCACCGACGAGGGCGCCGATGGGTGCGAGGGTGGCGGCGATGCGCAGGCCGGTGAAAAAGTAGGGCAGCGCAGCGGGCACGCGGAGATAAAGGACTTGTTGGAGGCGAGTGGTGCGCCACATGGCGAAGAGCTCAACGAGGTTGCGATCGGTGGAGATGAGGCCCTGCGTGGTGTTCACTACGAGCGGGAAAAAGCAGATGAGAAACGTGATGATCGTGACGCTTTTGAGGCCGGCGCCGACCCAGATGACGAGCATCGGCGCAAACACGATCACGGGCGTCATCTGCAAAATCATTAGGTAGGGATACAGGCCGATCCGGACCAGCCGCGAGAGCGAGAGGGCGAGTGCGAAGAACGAGCTGACGATGACGGCTAGGGCGAAGCCGAGGAGCGCGCCTTGAGTGGTGTTGAGGGCGGCGCGGGCGAGCGAATCGGCGTGCGTGCGAAACGCGGCGATCACGGCCGTGGGCGTCGGCAAGAGAAAGCGGAGGTCATCAGAGAGCAGCGCGTGGATGCCATACCACGCGGCAATGACGAGTGTGCCGGTCGCGGCGGGAAGAAGAATGTTTTGGCGACGGCGGGACATGTGCGTTCAGACGATGTCGGGCTCGACGGAGCGCAGAATGCGGGAGACGTCGGCGACGAGATCGTGGAAGGGACGGGAGAGGCGGGTTGCTTCCGTGCGAGGGTAGGGGAACGGGACGCGGATCTCGGTGTGGAGGTGACCGGGGTTGGCGGAGAAGATGAAGATGCGATTGGAGAGAAACACGGCTTCAGCCACGGAATGGGTGACGAAGAAGGCGGTCCAGGCGTGGCGTTCCCGAATGGCGAGAAGTTCCTCGTTGAGGTGCTCGCGCGTCATTTCGTCGAGGGCGCCGAAAGGTTCGTCGAGGAGGAGGATTTTGGGCGACAGGGCGAGGGCGCGGGCGATGGAGACGCGCATTTTTTGGCCACCGGAAAGCTGGCGCGGGTAGGCGTCGGCTTTCTCGGAGAGACGCACCAAGTCGAGGACGCGTCTGCTCGTGGCGGACCGTTCGGCGGGAGCAATCCCGCGGAGAGAGAGCGGGAGCTCGATGTTGGCCGCGACGCTGAGCCAAGGAAGGAGAGTGGGCTCCTGGAAAACGAAGGCGAGGTCGGCGGCAGCGGCGTCAGGTGAGCGACGGTCGACGATGAGCGACCCGGTGGTGAGCGGAGTGAGCCCGGCGATGAGTCGGAGGAGGGTGGATTTGCCGCAACCGCTGGGGCCGATGAGCGAAACGAATTCGCCGGGTTGGACGGTGAGATTGAGGCGGTCGAGCACAAGGGATCCTTCGCCGAAACGTTTGGTGGCTTCGCGGAATTCGACGATGGGTGGCAGCGGCGCTGACATGGGCGCCAACGTGGAGTGACGTTCGGCGCGGGGCAAGTGCCCGAGGTAATATGTCGGAGACTGACTGCGGGGGCTTAAGGCGGGGTGGCTTGAAAAATTCTGACCGAATGCGCGGGCGGTTGCGCGGACTTGGCGGCGTCAAAATTTTCCCAACCGGCGTTGGCGATGAAGGTCGGGCGACCGTTGACGAGTGTGACGAGCGCAAGGTCGTCCAAGTGAGGGAAAGCGGAGGCGAGAACGGTGACGGAGGTGATGGCGGTGAGGTCGGAGGAGAGTCCGATGCGGACGAGGCGCTGGGGGCTCACGCCATTTTGCACGGCGAAGACTCCGTCGGGAGCGGGTGCGAGCCCATCAAGGCCGACGAGCGTGGCGTTCGGCGGTGGGGTGAAGGCGCGCACGACCGGTGCGGATTCAGAAAGATCGATCGCGAAGAGGCCGTTGACGAAGTCGGCGACGATCAGCGTGCGGTTCGTCAGCACCAGACCCTGGAGGGATCCGAAATCGGGATACTCGACAAGTTTGTCCATTTCTTCGCCACCGGGAAGGTAGCGCCAGATGATCGGCGCGGCGCTGTCGGTGGCGTAGATGGTGCCGTCGGGGGCGACGATGAGGTCGCCGAGCACGTGGTCGCGGCCGTCGGAGGGTACGTCGATCACGCGGAGGAGTTCGCCGGTGACGAGGCTGAAGGCGGCGAGGGCGGCGCGGCCTTTCTGCTCGGCTGTGAAGCCGCTCATTTCCGGAACCGCGGAGGTGGCGGCCCAGAGCGTTTGGCGGGTCTCATCGAGCGCGAGGCCGAAAACGCCGAAGAGTTCCTCGGTTTCGGCACTGTAGCGGCTGACGCGGCCATCGCGGTCGCGGCGCCAGATGCAACGCTGGTGAACATCGCCGAGGAAGAGGTCGCCCGTGCGGTCACGAAACGCGATGCCCTCAATGATGCCGATACGACCTGGCAGTTCGACGAGGAGGTCGGCTGCGCCCTGCGGTTCGCGATTGGCGGCGAGGGCGGTACGAATGGCGTTGAAAGCGCGGGAGCCTTGGAGGGAGGCGAAGGCGGGGTCGCGTTCGACGGCGGGGGCTACACCGAGGGCGGTGAGGCGGTGCAGGGTCGCGAGGGCATCATCGGTACGGCCGGTGAGGGCCTGCGTGGCCGCGAGATGGTGGAGGTAGCGCGGTGAGTCGGGGCGAAGGGCCAAGGCGGCGGCGTAGGCGTCACGGGCGGCGGCGAAGTCTTGGCGTTGGTAGGCGGCTTCGGCGGTGCGGCGGAGGGTGGCGTGAGACTGGGCCGGAGATGGAGAGACGGAGAGAAGGAGAGACGCGGAGAATAGAAGCAGACGGCGGACGGGGGACATGAGAGCGAAAATGACGTGACGGAGGGGTAGCGCAGCAAGAATGTTGGGGGCGCAAAAAAGGGGCGCAGGAGAAGCTGCGCCCCGAGGGGGAAGAGGGACGGGAGCGCGGGCGGATTACTCGTAGCGGAGGGCGTCGATCGGATCGAGTTGGGCGGCTTTGAAGGCGGGGTAGAAGCCGGAGATGATGCCGACGAATGCGCTGCCGGCGACGGAGATGCCGATCCACATCGTGGGCACGAGGACGGGCCAGCCGTTGTAATGCGAGAGCAGTTGAGACCCTCCCACCCCCACAGCGACTCCGATCAATCCTCCCAGCGAGCTGAGGAGGATGGCTTCGATGAGGAATTGGGTGAGGACGTCGCGGCCGTGCGCGCCGATCGCGAGACGGATGCCGATCTCCCGGGTGCGCTCGGTGACCGAGACGAGCATGATATTCATAATGCCGATACCGCCGACGATGAGCGAGACACCAGCGATGCCGGCGAGCAGGCCGGTCATGGTCTTGGCGTTGGCGCTGGCGGCATTGGCCAGCTCTTCCTGGGTGCGGACGTTGAAGTCGGGTTCGCGACCGCGACGGCGCTGAGTGAGCAAATCTTCGACGGCGACTTTGACCGAGGCGATATTCTCGGGCTCGGCCGCCTGGATCCGGATCATACTGATATTAGTCTGACGGGAAACGCGCCGCATGTGGGAGGTGTAGGGGATCAAGACGACATCGTCCTCATCGGAACCGAAAAGGCTGAAGCCCTTCGGCGACAAGACGCCAAGGATGCGGAAGGGGAGATTGCCGATGCGCAGAGTCTGGCCGACGGGGTCTTCATTGGGGAACACTTGATCGACGACGGTTTTTCCGATGACGCAGACCTTGCCGAGGGATTTGACCTCCTGATCCGTGAACATGGAGCCGGATGCGATGGGCCAGTTGCGGACATAGGGGTAGTCGGGACCGACGCCGTTGATGTTGGTGCTCCAGTTCAGGCCATTGGCGAGGATCTGTTTTCGCGCGCGCACCTCGGGGCTGAGCCCGTCGATATTTTTGACATCGGCGAGGATGGCGTCGGCGTCTTCCGGCGTGAGGGAAGTCGAGCTGCCGTAGCCCCCGCGCGAGCCGCCGCTGGAGGAGCTGCCGGGCATGACAGTGATCAGGTTTTGGCCCATCGCGGCGACTTGGGCTTCGACTTGGGCTTTGGCACCGTTGCCGATGCTGACCATCGTAATGACGGCGGCGACGCCGATGATCATGCCCAGCGCGGTGAGCATCGAGCGCATGGTATTGCGGCGGAGGGCGCGAAGGGCGACGAGGAGGGTGCTGGTAAATCTCATGGAGGGGACGGCCTCAGTGTTGGGCGGCGGTGGTGAGCTTGGCGGCGGTCTCGGCGTGTTTGATGCGGAGCATTTCTTCGGCGGCGATGGAGCGTCCCTCGACCGGGGCGTCGCGGACGACAACGCCGTCGCGCAAAATGAGATTTCGTTTACAGTAGCGGGCGACGTCGAGCTCGTGAGTGACCATCACGATGGTGATGCCTTGATCGTTGAGCTTCTGGAAAACGCCCATGACTTCCACGGAGGTTTTGGAATCGAGATTGCCGGTGGGTTCGTCGGCGAGGAGGACCTGCGGGGAATTGACGAGGCCTCGGGCGATGGCGACGCGCTGTTGCTGACCGCCGGACAGCTGGTTCGGCATATGGTCAGCGCGGTTGGCGAGACCGACGATTTCGAGGCAGTGGAGGGCGCGTTTGCGAATTTCGTCGGAGGACGCCTTGCGATGGCGTCCGTAGAGCATGGGGAGTTCGACGTTTTCGAGGGCGGTCGTGCGGGCGAGGAGGTTGAAGCCCTGGAAGACGAAACCGAGCTTTTGGTTGCGGAGATCGGCGAGTTCGTTGCGGTCGAGTTTGTCGATATCGATGCCGTCGAGGAGGTAGGTACCCTTGGTCTGCCGATCGAGGCAGCCGAGCATATTCATGAGCGTGGATTTCCCGGAGCCGCTCGCGCCCATGAGGGCGATGAACTCGCCGCGCTGGATGTCGAGGCTCACGCCACGAACGGCGTGCACCGGCACCTCGCCGGACTCATAGATCTTATGGATGTCCTTAATTTGGACGACGGGAGAGGACATAGTGAAAGAAATAGACAGAAGGGCGGACGCGTTCAGCGCGGGCCGCGTGAACTGCCGCCCATACTGCCGCCGCGTCCGCTGAAGGGGTTCGAAGCACCGCCGGGAGCGGCGCCGGGGGCCGCCGGGGCGGCACCGGGCATGGTGACGCCGGTGATGATGGTGTCGCCTTCCGCGAGCCCTTCGAGCACTTCGGTCGTGAATCCATCCGATACTCCGAGCTTCGCGGTGACTTGCGTGACCCTCTTATCTTTATCGGCTGCGGCCGGATCCACGAATTTGTAAAGTGAACGCGTCACCACGGTGCTGTTGAAACCGCGGTCTCCTCCGGGGCCGACGGGGCGACCACCACCTGCTCCGCCGCTACCGCCACGACCGCTGTCGCTGCCTTTGGTGCCTTTGCGGGAGCCGGGCGTGGCGAGGCGGGCGGCGATGAGGTCGGGGTCGAGGCCTTTGTCTTTGGCGAGTTTCTTGGCCTTTTCGATTTGGTCGGCGGAGGCGGGTGTGCCGCGCTCGAAGCCGATTTCACGCATGATGGCCATCGTGGCCGTCATGCGTTCATCGTCGGTCATCGTCGATGCGCTCCCCGTTTTGTCGGCACCCTTGCCTTCAGATTTGGCGGCGACGGGAGCAGCTGCGGGAGCGGTTGCGAGCACTTCTTGCGGGACCCGAACGCGGAGAGCACCGTTGGCAATCCGAAGGATGTTGGGGCGTTGCTGAACGATGATTGAAACGTTCGCGGTCATGCCGGGCTTGAGTTTCGCGTCTTCGTTGCTGACCTCAATAATGGTGGCGTAAGAGACGACGCTTTGGCTGACGCTCGCGGCATTACGCACCATGCGGACGGAGCCGGCGAACGTGCGGTTGGGGAAGGCATCGACAGTGAACTTAACCTCTTGGCCCTCGGCGATGCTGCCGATGTCGGCCTCGGCGACGGCGGCGTTGATCTGCATTTTCGTGAGGTCGTTTACGAGGGTGAAGAGCACGGGAGCGTTCATGCTCGCGTTGACGGTGCGGCCCTTGTCGGTCTTGCGGTCGAGGACCATGCCGTCGATCGGGGCGACGATGGTGCAGCGGGAGAGGTCGAGCTTCGCATTTTCGACGGCGGCGGTGCGGGTGAGCATCGTGGCGTTGGACTGGGCGAGTTGGGCCTCGGCGTTGTCGAGTTCCGACTGCGACACGAGTTTCTTACCGGAGAGCTCGCGGGTGCGCTCGGCTCCGAGTTGCAGGAGGCGATTGCTGGCCTTGGTGGACTCGAGATCGGCTTCGGCCTGTTTGAGGCGTTGGGTCGGAGTCGCTTCGTCGATGCGGGCGAGGATGTCCCCAGCCTTTACCTTAGAATTAAAGTCGACGAACACATCTTTGATTTGACCGGACACTTGGGCACCGATGTCAACGGTGACGACGGGTTGGAGGTCGCCGGTCGCAGTCACGGTCTGGGTGATATCGCCGCGGGTGACTTTGATGGTCTGGAACTCCGGGGCCTTATCAGATTTTGCGTCGAAGTAATACCACGCACCGTAGCCGCCGCCGGCGATGAGCAGGGTGAGGATGATAAGACCGCCGGAACTTTTCGATTTAGCCATGAGAGTAAGGGGGAAGATGAAGGGAAAGCGTGGGAGAGTTGGAGGGAGAAAAATGGCGCGCAACGAATCTTTCCGGTGGTAGCCAAGAAAAGCGAAGCGTGCGGTGGGGAGAGACGCGGTGATTTTTGAAAGGTGACGGAAATATTTCGGTCGTTTTCGGCACTCAAAGTGCTCTGGGCAAAAATGGATTGCCAGTGTCATATGGCCGGCGTTGCCTCGGCGCGTCGCGTCCACACGCGGCTTTTTTTCATGTCCCATAATCCCGTTTGGATGCGGTTGGTTTCACTTCGTGCCGGTCAGTTGCGGGCACTCCTTGTGCTGAGGAATACCTTGGCAGTCGCGACGTTGACGACGTTGCGGGCGCAAGTGGGCTCGACGCCCGTCGAGGGGCTGCGGGATGCAAGTCCGCGGGTCCATGCGATCACAGGCGCGCGGATTGTGCCGGCGCCCGGGGTGGTGATTGAGCGGGGAACGCTCGTGCTGCGCGACGGCGTGATTGCAGCCGTCGGCGCCGAGGCGGACGTGAAGGTCCCGGCTGATGCGCGGTTGTGGCAGGCAGAGGGCAAGACCCTTTATGCGGGGTTGATTGAGCCGCTCGCCGAAGTGCATTTGCCTGCGACGCTCAAGCCACCCGCGCCGTCGGCGGAAGGGGAAGGTGGTGGGCGCGGTGCACGGGGCGCGGCGGCACCGACCGAAACGCTTGCGCCGGCCGCCGCCGCCCGATCCTGGAATGCGCGGGTGACGCCGGAGCGCGATGTGGCGAAGGTGCTTGTGGCCGATGACAAAGGTGCGACGTCGCTGCGCGAACTCGGTTTCGCGACGGCGGCGGTGGTGCCCGGTCGCGGCGTGTTTCGCGGTGAGAGTGCCCTGGTGAGCTTGAGCGGTCGTGCGCCGGGGGCCGTGCTCCTGAGGTCACACCTCGCGCAGCACGTGGCGTTCGAACTCGCTGGGGGGCGCGAGAGTGGGTATCCCAGCTCGTTGATGGGAGCGATCGCGTTGATTCGCCAGACGTTGCTTGATGCTCAGTGGCATCGAGCGGCCAACGCAGCTTATGTGAAGCTGAAATCGTCGGGTACCGCTCGGCCGGAGGCGAATGCCTCTTTGGAGGCGCTGGCGGCGGCGGCGAACGGAACGGAGCCGGTGGTGATCGAAGCGCAGGATGAACTGGACCTCTTGCGCGCCCAGAAAATCGCCGACGAATTTAAGTTGAAACTGATTTTGCGCGGGCGGGGCACCGAGTACCGCGTCGTCGGAGCGCTGGCGGTAGCGAAGACGCCCGTGATCGTGCCGTTGAATTTTCCTGCCGTGCCGGAAATCGAGACGCCCGAGAAAGCCGTGGATGTGCTGCTCTCGACCCTGCAGCATTGGGAACTGGCACCGGCGAATGCGGCGAAGCTCACGACGCGGGGAGTGCCGATCGCTTTCACGACTTCCGGTCTGAAGCAGCCTGAGACCCAGTTTTGGTCAGCGGTGCGCTTGGCTGTGAAGCGGGGTCTGGCGCCCGCCGACGCGTTGGCAGCAGTGACCACCGCACCAGCAAACATGTTGGGCGTAGATGATATGGTCGGCACGTTGACCGTGGGGAAACTGGGACACGTGGTGATTGCCACCGGGGATCTTTTCGCGGCCGACAGCACCGCGGAAATCACCGACATGTGGGTGGACGGAGACCATTTCGAGTTAGAGGCTGCGCGCAAGGTGGACGTGAGAGGCACGTGGACCCTGACGTGGACCGGCGCTCCGACGGGCGCGCCGAGTGAGTTGAACATTGAGAGTCGCGTCGGTGTGGCGACCGGCGGTGGCGGGCGACCGCGCGCGCGGTTTGGTGATAAGGAAGTCACGCTCACCCAAGTGCGAAACCAAGTCACCGTGCTAGCACCGGCTGACGTGTTTCAAGGCAAGGAGGCGCAGGGAATGGTGCGGCTGTCGGGTGCACTCAACGATGGCACGCTGGCGGGGACGGGCCTGTTGCCGAACGGGACGACGCTGCGGTGGAGTGCGACGCGGGTGGTGGCTGCACGTGCGGCGGTGCCCAAAACTGACGACCAGAAATCCGCGGATAAAAAAGGGGACGAGGCGAAGCCCGCCGAGAAGTTTTATGCGACGACCGATGCGTATCCAGCCGGAGCCTACGGACTGAAGGGACTGCCAGTGCAACCCGCCTGGGTCTTAATCAAGAACGCGACGCTGTGGACGAGTGGGCCGCAGGGGCGGATCGTGGGTGGCGACGTGCTCGTGCGGTCGGGGAAAATTGAAAACGTGGGCCAAGGCCTCGTCGCGCCAGCGGGAGCGACCGTGATCGATGCGACGGGCAAACACGTGACCGCCGGGCTCATCGATTGTCATTCGCACACGGCGATCTCGCGGGGAGTGAACGAAGGCACGAGCGCCGTGACCGTAGAGGTGCGAGTCGGCGATGTGCTCGACGCGACGGACATCAGTATTTACCGGCAATTGGCGGGCGGCCTCACGACGGCGAATGTGCTGCACGGATCTGCCAATCCGATGGGCGGACAGAATCAGGTGATCAAGTTGCGGTGGGGCGGGATGCCCGAGGATCTGAAGTTCGCGGGGGCGAAACCCGGAGTGAAGTTCGCGCTCGGTGAGAACGTGAAGCGCTCGAATTTTCAAGCACCCCTCACGGGTCCGGCGCGTTACCCGCAGACCCGTATGGGTGTGGAGCAGGTCATGGTGGATACGTTTGCGCAGGCGCGTGACTACGAACGCGAATGGACAGATTGGCAGGCCGGCAAGTCGCCGCTGCCGCCGCGTCGCAATTTGCGGCTCGAGGCTGCGGTGGAAATGCTGAAGGGCGAACGGGTGATCCACATTCACTCATACCGGCAGGACGAAGTGCTGATGTTTATCCGGCTGGCGCAGCGGGAAAAAATTACGGTCGCGACGTTTCAACACATCCTGGAGGGCTACAAAGTGGCCGATGAAATTGCCAAACTGGGTGCGGGCGGTTCGTGCTTCAGCGACTGGTGGGCCTACAAATATGAGGTCGTCGATGCGATCCCGTACGACGGAGCCATGATGCACGCTGCCGGGGTGGTCATGTCGTTCAACTCCGACGATGCGGAGCTCGCGCGCCGCATGAATACCGAAGCCGCAAAGGCTGTGAAATACGGCGGTGTGCCCGAGGGCGAGGCCTTGAAATTTGTGACGTTAAACGCGGCCAAACAGCTGCGGATTGACGATCGTGTGGGGTCGCTCGAAGTGGGGAAGGACGCCGATTTTGTCATCTGGAGTGCGAGTCCGCTGTCGACTTACACGCGGGCCGAGCAGACGTGGGTGGATGGCCGCCGGTATTTTTCACTCGCAGACGATGCGGCCATGCGGGTGTCGGCTACGACCGAGCGGGAAGCGCTCGTGCAAAAAGCACTCGTCGAGCGGATGAAGGTGCTGGCGGGCGGCGGCGCGGGCGCTGGAGCCGGCGCGCGCCGGCCGGACGCCGCGCCGACTCCCGATCTGGTGCGAGTGATCCAGCTGATGGAGGAGCGCGCCGCGCATGAATACCGCTCACTCTACCACAACGGCCAAAACGCCACCAACTGCTCGACGAATGCGCTCCAATAATCTTCCCGCGCTCCTCGCGCTTGTCTTCGTGGTTTCGGCGAGTCTGGCGGCATCCGACAATGTGCCGGCGGTTCGTTCGACGAAGCCGCTGCTATTGCGCGGCGCGACGGTGCATACTGTCAGCGGAGCGGATCTGCCGGTGACGGACGTCTTGTTGCAGGACGGTAAGATTGCCGCCATCGGCGGGAAACTCGCCGTGCCCGCGGGCGCGACGATCGTGGAGGTGACGGGTAAGCACATCTACCCCGGATTGATTTCAGCCTACACGGGAATGGGCCTGACGGAACTGGGTTCGGTGCGGGGCAGCGTGGACCTCGCGGAAACGGGGTTGCTCAATCCCAATGCGCGCGCCCAGCCGGCGCTGAACGCGGACAGCGAGCACATCCCCGTATCGCGTTCGAACGGGATCCTCACGGCGTTGAGCGTGCCGCTGACGACGGGTCTGCTTGCGGGGACTTCGACCTTGATTCGCATGGACGGCTGGACGTGGGAAGATCTGACGTTGCGCAGTGCGGCGGCTCTCCATGTTTATTGGCCCAGGCTCACGGTGAACCGCGACCCGAGTTACCCTCGTTCCGCAGCAGAACAGCAAAAGACGATCGATGACAACGTGCGGAAAATCCGTGACACCTTTGCGATGGCCCGAGCTTATCTGAAAGCGAAGGAAGGCGCGGGCAAACCGATTGACAGCGACTCGCGATGGGAAGCGATGATTCCCGTTTTGAAAGGAGAGCTGCCCGTCTTTGTGCATGCGACCGAAGTGACGCAGATTGAATCGGCCGTGGCTTGGGCGAAGACGGAGAAATTGAAGATCACCCTCGTCGGAGGCTTGGACGCGTGGCGGGTCCTCGACCTGCTCAAGGCGAACGATATTGCGGTGATCGTCAGTCCGGTGACGGCGCTGCCGTTGCGCCGCGAAGATCCGTTTGATGCGCCCTTCACTAATCCGGCGAAGCTCCACGCCGCGGGCGTGCGTTTCTGTATCGCGAACGACGGCGCGAGTGCCGAGATGGGCACGATGGCCGACCGCAATCTTCCCTACGAGGCGGGCAAGGCCGCGTCCTATGGCCTGCCGCCGGCGGAGGCGCTCAAAGCCATCACGCTTTATGCGGCGCAGATTTTGGGGGTCGGTGCCGAGCTTGGTTCAATTGAGATCGGCAAGCGGGCCACGCTGATCGTGACGGACGGTGATCCGCTGGAGATTCCGACCCGGGTGGAGCAGGCTTACATCGACGGCGCGCGCATCGACCTGTCGAACCGCCACCTCCGGCTCTACGAAAAATATCAGAAGAAATACGAACAGCAGAAAGCGACTAAATCATGACCCCGTCCCGGCTCGTGCAGCGCTTCCGTCTCCCCCGAGTTTGCTCGTAACTGCGCTGTCGGCTCCCGAAGAAGGCAGCGCCCGTGGCGCCGGAGTTTGACCCGAGCTACGAAGCGGTTTTCGAGAGCTCCGCGGCGTGCTCTCATGACGACGTGCGGCGCGAGCTAAAGGATGAGCGTGATTTCCCTTTCAATGCGCTGACAATGCGCTGACCGGCGACGTGGCCCGTGGAGGGTCTCGAGCGCGACGACGTTCGCTGCCTGCCGCGCCGACGACGGTTCTGACAGGTGGTGAAGGCAGTTGCGAAGCGCCCGCGAGTAGGCTCGTACCTCGGAGAATCGCCCGCAAGCAGGCTCCTACCTCGGAGGAGCGAGTTTCGGGTAGGGCGGAGGCGACGGGACTGATCGCGGATCTTTGGCGAGGAGCGCTTGGAGCGTGGTAATGGCAGCGGTGAGTTGAGCGTCTTCGCCGCGATGGGTGGCGGCCGGGAGGTTGTCGACAATCACGTCAGGGGTGAGGCCGCTGCCCTCGATGACCCAGCCCTCGCCCGGAATGAAGGAGCCGTTTTCGGCGGCGCTGATGATGCCCTTGTCGACCAGGTGGTGATCGAGCGAAGCCAGATCCCACCACCCCAAGTCCGCGTGCCGATGATCGTGCCCAGACCGAGGTGACGAAGGCCGTTTGCCATCGTCTCGCCGTCGGAGGCAGTGGACTCGTTGACGAGGACGACGAGATGGCCGCGGAAAGTGGATTGCATGTTGGCATTGACGTCGCCGAAGCGCGGAGCCCACCACATACACGCCTTCCGCATCAGGCGTGACATGATCCAGCTGTCGATGTTGCCGGCGCGGTTATGGCGAAGGTCCCGAATCAGGGCGGGGCGTTGGCCACCGGGTAGAAATCACGGGCCCATTGCGCGTAGTCCGTCGAGCCCATTGCGCGAAGATGGACATAGCTGATCTGATTGCTGCCTGCTGCGTCGACGCGGCGACGACGCTGTTGCTCCCCATCGGTGTAGCTGGTTTGGGTGAATCGGCGTTGGGGGGCTGACTTCGGCTCTTTGACGTCGTCCTTTTTTTTCGGAGTGGGCAGCGATTGCTTGGCGGTGGAGCGTTCGTCATCGGGTTGAAACGGCGAACGCAGGGTGTCGGCGGAAAGCGCGAGTTGGTGAATATGCACGGTGCGGTCGAAGAACGGCTCGGGTTGACGCAGGCCCCACGGGGCGCTGACAGTGCTGTGGAGGGCACGGGCGGAAAGGACACGTGACAGCGTTCAAACGGGGAACGGCGGCAGCGTCATGGCGCGAGCCCGTCGGCTCGCGGGGAAAATTTCGAGCCGAAAGGCCGTGCACTCAGCTGGCTTGAAACGCCTTGCGGAGTGCGGTGGCGACGTTGGGTGGGACGAAATGCGCGACGTCTCCGCCGAATTTTGCGACCTGTTTGACGAGGCTGGAGCTGGTGTAGCTGAACTGCTCGTTCGGCATGACGAAGAGGGTCTCCATCTGCGGTTCTAGATGGCGGTTCATCAGTGCCATGTTGAACTCGAATTCGAAGTCGGACAACGCGCGCAGGCCGCGGATGATGGCGTCGGCCTTTTGCTCCATGCAAAATTCGACGAGCAGGCCGCTGAAAGTGGTCACGGCGACATGGGGGAATTGGGCGACGTTGGGGCGAATCATGGCTACGCGCTCTTGGGCGGTGAAGAGCGGGGCTTTGCCGGCGTTTTCCGCGACGGCGACCGTCACGCGATCGAAAAGACGGGCGGCACGGGCGAGCACATCGAGGTGTCCGCAGGTGATGGGGTCAAAAGTTCCAGGGTAGATGCAATGGCGCATGAGCGGGAGCGAAGGGTGGTAGGCAAGACAGGCGCGCTGCCCGTGGCGATGCGTTTCTGGAGGTTGCGGAGGACAAGGTGCATCTCCCAGTGGGCGGCCGTTGGAAGCGGCATGTGTTCCGCAGGAGCGTCGGCCTTCCCGTCGCTCAAAAACAGCGCGGGAGTGTCGTCGCTCTGTCGGGCGGGTGACATCTGGGGCAACCGACCGCGGGAGATGCGCCCGAGTCGTCTGTTGGGCCGAGGTCTCAAAAGCAGGGCGGCGGTTATTGAGGAAAATACGGACCGTCGGTTGCCCCGCGACAGATGCATTTGCCGCGGCGATCGGGAAAATATTCCGGTTCCGTCCACCATGCCCTGCCGCAGTCATCCGAAATCCTGCGCTCAGATATTGGCGAGACGGCCGGTGGAATCGAAAATCGCTCAACGCATTTTGCGCCCATTTAGCGACGCTCAGGGCACCTCATAGACCTCCACGAGGGCTTCACCCGTGCCGTTGTTGACCCCAGAAACATGGACGGTGTAAACCGATCCGGCGTCGGCGTTAAACAGCAGCGCCGCGTCGAGGCTGCCCGCAGCTAGGCCAAACGCTCCCACCCGCGTAAAAACCTGGATAAGATCGGCGCTCCAATTGTCATTGGTCGCCATCACCGTCTCACCTCTGTAGATGGTGACCTGCGGATCTTGGAGCACGCCTTGGACGCCAAAGGCGGCCAGCATAGGTCCGACGGCGCGCAGCAGGAGATTGATCCGGCCCGTGCCGCCCACGGCTAGCCCCACGATCAGGATATCGCTATCCACGCCGACTTGGTTGCGTACCGAAAGATTAATTAACCGCTGGTCGGACCCACCGTCGGCATCGTAGAGCTCTACCAGTGCTGCTCCAGCCGAGGCCACTTCAATCCCGGCCTCAACCCTGGCCCATAACGCGGTGCTCGCGCTGCTGCGCTACTATAAAGCCCACGGTACGGTGACGCTTCCGCTGGCAATCATTTCGGCAGCGTCCAGCCAGTTGGATGTGACGCCTAACGAACCGCCGGCGGTGAAGCGGACACGGCGCAGGACGAAGTAGGTTGAGAGGGCCAGGAAAGAGTCAGGCCTTGCTTTTTGCGATCATCGAGAGAGCGCGTTAATTCTTTCTGTAATCATGGTCCCCATCGGCTCACCCCGAAGTGCTGCTGCTTGAATAAGAACTGCAAAAATCAAGGCCCGACCCTTTTTCCGACCCTTTTTCCGGACCTTTTTCCGGACCCCGGCCCCGTCCCTGACCCTCCGTGAACATTAAAAATTAAAATCTGATCCCGTCCGGCTCTCCCCCCGTCCGGCTCTCAGTTGATCGTGCAGGGTGCCGCGCCGGTGGCGTTTTGAGAATTCCCCATCTGAGTGAGGTATTCTTCAAGAAGGATTTCGCTGGAAGCAATGGCCGGTTCATGGCTAGAACGGGCAGCATTGCCTCAGGCGGCGACGGGGTGGTTTCGCCGATGAGCTTTGCGTCGGAGATTTGTTAAACGGGCGCTCGTCGTTGGCGCCGCTGATTCCTGTACGAGGATCGCAGCCGGGATTTTCAGGCCATCATGTAGCGCGCGAATCATCGTCAGGCTAAGCGGTCGCTTCCGGTTCATGACTTCGGAAATCTTGCTCTT
>CANIJN010000069.1 GCA_947467625.1 Opitutia bacterium | reverse complement strand
GTCGGCTCCGGTCTCGTGCTCTGGATCGCCCTGCTCGCCGAAGTCCTCTTGAAAAAAGAAGCCATGGGCTTCGGAGACGTAAAATTTGTCGGCGCCATCGGTGCGTTCTGTGGCTGGCAGGGCGCCGTCTTTTCGATTTTTGGCGGCGCGCTCGTCGGCACCGTGTGGTTTGCCGTCGCCTGGACGTGGGAAAAAATCTCCGGCAAGTCCTCACCGGTCGCACCGCCTGCCGAGACGCCGGAGGGGGAACCGACCGCTCTCGGCTTCGGCGCCCACGTCCCCTTCGGCCCGATGCTCGCCATCGCTGCCGCCCTCTACTTTCTATTTTTACGCAGTTGGGTCGGTGCCTGGTTCGCCGATCTCGCGGTCTTATTCTAAACCGCGACCAGCGCCGCGCCGTCACCGGTCTGCGCAGGGAGCACGTCGGGCCGCGCGCCAAATTTTTTCTCATAAGCGGCCGCCACCGCCTCGGCCTGCGTGTCACCAAAATCTCCTGACGTCAGCGCCATCACCGCTCCGCCAAAGCCGCCACCCGTCAGCCGCGCGCCCCACACGGAGGGTGTCGCGACCAAGTGATCGACCAAAAAATCCAGCTCCGCCGTGCTGTTCTCAAACAGTGCCTGCGAGCTGCGGTGCGACGCCGTGAGCAACGCTCCCACGGTTGCCAGGTCGCCCGCGCGCAGCGCCACCCCGGCTTGTTCGACCCGCGAAATTTCTTCGACGACGTGGCGCGCACGTTTGAACGGTGCCGGTGCCAGCGTGTGCTCGGCGGCGAGGACGGTGGCCGGCGTCGCCTCCACGAGCAGACCCACGCCGAGCGTTTTCGCGGCCAGTATGCACTCAGCGTGGCGCGCCGCGTAAAGGCCGTCGACGAGCGCGTGTGTCGTGTGCGTATTGAAAATCCAGAAGCGGGCCCCGGCCGGCAAGGGCACCGTCGAAAACCGCGGACCACGACACTCAATCTGCACCAAATGGTCTCTGCGCCCGAAGCCCGACACGCCTTGATCGAGGATGCCGCAGGGCACGCCGACGAAATGGTTTTCCGCATACTGGCCCACGTTCACGAGGGTCTCCCGCGACGGCGTCTGGTGCGTCGCGGCGAGGAAGACGAGCCCCGACGCCAGCTCGATCGCTGCGCTGCTGCTCAGCCCAGCTCCCGTCGGCAGATCCGACATCGCGAAATAATCGAAGCCCGCCGGCACCCGCAGACCAAAGACCGGCAACGCGGCGAGTACCCCGAGCGGATAATTGACCCAACTCTGCGCGCCAGCTTGCCGGACCAAGCCCTCGCCGGAAAGCGCCACGACACCTGCCCTTTGAGCGCTCGCGAAGCGTCGCTGCCCGTCAGCACGCTTCGCCAGCGCGACCCAGACCCCGCGATCGATCGCCGCACCGATCACCGTGCCACCGTTGTAGTCCGTATGATTACCGATAAATTCGATCCGACCCGGCGCGCGGGCGATGATCTCCGGCACACGGCCAAACGTGGCGCGAAAGGCGTTAACAAGGGCGGTTTTCATTCGGGCAAAGCAGTCAGCCAAGCCCGCTCCGCACACCCCGTCGAACCAGAAACCACCGCATCACGCGCACACTCCGCTCGCTGCCCGCAGCTCTGAACCCGCCTTGAAGCGCGCGATCTTCATTCCCCGGATCGTCACCGAGATTCGTATTCGGATTTAAACCACGTCGCGCCGGGCACCGAGCCACCGCAAACACGTCCCACCCCACCAGCCACACGTCCTGCTCCCGACGCAACCCTCGCTTGACCGCCGCCAGCGCCGCAGCCGCAGCACGTTCGGCCGTGGCCGGGGCGGTCGCTACCCCACGCTGTTTCTGCCCGCCTACGACCCATTGAGCTGTGTCCAGAGTAAACGGGGAACGGAACCGAGCGGGCGAACGGACGCGCAGCGTCACCGGCCCTTCCGTTTCCATCCACGCACACCCGTTCGTTGCACGTTTCGGATATTTCCCGCTATTTCCCGCTCAGACCGGCGGCGTCGTCGGCGCACCCGTCGGCGCCTCCCCCGCCCGCCCCTTCACCACGGCTTCGAGCAATCGCGCCATCGCCACTTCCCGCGTCAGCCCCCGCTCCACCGCCAGCTGCGTCGCACGTTTCGCCAATTGCGCGGCCATCGTTTCCGCCTGCGCCCGCGGAGCGCCGAGTCGTTCGCACAGCTGCGTGAGTTGCTCGGCCTCGGTCATGGCACAGACACCAAACGGACCACCGGGGCCGCGTCCACCGCCAGCGCGAGCACCGTCGTCGCCTCGACCTGCAACAGCGATACCATCGCGAGGCCGATCCAACCACCCGCACCGTCGCGCACCGCCGACCGCAACTCACCCACCTTGCGCTCGCCGAAAAACAGCGCCGCCGGTAATGCGCCCAGCACTTCGTCGCCCGGGCCCGTCACCCGTATCAGCCGACGCCGTACTTGCCCCATCGACTTCAGCCGAGCCATCACCTCTTGCCCCAAGTAGCACCCTTTGGTGTAGGAAATCGCCGCCCCCTCCAGCCCGCCCTCTCCCGGCAAATCCCCCGGCCCGATATCCGTCGGCACCGCCGGCACCCCGGCCGCAATCCGCCGCCGCACCATATCATCCGCAGCGACTTCGCTCAAGCCCTCCACCTGCGCGCGCACCTTCGCCCGCTGGGTCACCGGAAAAACCCACTCCACACTCGCTTGCCCTCCTCGGCGCCCGGGAAACATCACGCCTTCTCCGTCTCCGCCAGCGCCACCCACCGGGTTCGCCGGTCGCAGTGCACCCAGCGTTTCGCCGAGCAGCGCCAGACCGGCCCATTCCGCCGTGAAATCCTCAATCACCACATCGTCGGCGATCACATAAGCCTCCAAGCGCTCCCGGATCACCACCGACGAGGAAAAATAGCTCCCTACCCAAAACGCCGCCGCGCCGCCCGCCGCGCCCCGGCGCACGACAAAACTATCGGCCAGTACCTTGCCCTTGAGCGTCAGCCATAAACCATAGACCCCCCCGCCTTCCGGCAGGCCTCTCAACTCGTTCGAAAACTGGCCTTGCAGGAAATTCGCAGCATCTTCGCCCGTAATGCTGAGCCAACACGCCGGCCGCCACTCGTGGATAATCGTCGCTGGTGGAAATTTCATGATTTTTAAGATGCTTCATTTCAGCGGATTGCAATAATGTAACGCTGTTTCACAAACTTGCTATTGACCATGGAAAATTAAAGAGCTTTCTCCCTCCTGTCAGTCGATTACTTCTCCCCGCTTAGCGGGGAGTTTTGGGGTAACTAAGAAAGCAAAGGCGCACCGTATAGGGGTATACGGTGCGCCACTTTTTTTGTCCATTTTCTGGGCCCCGCACACATCAATCATCGAAGCTGGGCTTGCGCGTCGATCGCCCTGCCCGCCAAGCTCGCAGCTCATGCAGAAAACATCCGACCTCAATGTCGTCGAGACGCGTCCCCTGCCCTCGCCCGCCGCCCTCTTGGCCGAGCTCCCCAAAACCGAGCGCCAAGCCGATTTTGTCACTCGCTCCCGCCGTGATATCCACCGGCTCATCTTTACCGACGACCGGCGTTTTCTCCTGATCATCGGCCCGTGCTCCATCCACGATCTCGACGCCGGCCGCGACTACGCCCGCCGCCTAGCCACGCTCGCCGCTGAGGTGTCCGACCGGGTGATGATCGTCATGCGCGTCTACTTCGAGAAACCCCGCACCACGGTCGGCTGGAAGGGCCTCATCATGGATCCGAAACTCGACGGCTCTCACGATATCGCCGCCGGCCTCAAGCTCGGCCGTAAGTTCCTCGGCGACGTCCTCGACCTCGGCCTCCCCACCGCCACCGAGTTCCTCGACCCCATTACCCCACAATACCTCGCCGACCTCGTCTGCTGGGGCGCCATCGGTGCCCGCACCACCGAGTCACAGACCCACCGCCAAATGGCCAGCGGCCTCTCGATGCCACTCGGCTTCAAGAACAGCACCGACGGCACCTTCACCGCCGCCGTCAACGCCATCAAAGCCGCCTCCCAACCCCAGACCTTCCTCGGCATCGACCTCAGTGGTGCCGCCTCCGCCATCGTCACTCGCGGCAACCCCGACTGCCATGTCGTCTTGCGCGGCGGTTCCGCGGGGCCGAACTATTCGCCGGCACACATCGCGCAAACCGAAGCGCTCCTCGCCAAGGCCCATTTGCCCAAGTCGATCCTCGTCGACTGCTCGCACGACAACTCCGCGAAAAAACCCGAGCTCCAGCCCGACGTCCTCCGCGCCCTCCTCGCCCAAATCACCGCTGGCAGCACTTCGATTATGGGTGCCATGATCGAGAGCAACCTCGGCAGCGGCAGCCAACCTTTCCCCGTGCCGAAGGAAACGCTCCGCTACGGCGTGAGCATCACCGACGGCTGTATCGATTGGGCCACGACCGAACAACTCATCCGCGAGCTCCACGCCGCGCTCGCTCCACGGTTCGCCTAAGCCGCCACCACCACCACCCACCCGACCGATTCTGCAACGCTCGGGTTCGCGAATTTCGTCCGTGTATTCGATCTCGTTCGTGAGCTAGCCTCTTTCCTCTCTCCTATGAAAACACCCATCCGCGTCGCTGTCACCGGAGCCGCCGGCCAAATCGGCTACTCCCTCCTCTTCCGCATCGCCTCGGGCGCGATGTTCGGTCCCGACCAGCCGGTCATTCTGCAATTGATCGAGGCCCCGATCGAGAAAGCCCTGAAGGCCCTCGAAGGCGTCGCGATGGAACTCGACGACTGCGCGTTCCCGCTCCTCAAGGGCATCGTCCAAACCTCCGATCCCGCCGTCGGTTTCAAGGATGCCAACTGGTGCCTCCTCGTCGGCGCCAAGCCTCGCGGCCCAGGGATGGAGCGCGCCGATCTCCTCAAGGACAACGGCGCCATTTTTATCGGTCAGGGCCGCACCATCGACGCCGTCGCCGCCGCGGATGCCCGCATCGCTGTCGTCGGCAATCCCGCCAACACTAATTGCATGATCGCCGCATCGCAGGCGAAACGCCTCCCCGCCGAACGCTTCACCGCGATGGTCCGCCTCGATCAAAACCGCGCGCAAAGCCAGCTCGCGAAAAAAGCCGGCGTCGATCTCACCGCCGTCAAAGACATCTTCATCTACGGCAACCACAGCCCGACCATGTTTCCGGCCTTCGCCCACGCCACGATCAACGGCGCGCCCGCCACCTCCGTCATCACCGACACCGCCTGGCTCCAAGGGCCATTCTGCGAGACCGTCGGCAAACGCGGCGCCGCCATCATCGCCGCCCGCGGACTCTCCTCCGCCGCTTCAGCCGCCAACGCGCTGGTCGATCACGTGCGCTCCCTCGTCACCCCCGGCGCCATTCACTCGATCGCGGTCAAGAGCGAGGGCCGCTACGGCTTCGACGCCAACATCTGGGCCGGCATGCCCGTGCGCACCACGACGCCCGGCAGCTACGAGGTCATCGAAGGCTACGCCATGGACGCTTTCGCCCAAGCGAAGATCGCCGCCACCAACAAGGAACTCGCCGACGAACGCGCCTTTGTCGCCGAGATGATCGCGTAAACAGAGCCCAGCCTTCGCTGGTCAGCGTACCGAGCCCGAGCATTTCCGTTGCTCGGGCTTTTTCTTGCCCTCCGCCGTCCGCGCTCCGCCGTCCGCCGTCCGCTCTGCGCTCACCCGATGAGGCCACCCAACACTCTGCTGATCGCAAACGCCCCGCACACCGCGGCAAATCCGTCCATTAATTCTGCGGGCCCGCTCGCCCTGGGAAACACCACTTCCAAGCTGCCCCCCGTGCAGCGCACCCGCGCGTCCACGCCGGCCACGACGATTTCGCATTCACTGCAATCCGACGGATAGCTCACCCGCAGCCCACCGTCGTCCTTGGCCTCGAGCGCCTCGATGGCATCGATCACCGCTTCGACACGCGCACCTTTTTTCAGGCCAAACGAGATCTCCGAAAACTTGCCGGAGAAAATCTCCGCAAACTCCGCCGTCCTCGCCAACTCCGCATTGCGGAGCTCCCGCAACGTCGTCGTCACGGCAAACCGCGTCGGGTCGCCTTCCTCCAACGCATAGAAAATCTCCACCGAAAAATCCTTCGCCACCAACATCGCACTCTGTCCCGCAACCGCGAGGGACACCTCTTTCCGTTTGTAACCCAGCCCAGTTCGCACGCCTTGGAACAGCGTTTCACTCTCCTCGGCCAATTCGCCCGCGCACAATTTCCCCAAGAACGCATTCGTCGTGGCATTCACCGCGTCGGGCACCGTGTGGTGACCTTTGCGGAATCCGCCCAAATTTTTTACCACGCCGCCGCTCCGCCCAATAAAGCTGATGCCCGCGATGATGCTGGAGGGAAGTGCGCCCGTCATTAACCCAGAGCAAACCCACCGTCCTCCTCTGCGCCAACCCCGAATATTGCCCCCGTGGAGCTCGCGACGCGCTCAACTGCCTTGGGGGTAGGAGCCCGCTTGCGGGCGATTTTTACAGGTCACCGACTCCCCACGTCCTGAATCGCCTACCAGCAAGCTCCTACCTCCGGGAAAATGAGTCTCATCCTGGAAGCGAACGGGCATGAATGGCGACGATCACCGCGCCGACCAGCAGGAGAATATTCAGCCACGTTTTCATTCTTCGAGAACCCCGCGCTCACCGCAACGATGCCGAACATGTTAAATCCACCGTCTGGCGAGAAATGACGTGGAGCTTCCCCGCGCTCCGTGTCTTTGTGCGGCCGTGGTTCCATCCAAAGCCCTCCCCGTCGCCTGCGCCATCATCGAGGACGCCACCGGCCGCGTCCTCATCGCCCAGCGACCTGCCCACAAACACCTCGCCCTCCAATGGGAATTCCCCGGCGGCAAGATCGAGCCCCGTGAATCTCCCGCCGACGCGCTGCTGCGCGAACTCCACGAAGAACTTGGCTGCCAGGCCGAAATCGTCCGCGCCCTTCCGTCGTTTCGGCACGACTACCCCGCACTCACCATCGAAATGTTTCCCTTCGTTTGCCGCCTCGCCGCGACGAGCCCAGCGCCCCGAGCCTTGGAACATGCCGCACTCCGCTGGGTGCTCCCCCACGAGCTCCCCACGTTCGACCTGGCCGCCGCCGATTTTCCGGTATTGGCCAGTTACCAGACGTAGCCCGTCGGCTTGCTGGCGCTCGCCGCTACGCCGCATTTTCCGCCGATCCCCGATCGCTGATCCCCGATCAGCCGTAGCCGCGAGCGCCAGCGAGTGGGCATTCGTCGCCATTCGCCGGCTTGCTGGCGCTCGCCGCTACGCGGGATCGGCCACGGCGTATAAGGATACCCACTACTCTAACATGGAACGATCACAACGGAGCTGCGCTTCGCTGCGGGGCCACGCCAGCGTCGTGACCATCTACGCGGTGCCGTGCTTCGTTCTTCCACCACGAGGCGGCGTTGCTTTTCGGTTGGGTGGCGTGGCGTGGCGTGGCGTGGGCAGCCGTGCCAGCAGCAGCCGTCGACGAAGACGGTTCGGCGATGCGCTCCGAGCACGAAGTCTGGGTTCACCCGGAAGGCCTTCACGTTCAGCCCTGCAACTTTCCACTGGAGCGAAGCTCCGCGCCGCCAGCCGGTGATGCCGTGGGCGCGAAAGACCGTGATGAGCCGCCGCTCGGTGGCCGCAATGCCCCGGGAGCGGATGACGGACATCGCGGCGGAGCGTTTTCGTTTGGTGAAAATGTCGGCCACGGGTCGAAGCGTGTGACGGGGCAGCGCGTTGACAACCCATGACCTATGGAAAACCTAGAGGTATGCCCACGCTGTCGTTCCATGCCACCGAACCGCTGTCACGCCGCCTACGCCAGCGGGCGAAGGCCGCGAAGCTGCCGCTTTCAGCTTACCTCGCCGAAACCGTCGAGCGCGGACTGGCTTTTGAACCGCCCAAGGTGGCGCTCGGGGCTCTGGCCGGCACGGCAAAGCTGGCGGCCGGCTACGATCCGTCGGCTCCCGTTATTCCGGCTAACGAGTGGGCGCGATGAGTCGCGGACCCCGTTTCGTTTTGGATACCCACGCGGCGCTCTGGGCGCAACTGGACGTCAAGCGGCTGGGGCGTAACGCCCGGACGGCGCTGGCCGGGCTGCCGCCGTCCGCACTGGCGGTGTGCGACGTGACGCTCACCGAGGTGGCGCGGCTGCTGCGAGAGGGCCGGATTGTGCCTGCGACCGCTGGGCCCGGAGCGTGGCTGGATGCGTTTGGTCTTTGTTTTGCCGTGCTGCCGGTGACGACGCGGGTGGCTTGGACGGCCGCAGCCTTCGAGTGGCCCCACCGCGATCCCTGCGACCGCCACATTTTGGCGACAGCGCTCGTGCACGGGCTGCCGCTGGTGACCGTTGATCCGGTGATCGCCGCCTTCGCGCCGCAGGTGGGCGTGGAGATTGTGTGGTGAGCTTTCGGAGCTTGATCTGAAAGGCGAAGCGTGAGCCGGTGCGGCGCGAAGCCCGGGTCGGGGGTGGGTGCGCCGGGGGCAATCGCGGGGCGAAAGGAAGGCGGGCGCGGGGCCATGGCGCGCGGTCGCGCACCATTCGGCGGGCGGGGCCGGGAGCAGGAAACGGCCACGTCGGAAACGGTCAGCGCGTCCCAGAGTGCAGCAAGGTCTGTTTGGCCGGCTATCGAGTGGCCCAGCGCTGGTGCACAGATTGGCCGACCCGGATGTTTCAACGGAAATGCGTGGTGCAGCTCCGCGAGCAGGTGGCGCTCGTGAGCCCGGGCTGCGCGCATCATGCCGACCACGGAGACAGCGTGGGATGTTTCGTCTCCAGCCACGCTACGACCACTTCGCGCAGTTCCCCGGCGAAGGCGGCCAGTTCCTTGGCCTCTTTGGCGCTGACTTGTCCCGGTGCGTCGTATTCGGCGGTGTTTCGCTTGGCGCGGCAGGTGTCGAGATAGTCGGCGTCCGCTTGGCGCTCGGCACCGAGGATGATCGGCAGAGCTTGAGCGCGGCGTTGTAGGCGATGCCGAATTGCCAATCGGCCGACAGCCCACGGGCGGCGTCTTCGAGATCCCGATCCACGATGGCAAACAGGTCCGCGATCTGGCGTCGCGAGGTCTGATGTGGGCGAAGCCACCCGGCTTTAGCCCAGTCGTGCAAGCTCATCGGCTGTTCCTTTGATGAAGATCTTCTCCTTGGCGAGCACGTCGCGGAGGAAAGGTCTGGTGGTTCGGGCGCGGATGAATTCGGCTGCCGATATTGTCACCGGGTTGATCTCTCGACCCAAACGCTCTGCGGCGGTGCGCAGCCGCGACGCGAGGGTCCGGAGTCCGACCTCACCGATGATGAGCAGATCGACGTCGCTCTTGGCTTTGCCGGTGCCGGCTGCAAGGGAGCCGAAGACAAAAGCCAATTCCACACCCGACACATCCTGCAGCGCTTCCGCCAACACGTCATGAAGGCCGGCAGTCTTGAGGACGAGCTGGCGGAGATCGGAAAACAACGGGTGTTCGGCATTCGCGCGGAAGTAGCGCCGGTTGCCATCGCGCCGGCTGAGCAGCAGGTCGGCCCCGCACAATTTCTTCACCTCGGTCTGGAGCGTGCCGAGGGTTAACCCGCTCTGGCGCGTGAGTTCGCGCAGGTGCAGTTCGCGGTCGGGCGCGGCGAAGAGCAACCGCAGCACCTCGGCGCGCACTTGGGGAAAGATGGTTTCGAGCAAACCCATATCGTATGTTTTAACCATGCAATAGTATGGTTTAACCAGTCAATAGGGATTTGTGGACTGCTCGCACAAGAGATCGGTCCGGCGGAGGCGGTCGAGGAGGCGGCGGGCGGGGGCGGGGAGCAGGGTGAGGGTCGGCGGCTGCCGCCGACCGGAGCTTGATCTGGAAGGCGAAGAGCGGGTCTGGGAAGTCGGCGCGGATGAGGGGGGTGACGAGGTGGTGGCGGGTCCGTGCTAGGCCCGAACGGAATCAGCGCAGGTGCTTGGCGGCGATCGCCGCCACCCGCTCGTCAGTAAGCGTGGCAGGGTCGATTTTGAAGGCGCCCTGCCATTTGGTGAAAAAGCGCTCGCCGGCATCGGTCGAGGCCAGTCGGTTGGGGTAATTTTCCCCTACGTGGGAAAGCGGGACCTTATGACGACGCGCAGTGAGTTTACTGCGCGTTACGGCTACCTTGCCCATAGTTGGAGTAAGTTTGGGCTTCATGCTCGGAAAGAGGATCCTAAGTAGGCGGAGTCAAACGGTGGGCCGGGGTTCCCGGTATGCGCGGGCATGCGGGCACGGGGGCCAACCGCAGTCACCGGTAGATTTCGCGCCGGTGGCCGACGGCGAGCAGGTGGATCGCGTTTTGTGCGTGATCGAACGTGTAGATGATTCGGTAGTCTCCTACGCGAAGGCGATAGCGACTGCCACCGGTCATGCGGTAGTGGGGAAAGGTGGTCAGGCGGCGACCCATGTCGTCGATTTCGGTCTCGATCCGGTTTCGAACCGCCTCCGGCAGTTTCAGGAAGACATCGTCAAAGGCCGCGTAGTAAACCTGCAGGGCGCGGCTCATGTGCGAGCCTAAGCGCGGGTGCGGGGGCGCACGCCGGCGGCCATTTGCTGTTCAGAGCGCTCGATCCGGGCCTGAAACTCCGGGGTCATCTCCCATTGATCCTCGATCTGCTGGTCGAGCCATTCGCGCACTTGGCGCATCTCGTCGGGCGAAAGCCGACTGATGGCGGATTCAATTTCCTGTAGGGTGCTCATGCGCGGAACATAGCCGGGACTTGGTCTGATTCAACTCAGGAGTTGATTGACCACGGGTCACCCAAGTGCCGGACGACAAGTGCCGGAAGCCGAGGAGAGACGGGATGCTTCGTGAGCGTGGTGGTGAGAACATTGATTTGCGCCAAAGCCCGGCGGAGGCGGGCGAGGAGGAGGCGCCCGTTCTTGCGGAGCAGCTCGTGCTCCAAAATTCGAACCACCTTCCGGCCGAGTTTGCGCAGCGCGCGATTCACTTCGCGGTCACGCGCCTAGTTGCGGGCAAGCTTCACGCGCCAGAACTTCGCGTTTTGCCGCGGCTGCGTGACGCGGAGCGGGCAGCCGCGCCAAAGGCAGCCGTCGACGAAGACGGCGAGGCGGTGCCTCCGGAAAACAAAGTCGGGTTTCAAGCGGAAGGGCTTTTCGTTTTTGTCCACAGCGGCTCCTCGGCTCGTGGCGTCACGACGCGAGCGGGTGAAGCGGTGTGCGCCCATGATCGTAATCAATCGCAGGTCCGTGTCGCGGTTGCCGTGCGAACGGATGGTGGACGGGCGCTCTGAACACTTCCTTGCTTCCAGACGCATACACCCGCACAACGCCGTTAGTGGCCAACCAGGAGAATACATTCATTACGCCGCGGGCTTGGTATGGCGCGCCGATCGAAGAATTTAGGAATACCCTCCCGGCGACGGTTTTTGGCTTACTTGCCCAGAACCCGGAATTCGATCTCGCAACGACGCAGAAAGAGGCGTGGCTAGAACAAATAGAGTTTCTTCAGAAGCACATGGCTGGGCTGTCTGGGATGCTCTACTTGGAGTTCAATATTCCGCGCATGGGAAGTCGGGTGGATGCAGTGCTGCTCATCGGCTCGGTAGTTTTCATTGTAGAGTTCAAGGTTGGTGAAGAGAAGTTTGACCGGTCCGCCGTCGACCAAGTTTGGGACTACGCGCTCGATTTGAAGAACTTTCATGAAGCGAGCCATGGGGCGTCGCTCGTGCCGATCCTTATTCCGACGTTGGCAAAGGAGTCGCCAGCGGTGAAACTAGTTTCCAATCAGGATGGAGTCTACTGTCCGATCGAGATTCATGCGGAAGGATTTCGGCCAGCACTTGAATTGGTTTTGAGCCTCATTGTCGCGCCCAGTATCGATCAGACTCGGTGGGCACATGCGCCCTATAAACCTACGCCCACTATCGTTGAAGCTGCGCGTGCATTGTATGCGCACCACGGTGTGCAAGCGATTAAGGCGTTCGACGCAGGCAGGCAGAACCTAGGTATCACATCTCGGCGGATTGAGGAGTTGATCGACGAGGCAAAGACCAAAGGCAGGAAGATTATCTGTTTTCTCACCGGAGTGCCGGGTGCAGGAAAGACATTGGTTGGTCTAAATGTTGCGACTCAGCACGCGAGAAAGGATAGCCCAACCCATGCCGTGCTACTGTCGGGGAACGCACCACTTGTCGCGGTGCTGCGAGCAGCCTTATCCCGAGACGAGAAGGCCCGCTCGAAGAAGCGCGGACTGAAGCCGAAGAAGGGAAGCGATCCAGTGAAACAGTTCATTCAGAACGTTCATCACTTCCGAGACGAAGCGTTGAAGAGTGATGCTCCGCCAGCAGATCACGTAGTCGTATTTGATGAGGCTCAACGAGCGTGGAACGCGGCCATGACGGCTGACTTTATGAAACGAAAGAAGAACCACCCGGGGTTCACCGATTCAGAACCGCAGTTTTTGATTAGGTATGTGGATAGGCATAAGGATTGGGCAGTTATTCTTTGTCTGGTCGGCGGCGGACAAGAAATCAACCGAGGCGAGTCTGGCATCGGCGCATGGTTGGACGCTGTGAAAACCTCCTTTCCTCGTTGGGACATGTATATCTCCTCGCGTCTGACCGACAGCGAGTATGCAGCGGCGGAGACCGTTCGAACAGTTCAGGGGACACGCGGCGTTCATTTTGAAGACAGCCTTCACCTTTCAGTATCGATGCGGTCGTTTCGCGCCGAGCATGTTTCTGCATTCGTCAAAGCACTGCTCGATTGCGAGCGCGACCAAGCGCGGCAGATGCTGTCGAGGCTGACACGATACCCAATCGTGATTACCCGAAACCTCGATCGGGCGAAGCAATGGGTCAGATTGAAAGCGCGTGGAAGCGAACGATACGGACTGATGGCCTCGTCGAAGGCCGAGCGGCTTAAGCCGCACGCCATTGATATTCGAGTGAAGACCGATCCGGTGCATTGGTTTCTCGATGGGAAGGGCGATACGCGCTCGAGCTATTACTTGGAGGATGCGGCCACCGAGTTTCAGGTTCAGGGACTGGAGGTCGATTGGGCGTGCGTGAGTTGGGATGGCGATTTGCGGTTCGTAGGGAACGGATGGAGTTTCCATGATTTCCGAGGAGCGAAGTGGCAGAACGTGAAAAACACCGACAATCGAAATTTTATGAAGAACGCATACCGGGTCCTGTTGACTCGGGCGCGGCAGGGCATGGTCATCTTTGTGCCGAATGGCGAAGCGAGTGATCCGACAAGATCGTTCGCTTACTATGACCCGACGTTTCAGTATCTCGTTGATCTCGGTATTCCGGTCTTGGACGAAGCGGACATTCGTTGACGCAGCGCCAGTCTCCAGCGCTCTGTGGTCTAACTAATTTTCCTGCTTACCGAATCGCCGCCCGTCTTCCGTTTCGATGGTGCCGTCGGGCCAAACTTTGACGGGGAGGATGAAATCGCCGGTAGTGCGGGCGTCGTCGAAGTCGCGGTGGCCGGCGAGGAATTGGCGAAGTTGCTCCATGAGCATTTCGGCGATTTCAATCTCGGCCTCGCGTTCGGTGGCGTAGGTGATGATGCAGCCGTTTTCGTCGCGCCAAGTTGGGATCACTCCGGAGAAAAAAGTACTCTCGAAGATGGCGAATGCGGAGCGGATGTTGGGAGGGGTAGCTTGCACGGGAGGGACGCACGATCGACGGCCGAACTTTCCTCAAGGTAGCAAAATTCAGTTTCGGAGTCCACCGACTATAAGTCACATTTTCCGAATGAAGAGTGAACGCCTTGCGTCTCGTGAAACGGCCGAAACAGCGGGCTCGTGAACGACCCTCAGTTATCCTCCTGAAGCGGGGCGGACGGGTTCGCCACTGAACGGTGATGCCGAGTGCCCGCTGTTTTCGGAGGGGGCCGGGGTTGGCGGTGCCCAACTAGGCCCGGTGCCCGGTCGGCGACCGGGCCTACAGCTCGGAGGGATGGCGCGACCGGGGTCATCGACGCTGGAGGAGGGAGGGCGGGCGGAGAACGATTACGAGAACGAGGAACGAGAACGATCGATGGCGGAAGAGTGGCCCATGGAATACACGGAATACACGGAAAAATCGGAAGGGGAGAGACGGAGAGAGGGGCGGAGTTTTTTAACCACGAAAGACACGAAACACACGAAAAGCGGAGGGCGGGAACCGGAGTGATTGCCCGTGAATTGTGCGAAGGGACGCGAATGGCGGAGAGGGGATTCGGAAGAGGGCCCACGGAATACACGGATGACACGGAATGGACGGCGGGATCCGCGTGGGCGGAGGGGGGAAAGTTGGCGTGAATCTTATTTGCGGGCGCGGGCGCGGGGGTGGGTGGCGGGAGCGGCCACTTGCCAACCGGCGGGTTTTACATTGAAGAAGTGGCGATGGGCTCGTCGTTGCCATGCTCTCTTTCGCTTGCGGGACTCCGGGCAGCTGTGCGGCCGGTCTGCGAGCGGCATCCGGTTTCGCGGTTAGAGGTCTTTGGCTCGCGGGCCGAGGGGACGGCTTTGGCCAACAGCGACGTCGACTTGTTGGTCGAGTTTTTGCCGGACGCGAATCCGGGGTTGTTCGAAATGGGCGCGCTCCAGCTGGCGTTGGAACAACAGCTCGGGTGTCGGGTGGATTTGTTGAGCCGGCGCGCGGTCGAGAAGAGCAAAAACCTGTTTCGGCGACGGGCGATTTTGGCCGGGCCGGTCGCGCTTTATGCTCGATGAACGTCAGGCAGGGTTGCTGACCGACGTGCTCAATTCGGCACGCTTGATCCGGAGCTATCTCGCCGGAGTCAGTCGAGAATCGTTTTTCGGCGATGCTGAAAAACAGGACGCCGTCTTACGGCGGTTTGAAATCATCGGTGAGGCGGCGAGTCGGCTGGCTCCCGACACGCAGGCGCAGTTTCCGTCGCTGCCTTTTCGCGCCATGCGCGGGATGAGAAACATCATCGCGCACGACTACGGTGAAGTGGACCTGGAGCTGGTTTGGAAGACGGCTACGGCAGACTTGCCGGTCTTAATCGAGACGCTGCAGCGGGATTTTGAAAACGGGAGCGCGGCGGAGACCTGAAAGATAAATGATCGGGCTCGGAGAGGCCGGAACATTGAAGAAAAAGAGGGCCGGCTGATCGCCGGCCGAGTGGCGAGTACGATCGGTCGGTGGAGAAGGAGAACGATTACGAGAGCGAGGAACGATTTTTTGGGGGCGCGGGGGCGCGCGGCTGGCGCGGAAATGGCAGGTAGGGAGCCGTTGAGCCGAGGCGCGGGCGACGGCGGGAAATGATGTCGCCGCGAGCGGGTTGAAGCGTTGAGGTTCTGGCTCATGAAATCATTTCTGTTTCTTCGCCGCATGATCGGGCACGTCGTCGCCCTGGGTTGGCTCGTGGCAGTGGGCTCCGCGGCGGAGGCGGCCGGGGCGGTGAAACCAGCGCACACGCTGACAGTCGTGGCGGATCGGGCGGACGCACTGTATCGTCGCGGCGAGATCGTGACCTTTACCGTGAAGCTGGAGGTCGACGGGAAACCGGCGGCCGACGGCGAGGTGCAGTGGACGCTCACGCAGGATGGCGTGGAGCCAAAGCGCAGCGGGCAGGCGAAACTCGTGGAGGGCCGGGCAACCGTCACCGGCACGCTCGACACACCGGGTTTTTTGCAGTGCCGCGTAAACGGACAGGTCGGTGCGACGAAGCTAACGGCGCTGGGCGGAGCGGGGATTGAGCCGACGCAGATCAAGCCGAGCCAACCCTTGCCGGACGATTTCACGGGGTTTTGGGCCGCGAAGAAAGCCCTGCTCGCGGCGGTGCCGATGAAGGCGCGACTCACTCCGGTGCCCTCGCCGCGCAATACGGTGGACACGTTTGACGTGCAGGCGGCCAGCGTAGGTGCAGGCGTATCAGCCTATCTGGCACGGCCGGTGGGAGCGAAGGCGAAGAGTTTGCCCATCATCCTCACGGTGCACGGAGCGGGCGTGAACAGTTCGAATCTCAGTGGCGCGGCGGGCTGGGCGGACGCAGGCGCGTTGGCGATGGATATGAATGCGCACGGGCTGCCGAACGGAAACCCGAAGGAATTTTATGCGGCACTGGCAGCAGGAGAACTGAAGGAGTATCGCCGGGCGGGGCGCGAATCGCGGGAGACGGTTTATTTCCTCGGGATGTATCTCCGCTTGGTGCGGGCGATCGATGTCCTGACGGCGCAACCCGAGTGGGATGGGCGCACGGTGGTGGTTTACGGGTCGAGCCAAGGCGGGGCGCAAGCGATCGCGGCCGCGGGACTCGATGCGCGGGTGACGTATTTCGTGGCCGGGGTGCCGGCGGGCTGCGACCACACGGGCGGGCTGGTAGGGCGGATTGCGGGGTGGCCGAAATTTATCGCGACGGGCGAGCAGGCGTCGCCGGAGATCGTAGCGGCCGTGCGGTATTTCGACGGCGTGAATTTCGCGGCGTTGGCAAAGGCACCGGGATTTTTTACAGTAGGCTTCATTGATACGACGTGCCCGCCGACGAGTGTCTATGCGGCCTTCAACGCGCTCCGGGCGGAGAAGGGGATTTTTAACGACATCCCCTCGGGTCACACGAATTCGCCGGCGGCCGGCAAGGCGATGCGCGAGGCGGCGCTGAAGCATTTCGCGGCGATGCGGGGAGCGGGCGGCACACGATGAGTGGCACGCGAGCAACCCAACTCCGCGTCGAGTATGCCCGCGGCTATCTCGGGCTCGCGTTGTTCGCGGAAGCGGCGGCGGAACTGGAGCGGATCGCAGCGGAGGAGCAAGGGCTGCCGGCGGTGCGCTCCATGCGGCTCGACTTACACCTCGCTAAAAAACAGTGGAAAAAAGCGGTGGTGGTCGCAGCGGAATTGGCGCAGGCGCATCCGGCGTGGGAGAATGCGTGGATCGGGTGGGCGTATGCGTTGCGCGAGCTGAAACGAGTGGAGGAGGCGCGGACGGTGTTAATGGCGGCGGAGCGGCATCACGGAAAAACGAGCGCGGTGCTCCACTACAATCTAGCCTGTTATGATTCGTTGCTCGGAGCGTTGAAGAGTGCGCGGGTGCGGCTAGCGAAGGCGTGTCGGATCGACGCTCAGTTCAAAGCGGCGGCGCGAGAAGATCCGGATTTGGCGGCGTTGCGGGCGGCGGACGCCGTGGGCTGAGTAACGGCGCCACGGCCAACCACGAACTCCGCGGTCAACGTCTGAGAGGAGAATCGTCGGCTTGCTGGCGCTCGCCGCTACGCCGCATTTTTCCGCTGATCCCCGATCGCCTTTCGTGCGTAGCCGCGAGCGCCAGCGAGTGGACATTCGCCGGCTTGCATTCGCCGGCTTGCATTCGCCGGCTTGCTGGCGCTCGCCGCTACGCCCCATTTTTCCGCTGATCCCCGATCGCCTTTCGCGCGTAGCCGCGAGCGCCAGCGAGTGGTGTTTCGACGATCGTCCACAGATCCCGAGACGTTGGTATTTTCAGGGCCAGCCATGGCCAACGCCGATCCGGCAGGAGTGTTCTCCGTTCCCCACCAAGCGGGAGGGAGCGTACGCCCGACTCGTTCGGCAGGAGGCGTTTTGCTGCGTCGGCTACGCCAGGTGCAGATTGCTTCCGGTTTTGTGCCGGCCGCTGCCGCGTGGATCAGGAGATCGCAGCCTCGTCCGCAAGTCCCCCCGCGCCAGCGCCCACGGCAGATTCTCATCGCCCGGACTCATCATTGACCTCGCGGCCTCCTTGCCAACCGTGTCGGGCCCTCATGCCGTCGCCCGACTCTGCCACTCCTCCCAACGCCGCCGCGTGGCTCGCCCGCGCCCAGTCCCTCGCTGAGCAGGCCACGCCCGCAGCCTTCGCTGAAGCCGCCCGCGCCTACGAGTGCGCGATTACCCTCCTCCGTGCTCTCCCGACGACCGACCTTGGCGCCCGTCGCGACCTCGCCGTCGCCCATCTCAATCACGGGAATACACTCCAGCAACTCGCCACCCCGGCCGCGCTCACCGCCTCGGTCCTCGCCTACGACGCCGCGATCGCCCTCCTCGCCTCGCCTGAATTCGCCGCGCAGCCCGCCGCCCACAACACCTGCGGCGCAGCGTGGATCAATCGCGGCCATGCCTTTCATCGCCAGGGCACGCCCGAAGCCCTCGCCGCCGCCGCCGAATCCCACCGCTCCGCCATCGCTGTCCTGCAAACCCTCCCGCTCGACCCCTCCGAAGCCACCACCCCCGAGGCGGTGTTTAACCATCGCGTCAATCTCGCCGGCGCGTGGATGAATCTCGCCAACACGCTCCTCGATTCGCCCACCCTCCCCCACCGCCACTCGGCCGCTCGCGAGGCGGCAGCGCACTCGCTCGACGTGATCTCCCGCGACGATCTGCCGTCCCAACACCCCGCCGCCGCCGAGATTTCCCTCGTCGCGCGCCGCACTCGTTGCGATGCCCTCGGCCACCTCATCTTCGCCGTCTCGGACCCGGCACTCGCCTGCGATTTGACCGAAGAGGCCGGCGACCTCATCGACGACGGGCTCGCTCTCATCCGCCAATGGGAGCAACGCGGCCTCGCCCACTTCCACCCGCTCGCCGCGCGCCTGTATCATTTCGGCGCGCAACTGTATCGTCTGCGCCAACCGCACTTCCTCGCCGACTTCCTCCTCGAGAATCTGGACTCCGACCAGAACCCCGGTGCCACCCCCGCCGACCCCCAACTCCACGCCATCGCCGACGAGGCCATTGCCGCCGCACTGCAAACCCTCCGCGCCCCCCGCATCATCCGCGCCAACGACCCCGCCACCCAGCGCCAAGTCGAGACGCTCCGCGCGCTCCAAGCCGCCGAGCTCCGCCTTGCCGAGCTCCGCGCCGCCCACGTGCCGCCCACGCCCGCCACCTGATCGAGCGCGTCGCGCGGTTCGTGGCGCTGAGCCGTATCCACGAAACCATTCCGCCGCGCACCGCGCCGAACCCGTGAGGACCAGCACGGGCATCGCCGACGGCCCCAACACCGGCACCACCGACCGCTCAGTCCACAAACTGCGGCGCGATCAAGCGCGGCAGGAAGAGCACCAGTTCCGGGAAAACGATCACGAGGAGCAGCACCAGCAGCATCGCCGTCAGGATAATGCCGACGTCTTTCAACGTCGCGACCACCTTGATTTGACCAATGCTCGCCGCGATTAATAGGCACAGGCCGTAGGGCGGCGTCACCAAACCGAAGGCCAGCGAGATCACGCCGATCAGCGCGAAGTGGATCGGGTGCATGCCCGCATTCTGCGCCAGCGGCAGCAAAATCGTGCCCATAATAATAATGGCCGGAATGGCATCGATGAAGCAGCCGATGATCAGAAACGCCAACGCGATCAAGAGCCCCGCCGAGATCGGTCCCGTCGCCCAGCCGGACAAAGCACCGACGAAGGCTTGGGGCACCCGGTAATAGGCGAGCAACCACCCGAACGCCGACGCCGTGCCAATGCAGAACAACGAAACCGCCGACAGCCGCGCCGACTCGTGGAGCACCGCCCCGAATTCCTTCCGGCCGAGCGTACGATAAACCAGACCGCCCAAGGCCGCAGCATACAGCACCGCGATGACTGACGCCTCCGTCGGCGTGAAGAACCCGCCGACGATTCCGCCCACGATAATGGCGGGCGTAATCAGCGCCAAAATCGCGCCGCGCAACGCGGAGAAAAACTCCTTGGCTGAGGCGCGTTGGGCCACCGGGTAGCGGCGCACCTTGGCGTAAACATACACCGTGCCCATGAGAAACAGGCCGATCATCACCCCGGGCACGACCCCCGCGAGAAACATCGCGCCAATCGAGACCGACATCAACCCGCCCCACACCACCATCAGAATGCTCGGAGGAATAATCACCCCCATCGTCGCCGCGCACGCCGTGATCGCCACCGTGAACGAGGTGTCATAGCCCTGCTTTTTCATCGCCGGAATCATCAGCGATCCGATGCCCGCCGCCTCCGCGGTGGACGACCCGGACACGCCCGCGAAGAGCATGCTGACCACGACATTGATCTGGCCCAAGCCGCCCGGCAGGTGGCCGACCGACGCCCGCGCGAGGGTCACCAACCGCTCTGTGATCCGGGCGGCATTCATCAAATTGGCCGACAGCACGAAGAACGGCACCGACAGCAAAATAAACGAATTATACGATTTCCACATCTCGCTGATCAAAACCACCGGGTTCAGACGGTTGTCGATGAGCAGGACCGGGAGGCACGCCAACCCGAGCGCAAACGACACGGGTATCCGGACCACGATCAGCACGGCAAAGACGCCGAACATCAGCAATGAAACTTCGCCCGGGCTCATGCGGATGACTCCGTGGCAGGTTGGCGGAGCAGGCGAACATCAGCCGCGATATTTTCCGCGAGGAAAAGCGCCCACGTGACCCCGGCGAGAGGGAACGCGATGTAGATGCTCAGCATATTGATTCCGCTCATCTCGGACGACTGGATCGCGCCGAATTTCGCGAAGGCGTAGCCGTAACGAATGAAGACGACGGCCATCACGAGCATCGTGAGATGCACGACGAGTCCGGCGAGGCCTTTTTGCCGCGGCGTTTTCGGGTGCGGCAGCAGATCCACATCGAAATGCGAGCGATCCCGCACGGCGATCATCGAGCCGATCATAATGATCCACACAAAACAGAAACGCGCGGCCTCCTCGGTCCAGATATAGCGCGGGATGAGTCCGGTGTAGCGGGACAGAATCTGCAGCGTTACCGGGATGATCAACAGCCCCATCAGCACGGTCAGAACTGTAGTGAGGAGCCGATGGTATCCTGCCAGAAATTTCGTCATGGGGTGCGGCGGAGGCTGCGGTGCAGGCGATCGACGGCAAGTCACTTTACCGCATTGATCCGGGCAAACACCTCGACCGCGCCGATCTCCTGCGCGTAGGCCGCCTTCACGGGCTCGGCGAGCCGCATCAGTTCGTCGCGCTGCGTGAACACATGCGTCCGCAGTTTTCCATCCGCCTTCAGTTTAGCGAGGATCGCCGCGTCTTCGCTCAATTCCGCCTGCCGCCCCCAGGCGCCAGCCTCCCGCCCCGCGCGGAGGATGGCGGCCTGCAAATCCTCCGGGAGACGCCGGAAGGTTTTTCCGCTCATACAAACCGGGCGGACGGTGATGGCGTGCTGGGTCAGCGAAATCTCCGGGCCGACTTCGTAGAACTTCATCTGCGCGATGCCGGCCGCTTCGTTTTCGGCGCCCGCAATCACGCCCGTTTGCACCGCATTGTAGATTTCATTGTAGGCAATCACGGTGGGCGCGGCGTGGAGGGCCTGAAAGATCCGGGTTTGGATCGGCGAGCCCATCACCCGGATCGCCAGACCCCGCAGCTCGGCTAGGTTGGTCACGGGTTTGTTGACGATGAGATTGCGAGTGCCGCCCCCAGCGTAGCCGAGCAGCATCACGTCTGCCTTGGCGGCCACTTCAGCGGCGACGGGCGTGAGCGCATCGCCCTCCAGCACCGTGTTCCAATGCGCGGCATCGCGGAACAGAAACGGCATGTCCATCAACGGCGCACTTTTTGAAAACGTGGACATGTGCGAGGGCGAGACGAGGGCGTAGTCCACCGAGATTCCCTGGCTCATGTAGGCGAAGAAGTCCTTCTCGAGGCCGAGCTCACTGTTGAGGTAGAGCTCGAAGGTGATCGGCTTGCCGTAGTACTGTTTCACGAGTTCTTCGAACTTGCGGAGCGTGCGAGTATGGACGTGCGACGCGTCAAATTGGGCGGCACCACGGAGCGCAATCGTCTGGTTGGACGAGCAAGCCGGTACCAGGCACGCGACCACGCCACACGCCACCAAGGCGCCCAACAGTTTGCAGAAGGGGTGTTTCATAGAGGGGATTTTGACGCCGAGGCTGCGGATCCAGCCCACGACGAACACCAGCTGACAGGAACGAATCGGGTTGGAAAGGACGGACTCGCCGAAAAATCCCCACGACCGGCGACGACCAGCAATGCCACGGCGGCACCTGCCCGGCCCCGACCCTGCAACGCAGTCTCACGGGCGTCGCCGGCAGAAGCCGCGTCCGCCTCACCGCCGCCCCTGGCCACACCGCGCATGATTTCCCCGGGTGAGCTGGTGCGGGATCCGGCCACGCTGCGCCACGGACCATCGCGGCCGCAGCCGATCGTATCATCGATTCCGTGACGCGGGCCGGCCCTCACCATACGGAGCGCGTCAGCGCTTCAGCGCGGCCAACTGCGCTCGGCGAAATTCAGAAACTGCGCCCAATCGTACGCCGTGACGTCGTGTTTTCCCGTGCGGTTGTGATAGCCGATGGTCGCTCCGACCGGCGTGTCGAGGCCCGGCATGGCGTTCACCCCGAGCCCTTTTTTGCCATAGAGCGCATAGACCGGCTCGGCTCCTTGCGCGCCCAGAAACTCCCCACGCGGATCGCTCCACGAGTCGCCGTGGGCGCTGGCGACGTAGAGTGGGCGCGGCGCGATGAGGGCGAGCAACTGGTGTTGGTCCACGGGCAACTCAGATTCACGATCATTGTAACGCCGGAAATTTTTCGCGAACCAGTGAGGGAACTTGTCGTTAATGATCGCCACCGTTTCCCCGTAGATTCGCTTGCTCAACGCCGCTCCCCCGCAACCGCTCTCGATGGACAAGAGCATCGCGAATCGCTCGTCCTGCGCCGCAGCCCACAGAGCGGCTTTACCGAGCCGGGAAAATCCATGCACCGCCACGCGCCGAGCATCGAGCTCGGGATCCGTCAACAGGTAGTCCATCGCGCGACTGAGCCCCCACGCCCACGCCCCCATCGCACCCCACGCATCACCGGCCCGCTGCTCAGCGCCACCCGTCGCAAAGAGTGCGGGGATATTCTCGCCCAGACCATCAGCCCGGTCGGGACAGAGATCGTGACACCAGACCGTCGCCGTCGCGAAGCCGCGGGCCAGCACCGCTTCGATCTGCCATTTTTCCGCGTGGACCCCGCGTTGCTCGGACTTCACCGGCGTGCCCGGCGCGGCCGGTCGGTAACGGTCCGCGTCGTAATAAATAAATGGTGACGCCAAACGAATACCCGGATCGGCGTGCACGGAGTGGTTACCAAAAAAATTCAGCCCGAGGAACACCGGTGCGGGCGTCAGCGTGCCGTTGGGTTGATAAATGAGCAGGTGCATCCGCGCCCCCTCGGCCTTACCCTCAAACCACACGGTGACTTCTTTCCGGGTGGCGGTCCCGCCGAGCGCACCGCGGTCCACCGCCGTCACCTCGAACCGCATCCCGGCGGGCCGATCGGCCGGCGTGCGTCCGTAGACTTCGCGGGCAAAAAAG
Source organism: Opitutia bacterium (assembly GCA_947467625.1). GTDB lineage: Bacteria > Verrucomicrobiota > Verrucomicrobiia > Opitutales > Opitutaceae > GAS368. The sequence goes on along the minus strand of CANIJN010000069.1, from coordinate 752 downwards.
CCTAGCAGCTCCGGCCGCCGTTTGGCCTCCCACGTGGCCACCGTGCGCACCGGCGTCCCGTCAGCGCAGACCAGCGGATCGGGCAAGGTGTAGGGCGGGACTTTAGTTTCGTCGGTAATCGCAGGATTCGGCGCGGCGGCCAGCAGCGAAACCCAAGCCAGCAAACCTCCGCCGACACGCACATGGAAAGACCGGTTCATGCCACACCGTCGCAACGTTCCGACCTCCCGCGCAAGGCTCACCTGAAAGCCAGCACCCCGCGACGGCAGCGCCCACCGACCAGTCACAGCAGGCGGATTGACGCGAAGCGCGCGTCCGCCCACGTTTCCTGCGACATGACTCCCGCCGATAGTGATGGTACCGCGCCGAGCGTCGCGGCGGATTAGCGCACACCCGCGCGCCAAAAATTTACACGTCGTGTTTGCTTCCGCCGGCGGCTTCCGCCAACGAAAAGCCTGTTGCCTTCTCTCGGCGTTCTCCAGTTTCCCTGCGTCCTCTCCCTCCCCATGAAAAAACTCGGCCTCCTCCTCTCCTGCGCGCTCGCCCTCGCTTCCGTCCTGCGCGCGGAACTCAAACTCCCCGCCATCATCGGCGACCACATGGTCCTGCAACAAAAGCAGACCAACCCCATCTGGGGCTGGGACACTCCCGGCACCCGGGTCACCGTGAAATTCTCCGGCCAAGCCTACACCGCCACCGCCGGCTCCGACGGCAGGTGGACGGTCAAACTCGCCGCCGCCCCCGCGAATGCC
>CANIJN010000068.1 GCA_947467625.1 Opitutia bacterium | reverse complement strand
TCCCCCAGCGAACATCCGAAACCGGAAATCTAAAAGCCCGCGTTCTCGCCCACCTCGCCGCCTCAGCGCCCACGCTCGACCTCACGGGCGCCCGCGTGGTTCTCGTCACCCTCCCGCGCGTCTTCGGCTATCTCTTTAACCCCGTTTCGTTTTATTTCTGCTACGACCGCACCGGCACCCCCGTCGCCGCGTTGTCCGAAGTGACGAATACCTTCAAGGAGATGAAGCCCTACGTCCTTGGTCCCGCCACCCGCACCAACGCCACCCCTTCACCTTCCCACTTTCATTCTTCCGCTGACGAAGGTCGCGCCGGAGGCGCGACCTTCGCCCTCCGCACCCCCAAACACTTCTACGTCTCCCCGTTTTCAGACGTCGATGTCGCTTTCGACTTTGCCCTGCGCACGCCGGGCAAAAACCTCTCGATCCAAATCGATGACTACGTGGGCACCGAACGCACCCTGACCAGCACCCTCGCCGGGCCCCGCAGAGCGCTCACCGGCGCGCGCCTGGCGTGGTTTACGCTGAAATACCCCGCACTGACCCTCCGCATCATCGCCCTCATCCACCTCCACGCAGCCCTCCTCTGGTGCAAACGCGTCCCGTGGTTCGCCAAATCCGCCCGTTCCGCCGACCAACGCGCTCTTTACCGCCCCCACTCCTCCATCGCCCGATCCGCCACCACCCTTTCATCCGCCCACCCGTCCGAAGCCCTATGAGTTCCGAGCCGCCCAACCCGTCCTCCGCCAGCGCCACCGCCGATTTCGCCGACCGCGCCAAACCCAGTTTCTACCGCACGGCCGTCCTGCGCTCGTTCGCCGCGATGACGCGCGGTCACCTCCGCATCGAGCTACCCGACGGCACCTCGCACGAGCTCGGTACCCACGCCGCCGCCGTCCAGCTCGCGCTGCCGCTCGCCCTCCCTGCCTTCGCCCTCATTCGTGTGAAGCGGGACGCCTTCTTCAAGAAATGTCTCTTCGCCGGCGACATCGGCTTCGCCGAGTCCTACATCGACGGCGACTGGGAGACACCCCACCTCGCCGCCGTCATCGCCTGGTTTCTCCTCAACGTCGAAGATGCGCCCACGCTTTCCGGCTCGGCGAAAAAACACGCCCAATCGTTTGTCCTCAATCTCCTGCGCCACACCAACCGCCTCGGCCATCTCCTGCGCCCCAACTCCCGCGAAATCGCCCGCCGCAACATCTCCGAGCACTACGATCTCTCCAACGATTTCTTCGCGCTCTTTCTCGACCCGTCGATGATGTATTCCTCCGCGAAGTGGCCGGCCGCCCACCCTCACTTCACCCTCGAGGAAGCCCAGCGCGAGAAAAACGACGCTCTCTGCCGCTCCCTCCGCCTCGCCCCCTCCGATCACGTCCTCGAGATCGGCACCGGTTGGGGCGGGTGGTCCCTCCACGCCGCCCAAACCTACGGCTGCCGCGTCACCACCGTCACGATTTCCCAACAACAATACGACCTCGCCCGCTCGCGCATTGCCGCCGCCGGCCTCACCGACCGCGTCGAGGTCCAACTCCGCGATTACCGCGATCTCACGGGCACCTACGATAAAATTGTCTCCATCGAAATGATGGAGGCCATCGGGCACCGCTACCTCCCTGACTTCACCGCCGTCCTGAACCGCGTCCTCAAACCCGACGGTCTCCTCGCCCTCCAGTTCATCACGTGTCCAGATTCGCGTTACGATGCGTTTCGCACCGGCATCGACTTCATCCAAAAGCACATCTTCCCCGGCTCGCTCCTGCTCTCGCTCAATCGCGTCAACGACCTCCTCTCCCGCTCGGGCGGCTTCACGTTGCACCACATCGACGATCTCGGCCACGACTACGCGCGCACCCTCCGTCTCTGGCACGACAATTTCCGCCACCGCACCGAGCAGATCCTCGCCCTCGGCTTCGACGACCGTTTCATGCGCAAGTGGAGCTACTACCTCGCTTACTGCGAATCCGCCTTCGCCATGCGCAACATCTCCGTCGTCCAAACCCTCCACACCCGCGCGAACAACCTCAGCCTCTAGGCCGCCGCTCGTCGGCGCGCCGCGCCACCTGCTCGGGCCGTCTCTTGCTCTGTCCTCTTGATCTTCCTCTTTCGTCAGTCCTTCCCCGCACCGGAGAAAGATTAAGAGAAAGAGGAAAGAAAACGCTTCACACCGTCGTCCATGTCCGCCGCCACCCTTCTCCTGCTCGCCCTAGCCGCGCTCTGCGCCGGCTTCGCTCTGCTCTATCTCGTCGCCCGTCGCCTCGATAACTACGGCCTCGTCGATATCGCTTGGTCCTACGCGTTCGGCGCCCTCGCCGCTTTCTACGCCCTCGGCGGTCCAGGCTGGCCTGTGCGCCGCGCCCTGCTCGCCGCCCTCGCCGTCGTCTGGAGTCTCCGCCTCGGTACGCACCTCGCCATCCGCGTCATCGGCCACCATCCCACCGAAGACGGGCGCTACGTCCAACTCCGCAAAAACTGGGCGGCCAACTTCGTCTCGAAAATGTTTTGGTTTTTTCAAATGCAGGCCGCATCCGTCGTCCTGCTCGCAGTCGCCTTTCTCCTCCCCTCGCTCAATCCCTCCCCGGTGCTCCATCCGCTCGAATACGCCGGCGCCGCCCTCTGGCTGCTCGCCCTCTGCGGCGAAGCCCTCGCCGACGCCCAGCTGGCCGCCTTCAAGAAAAACCCCGCGAACAAGGGCCAGGTCTGCGCCGTCGGCCTCTGGCGCTACAGCCGCCACCCGAACTATTTCTTCGAATGGCTCATCTGGGTCGCCTTCTTCGTCTTCGCCCTCGCCTCGCCCTGGGGCTGGCTCGCAATCGTCGGGCCCGCCAGCATCCTCTACCTGCTCCTGCGCGTCACCGGCATCCCCATGACCGAAGAACAAAGCCTCCGCTCCCGCGGCGACGCCTACCGTCGCTACCAAAAAACCACGAGCGCCTTCCTCCCGTGGTTTCCGCAGACACTCCCGCCTGCTCACCATTAATCGTTCCCGTTCTCCTCAACGCTCTCATGCGCTCGCCGCTCGGAGAACGATGATGAAAACGCCGCACGAACCCGCTTCCATGATCGACCGTCTCCTCGAAAAAAATCTCCTACCCGATTGGCTACTCCGGATCGGTATCCGCCGCCTGCTCGCCCAGCGCATCCGCGACGACTCCGCCATCTACGATCGCGCCCGTTACGTCGCCGATCTAAAGACACGCGCGCTCGCCGAGCAAACCGCTGCCGCGAACGAGCAGCACTACGAGGTCCCCACCCGCTTCTACCAACGCTGCCTCGGCAAAAATCTAAAATACTCCGGCTGCCTCTACCCCACCGGCCGCGAAACCCTCGACCAAGCCGAGGACGCTATGCTCGCCCTCTACACCGAGCGCGCTCAGCTCACCGACGGTCAAACCATCCTCGAGCTCGGTTGCGGCTGGGGCTCCCTCGCCCTCTACAACGCCGCCAAGTTTCCTCGCTCGCGCATCACCGCCATCTCCAACTCCCGCACTCAAAAAGAATTCATCGACGCCGAGGCCCGCCGTCGCGGCCTCACCAATCTCACGATCGTCACCTGCGACATCAACGTCTTCGACACCGCGCCCGCGCAATTCGACCGCGTCGTCTCGATCGAGATGTTTGAACACCTCAAAAATTACCAACGCCTCTTCGCCCATATCGCGCGTTGGCTCAAACCGGGCGGAATGCTCTTCACGCACATCTTCACGCATCATCGCCTGAGCTACCACTTCATCGCCCGCGATGCCTCCGACTGGATGAGCCGCTATTTTTTCACCGGTGGACAAATGCCGGCGCACGACCTTCTCCTCCAATTTCAGGACGACCTAAAAATCGTCTCCGATTGGAAAGTAAACGGCCGCCACTATCAACAGACCGCCGAGCACTGGCTCCAAAACATGGACGCCCACCGCGCCGAGATCATGCCCCTCTTCGCCGAAACCTACGGCCGAGAACACGCTGAGAAATGGTGGGCTTACTGGCGCGTGTTTTACATGAGCTGCGCCGAACTCTGGGGCTACCGCGCCGGCGAAGAATGGCTCGTGAGCCACTACCTCTTCCGCAAACCCTAACTCGGTTCAGGATTCGACGGTCAAACCCACCGCGGCCGCGAGCGTCCGCTGCCGTCCATCGAACGAAACGAACGCCTTCGCACGCAGAAGTTTCGCCACGCCGACATGCAAAATATTGAGGCTGCGCGATCCCACCGTTGCGGAATGCTGTTCGCTTAAACGCGCCGCGAGTCGGAAAGCCCCCGACCCATTTACGCTCGTTTCCACCAACCGAAATCCGCGTAAATCTTCCGCCAGATTCTTCGCTGCAGCTCGTGCCTCGATCGGGGTAAAGTGATCGCGAAACACGCCCAGCTCAAAAGCGTTACGCACCTCCAACGGGTGGAGCGCTGTGAAAATCAAGGGCGCTCCGGTTCGAATAAGCTATGCCTTGGCTAGGCCGGCATTCGCCTCCGCCCCATCGCAGAAAACGAGAAAGCTACGAGCAATTCGGTTTCGGCGGCGCCTTTCATGGATCAAACCGTTGGGCGTTCCCAAGGGTAGCGCAAAAGTTTTTTCCATGACAGGACGCCATCCCGCAGGCATGCCCTGACGCTAACCGGTACTCTCCCGATGCACTCCCCCTGCCGAATCCTCCTGCTCCTGCTCTGCGCCGTGCTCGCCTGCCGCGGCCGTCTCGAGACCTCCACGTCGGCAGCCACCCCGGACACCCTCCTCCAGTCCGCCCTCGCTGCCGAGGCCCGCTTTGATTCGCAGTCCGCCCTCGAACGTTTCCTCAAGGCCGACACCGCCCACCCCAACAACCCGTTCGTCCTCCAGAAAATCGCCCGCCAATACTCCGATCTCAGTTTTGACACCAAGGACAGCGCCGAAAAGCAACGTCTCTGCACCGAAGCGCTCTCCTTCGCGAAACGCTCCGTGGCGCTCGAACCCCAGAACGCCGTCAACGTCCTCTCCCTCGCCATTTGTTACGGCAAACTGGCCGCCCTCTCCGACACCCGCACGAAGATTGAATACTCCCGGCTGGTGAAATCCTCCGCCGAGCAAGCCCTCGCCCTCGACCCCGACTACGACTACGCGCACCACGTCCTCGGTCGGTGGCACTACGAAGTCGCGACCCTCGGTGCCGCCACTCGATTGATCGTGCGCCTCGTTTACGGAAGTTTGCCCGACGCCTCCACCGCCGAAGCCGTGCGTTTGCTTCAACGCGCCGCCGAACTCGCCCCGCACCTCCCCGCTCACCGCGTGGAACTCGGCTTCGCCCTCCTCGCGAACCGCCAACGCGACGCCGCCAAACTCGCCTTCGAGCAAGCCCTCACGATGCCTCAGCGCGAAAAATACGACGAAGAAGCCCGCCAGCGCGCTCGCTCCACGTTGGAAAAATTCCGCTAGAGCAAACCCCCGCCGTCACCCGTATCCAGATTTACGTAACGATCCGAATCGCCGTCTATCACGTCTCATCGCAACACGTCCCGATAAAACTCCAGCGAACGTTCCACCTCTTCCACGACTCCGAGCATCTGCGGGCCATGATCGCGGCGGGGAATCAGAGGGCGTTTCTTGTTCCATGCGGCACCCTCGGCACAAGCCTCCCGTTGGCACGTCAGAATCCGCAGTCGCCGCAAATCGCACTCCTCGCAGCCCCGCTCGCCGACTGCGACTACCGGTCGCACGCGACCTCCGGCCTCACTTCGTCGCGGACTTCGCTTCCGCGACCGGTTGGTAAGGCGGCAATGGAGCCGGCGGCGGCGCCATCGACGGCGGAACCGGCTTCCCGTCAAAGGTGCTCGGTTCCATGATTTCCACCCGCGTCCCATCTGGATCGAAATAGTTAATCTGCCGCTTCCCGTTCACCCCTGTCTTCATGGTATCGGGTGGCTTCGAGCCTTCCGGCAATTTTCGAGCTTGGAGAATCGCCCCAGCCTTCGCCACGTCGGCCACTTCGAGACAGATGTGGTGTTTGGTGAGCATGACGTCCCGCGTCGGAGCTTTGTTGTAGAGCATGAACTCCACGTAGTCCTCCCCATCGGGCACACGCAGGTTGACCCAACTGAGCGTCTTGCCCGCACCGCCGCGCCAGATTTCCTTAAACCCCAAAATCTCGCCGTAGAATTTCATTGAATCGTCGAACTGCCCCACCATCACGCCCACGTGGCTCATGCGCGTGGCAATGCGCGTGTCGGGCATAAATTTTCCTTTCTCCCGCAGCGTCCAGCCGTCGGCCAAATACTCAACGATCTCCACCGTGTTTCCATTCGGGTCCTTCACAAAATAGTTTTTGTTCCCGATCTTGCCAATGCCCGTCTTCGGCGGCACCGCGACACCTTTGGACTGCAAATACCGCCGCATGCCCTCGGCATCGTCGGTCTCGATCGCGATGTGATAAAGGCGGTCGGTTTCCGGTGTCACCTCCGAGCCGGGAAACAGCTCCACGCTCTGGCGATCATTGATCTTGATCCACACGAGTTGCTCGCGCGGATCCTTCCGCGGAATCGAAAAGGGTGACTGATAACCGAGAAACCCTTCGTAAAACGCCCGGGCCTTCGCCATGTCGCTGACATAAAACGCCGCATGGGAGATGCCCGTGATGCGCGGTCGCTGAGGGGCCTCTTGCGCGGATAGCGACGCGAGACCAAAGGAAACCAGCAGGAGGAGTCGGAGTTTCATAAAGGGATCTGCGCACCGCGCGCTTCAAGTGCTAACGGTGCGCCGCCAAGATCGTGATCGGCAGACGATTTTCATTCATCAACGAAACGATCTCCTGCGGCTCGAGCGCGCGATCGGCAATGAAGAGCTCGTCGATTTCCCCGCGAAAATGATCAGCCAGGGGCCCACTCGGACCAATTCTCCGGCCCAACCACACGACATCGTTCATCGCCGCATTTTCTTCAACCGCGGGAGCGCGTTTCCGGCCGGGGATCACCGTGCTGCTCTCCAGACATCCGTCCACATACTGCCGCACCTGCACCGGCGTGTCCGCGCTGTCGTCTCCTGGCGAAAAACACACCGTAATGTGATGCCACCGCCCGTCCCGCAACGAGGTCGAGCCGAAGGCATGCCCCCCGCCAAAATCCGTCCGCAACACGCCCAACGGCCCCTCGGTGCGGTCGCGGTTCCAGTTGATACCCACGTGCCGATTACCGAGCTTCTTGTTCTTGGTTGCCCAGGTAACCATCGAATACGCATCCGACAGCGGTGCATCTTCCGGCACGCGCACCCAGAAGGATACCGTATGGGGCGCAGTGCCGGAGATGCCCGGGGCTATCGCCCGTGCATAGGTCCGCCCGTCGAACCGCACGGCGGCCCCGCGTCGTCCTTCCCCTCGCACCGCAGCCCGCTCCGTCATCGTTGATCGCTGCAACCTAGCGTCCGCATTCTCGGCCCCGGCACCCGACACCTCCGCGCGGAATACGTCACCGTCCGCTTCATCAAACGACCAATGCACCCAGCGCGTAACCAAAATCAGGCGACTAAATTGTAATGGCTCCGCCAATCGGGCGAATTTCCGCTCGCTGTCCTGCACGTCGCTCACGCCTGTGGCCGCGAAGCGCCGCGATTCTTTTTCCCGCAGTAAAATAGTCTCTCCGCCCAGCGCTGCCCGCGGGGCGGCTGCGACCTCACCCTTCAGCACGAAGACCTCTGCGCCGTGCGCATCCGCCACCATGGTAAACTCGGTGCCGAGATCCACGACCTCGACCGCCGCATTCGAAACCCGAAAACCCACCGCCTCGGGCGGCACAGTCGCCTTCAAGGTGCCTCGACGCAGCGACGCTTCCCACGCGGAATTAATTTCCAACTCCGCCGCCCCGCTCAACACCATGCGCGCCCCAGAGTCCAACGTGATCTCGGCCGCGCCGGACGCCAGTTCCAGTTTTTGCCCCTTACGCACCTGCGCACCCGGCCAGAGTGGTGCCGAAATCCACTGCACAGTCTTCGCCGCCGTCACCTGCCCCACGAACTCACTCGGCCGGGGGGGCGGTCCCAGGTCGTCGCCCGCTCCACGCTCGCCAAAGAAAAGTCCGATCACCCATGCGGCCACCGCCGGCAGTACCGCAGTCCACCACAGTGCATAACGCATCGACTTGGCCTGCGCCACCGGTGCCTCGGGTGCCTCCGCATGCACTTCCGCCGCATAGCCGTGCATACTCGCCGACTGCCCGAGAGCCCGCACATAATGCCGCCGCGCCTCGTGCGACTCCTTCAACCAACGCTCCAGCCGCGCCCGCTGCGCCTCCGTCAACCTCCCGTCAACGACGGCACCGCAGAGCTCGTTTAATTCCAAAACTTCGGGATCGCGCAGGTTCACGCGGCACCTCCGTGCGGCTGCTGAGTCGCCAGCTCGTGCGTGACACAATCATGCAGCAATTTCCGCAGCCGATTCAGCGCTTTGTAGGCGGCGTCAAGCGAGCGACCGCTGCGCTGAGCTGCCTCTGCCACACCGCTGCCCGGCTCATAACGCGTGAGCACCAACGCTCGGTCGCGGGGTGCCAGTTTTTTGAGACAACTCGCCAGCGCCTCGTGCCGCGCATCCAGCTCCACCGCCATCTCCCCGGCCGTCTGGGCGACTTTCGCCAGCACCTCGTCATCAAAAATCACTTTCGAACGGGCAAACTTTTGTCGCGAATAACGGATACGCCACCACGCGATCTGACACGCCCACGCCACGAAATCCGAGCCCGGTCGGAATTCGTCAAACTTCTCGCAGATCACCAGACTCGTCTCCTGCAGCAAATCCTCAGCGTCATGCCGGTCGGGCACGAGCGTGTAGATGTAAGCAAAGATCTGGCGCTGATGCCGCGTCATCAGCGCCATCAGCCGCTTGCGGCTTTCAGTCTCGTTCATGGCCTCGCGGTTCATCGTTGAAAATTCGTCGCGCAGATCAAAATACCCTCAGTGAGTGATCGAATAACTTACGTAAAATCCGCGCCGATCTCCCGCTTTTTTCCCCGTGTCGATGTAGTCGGCGTCGGCGAGGTTCTTCACGTTAAAGCGGACCGAGTGGGATAATTTCGAATTCGCGGCACGCCACCGGTAGCTTAAGCCCATATCGACGACAGTGTAACTCGGGAGAGACAACGTCCGGCGGCCGTCGTGTGAAAGCGTGTAGCCGCGCAACGGGCTGCTCGCCCCTTCGTTGATGCCACCCGCCAACGAATCCGGAAAGGTCTGCCCCGTGAACGTCACCCCAGCATTGAACGCCAGGCCCTTGACCACCTGCACCAACTGATACTTCAGCGCGAGGCCATAGGTCACCGCAGGCAGTTTGGCGGGACGGCGGCCGATCGAGTCGAGATCGCGGCCGTTCGCCACGGTCTTCGCGTTCACGTAGCCGTAGCCGCCAAGGACCGTCAGATCGTTCGTTGCGCGCCACGTGAAATCCCATTCGACACCCTTCGCATTCTGGTTGCCGGCCGAGGTTGTCACCGTCGCACCGTTCACGCCGACTTCGGTCGCGGTGACGCCGGTGCGGTCGATGTAATAGCCCCCGAGGGTGAACTGTAGTTTGTCCTCGAAAAACCCCGCCTTGAAACCGTAATCCCAACCGCGCGCAGTCTCGCTGGCGTTGAGCCCCGAGCTCGCACGCTGCGCATTGGGCGAAAATGAATTTGACCGGTTCGAGTAGAGCGCGATTTGCGGCGTGAGCTTGTAGTTGAAGCCAGCCATCGGGGAAAACTGGAAGTCGTGAAAGTGATTGATCGTGGTGAGCGACGAAGGGTTCGCCGCCGCCCCAGCTTTGTCCCAGAAATTGAAGGTCACGTTGTCCACCCGCGTACCGGCCACGACGATCAGCCGGTTGTTGAGCGTGGTGACCTGCTGCCGCAGAAATCCGCCGTTCACATCAACGCGCGAGACGAGTTTGCGATTGAGATTCGTATAAACGTCGGATGCAAAGGCGGGCACGCGGTAGTCGGGATTGTCCACGCTGAGGTTGGCCGTGAAAACGAGCGGATTGGCATTCATGGCATTAGGCAGCTGCTTCGTCGGATTGTACTTCCAGTATTGCGAGTGGTCCGCCGTGAAGAGCGTCTTGTTGTCGAGCCGGCCGCCGAACAGCGGGTAGTGGGCGAGCACGTCGATCTGGCCGGCGGCACCATCCTCACTGATCCACGCTTTGCTCGCCGTGCGGCCAGTGAGGCGGCGCGTGAGGACATCGAAAGTCGTGCTGTTGCCGTTGTTGAACGCCAGCGAGTGCCGATGAAAGGCCGCGCCGCCCGCGCGCAGCGACCACACGTCGCTCAACCGGTTTTCATAGGCCACATTCAACGAAGAGACATCACGGTTCTGCTCGGAATTCGGACCGTTCTGGCTGAAGGTTTTCAGTTCGGTGGCGAGCCCCTGGATGCGCGCCGTCGCCGGTGCATTCGACACCGATCGAAACGGAATGGCGCCAAGGGGATTCGTGCGCCGGGCGATCCACTCGACTTCCACGAGCAGGTTGGCGCGCGGGGAAAATTTGTGCTGCACCGCCAGCGAACCGGTCTTCGAGCGCGTCATTGCCCACGGTGTGTCGTAGTTCCGCTCATGGAAGCCTGCGCTGAACGCATAGCTGTCGCGACCCGACGCGCCGAGCGGGCCGGCCGCATTGAAGTCTGCGCGCGTCGTTCCGTAACTACCGCCGGCAATTGAAAAACTCTGCGCCGGCCGATCCTTGGGACGCTTCGTAATGATGTTCACCATACCGGCAGGGGTCGTCATTCCGTAGATCGCGGCGGCCGGGCCCTTAATGACCTCGATGCGATCCACGTTCACGCGGTCGACGAGCCCAAGCCGGAGAAAGCCGTTGCGCAGATACGAGGTCGCGCCGTAGCCGCGGATGTTCACATTGCCGCCGCCATTATCGAAATTGTTCACCGAACTGGTGTAGCCGAGGTCGTTAATCTCGAAGTAGGCAAAATCCTGGAGAAACTCGCTCGTAATCACATTGACCGTAAACGTCAGGTCTTTGATCGGCGTGCGCACGCGCGTGCCCGTGATCGATTCGGAGGCCACATAACTATTATCGGAATCCTCCTTCACAGCGAATTCCGAAAGCACAACGGTGGCGTCGGGTGGCAGCGGCTGGACCGCTTGCGAAAATGCCGTGGGGCCGGTCAGCACGCCCGCCGACACAAGAGAGAGCACGCAGACACAAGTGAGGTGTTTCATAACGAGGGGTGAATGCAGAAAATCACTTCTTTTCCGCCGTATGGCCGTCGGCTTTTTTATTTCCGCCGCTCTTTTTTTCGCCGTCCTTCTTCGCCCCGGGCGGTTTGATCGCCGCAATTTCCGCATCATCGAGTTTGCCGTCGGTGTTCTTATCGTAGCCGGCGAACTCACCCTTGGGCTCGGCCGCGAATGCCTTGCGGACCGCAGCGATTTCGTTGCCATCGATGATCCCGTTTTTATTGGCATCATATTTGGCAAAGATTTTGGCCTTGGGGCCCTCGGCGGCGGACGCACCGGGAAGTGCGACCGCAGCAAGGAGGGCAATGAACAAGGTAGGCGGCGGGAGTTTTTTCATGAGCATACTTGAGGGTTTACAGAGGGAATAGCACGCGCCGCGTAATTTCGGACATTCTCGTCCTCCCATTACGCCGACCAGCCGAGGCGCCACCGCCGTTCGTGGATCGCCTACGCCAGAGCGGCGCGGAGATCGACCAGCATCTTCGCCACTTCCGCGTGAGGGTCATAATCCTTGCGGCCCATCGAAAGCGTCTCAATCGGCACGTAACCTCGGTAGCCGGATTGACGGATGATCGCGACCAGCTTCTTCAGATCGACCTTGGGCGACTTCACCGTGCTCTGCATCGTTTCCTTGATCTGCCAATTGACCGCATAGGGCGCCATCACCGCGATGTCGGCATACGGATCGGCTGAGAGATATTTACCCGTGTCCACGAGCGCGGCGCACCACTCGTGGTCGACGCGTTTGAGGAGACTGAGGTGGTCCGCGCCGGTGGCGATGAAGTCGCCGTGATTCTGGACGGCGACGATCACGCCGAATTTCTTGCCGTGTTCAGCGCACTCGCGCACGGCCTCCGCCATCCACGCTTCGACTTTTTCACGCGAGGTATTGCCGGACGCCTGTTGCCAAGTCTTGAACGGAGCCTGGCAGTCGGCAAAGGCACGAATCGTCGGAGCGCCGAGCTTCGCCGCGACTTCGATCCACGTCTTGAGGCGGGCCACGCCCTCGGCGCGGACCGCCGGATCGGCCGCCGTGAAATCGTTGCGCACGCCCGTACCGCTGATGTCGAGGCCGAGGTTAAACGCGTGGCGCTTGATCCGGATGAGATAGCTGTCCTCCGGCGCGTTCGGATAGCCCGTGAAGAAATAGCCGGTGAGGTCCACGGCATCGAAGCCCACCTTCGCGGCGAAATCGCAGACCTGAAACAAATCGAGGCCCTTCGTGGCGTCTTTCGCGTTCGCGTTGAGCAGATCCGAAAACGAGTAGGCGTTGAGCGATGTACGCAGATGCGGACCGCTGTGCCGCGAGATCGGTTGGTAGGCGGCGCGAGCCGGGGAAAGTCCGGCAGCCGCAAAGGGCAGCAGCGCAGACGTGGCGAGAAAACGGCGGCGGGTCAGAGCGGTGTTCATAATGGATGGATTCAAAACGTTGATCGTGTTCAGAAAGGTAACGTTATCGGCAGCGGCACCGCGCTATTTTTCACCACGAGCAACACGTTGCGAAACGGCACCGGCATACCGTGCTCCCGCTGCATAATCGGTCCGGTCGGCGCTTGGCCGAGGCGGTCGGCGGCACCCGTTGGCAGATTCAATTCCTGCTCGTCGTAGCGTTTCTGGCCGTTGAGGACCACCGTCGCCCGCGCGTTCGCGGTCTTCTTTCCTGCGGCCTCGAAACGCGGTGTACGAAAGAGCACGACGGCCCCGGCGGGCGGCTTTGCCCCGAGCGTCGGCGGCACCGGCGTCGGTGGATAAGCGCCGGGAGCGGCCGCCACGAACCGGGGGTCGACCGCCTCCTCAGCCGCGGAGGCGGGCAATAAGCACACCGACGCCGTGAGGATGGGAAGAATTAATTCCATCAGAGCGAAACGCTTATGCCGTATCCGCGATGGCCTGACGCAGCTCCGCAAGGAACTTCGGCACCACCTTGTAGGGGTCGTAGCCACTCCCTCCACTGCGCGGCGACAGCGTCTCCAGCGGCAGATAACCACGATAACCGGAGGCGCGCACGATTTTCAGTAGGCGCTGCAGATCCGTCGGCGACTCGGCCTCCTTCTCGACCCCATACGGGCTCTGCTTGATCTGCCAGTTCACCGCGTAGGGCGCGGCCTTCGCCATCTCGGCGTAAACATCGTCGGCCTTGTAGTAGCCCGTGTCGACGATCGCGCCACACCAGGGCGAATCAATCCGCTTGAGGAGACTGATCTGATCGTCAGCGGTCTTGATGAAATCCCCGTGATTCTGGACGCCGATGATCACGCCCAATTTCCCCGCGTGCTCCGCGCAGGCCCGGATATCGTCCGCGATCCACCGCTCGACGTCGTCGCGCTTCGCGCCCTTCGAGGCACTCTCCCACGTCTGCGCGCGCAACTGCGTGTCGGCAAACACGCGGATCACCGGTGCGCCCAGCTTCGCCGCCACTTCCGACCAGTTCTTGATGCGCTGCACGTCAACCGCCCGCGCCGCCTGGTCCGCGATCGTAAAATTATTGCCGATGCCCGTGCCACTGATCCCGAGGCCGAGATCGAAGGCGCGTCGTTTCAGCGCGTAAATCAGCTTGTCTGTCGGCACGCCCAGCCCGTTCTTTTCGTAGCCGGGAAAATAGTAGCCCGTTGGGTCGAAAGCATCGAAGCCCATCTTCGCGCACACCTCGGCGAGATCGACGAGCTTCAAGCTCCCGGTGCCGCCGGTGCCGAGCAGCTTCGCAAACGAGTAGGCGTTCAGCGACGTCTTCAGCATCGGCCCACCGACGCGTTTGATCGGCTCGACCGCCGCGGTCGCCGTGGTCGGGCTCAACGCCACGCCGACCGTCGCCGCGACCGGCAGCAGCGCAGTAGATTTCAGGAAGTTACGACGGGATAAAAAATCATTCATGGGATTGGCAAAATCGCTGCGACCAAAGGTGAATAGCATCACTGTCCCCGATTGGGACAACGGTGCGCGCGCGCCGCAAGGCTGTCCCGATTCGCCCCCGCTGCGCTACGCCCCCTCAACGCCAAAGGGCCAGCAGCAACCATGGCAGCGCCCCAATGGGGCGTGGTGACCGGGGCCACTCCAGTTCGAAAAGCATCTCCAAGGCCCCCTGAAAAGCATCAGCGGAGGCACGCGGTTGACCCCGGACGATTTTCAATCGCCGCCCTCAACTCGACGCCGCTTTCCGCTGCGCCCACTTCCCGAGCGGCACCGCCACCGCACAGCATGCCGCCGGAATCCACGCGGCGCTCGCCAGCAGTGCGGCGGCGTCCACGAAGGGGATGAACGCGAGCAGCTTTCGGACAATCTTTCCGAGTTTCTCGGCAGGTGCGCCGGGATGATATTCGCGGCGGGCCAGCAGGCTCAGGACGACGATGTAGAAAAAGAGCGCCCCGAGCCACGCGATGAAGACCGTGCCCATTGCTTGGCCGGGCAACGTTGCCAGCGTGACGGCCAGCATCACGCGGCAGCCAGCCATCAACAGCACGGAGCCCGTCCAGCGTTTGTGGAGCCAATCATAGAGCAGAATCACCCCTCCAAGTCCCGCCGCGGCAATCGGCGACGCACCGAGGAACCCGAGCAGAACGAGGCCAAGGGCGAGTTGCAGGCCACCCACCCAGCCGGCGGTCGCGCGGGCGATCAGGCCACGCGGGATCGCACGCTCGGACCGATGCTGACGGTCGAAGCCGGCGTCGAAAACGTCGTTCAGCGTCGTGCCTCCAGCGTAGGCCAGGCTCCCGGCGAGTAGCGTGAGCACGAGCACCCTGGGCGCCGGCCACGCGCCGACGACGGGCGTGGAGAGCACGAGGGCGGCAAGGACATTGCTCCAGACGGACGGAAAGTTGCCGGCGCGGGCGAGGTCGAGCCAGAGGCGGCAGGAGGAAACGGCGGGAGGGGCGGAGGTCATCGTAGCCCGCTTCGTGAGAAGCGGGAGGGGCGCTCGCAAGGGGTGACGTCGGTCCCTGCTCTCACGAGCAGGGCTACTACGGAAAAATCAGCCATGTTAGGCGAGGCCCCGCTCGCCGAGCGCCGCGAGCGTCCACTCGTATTCGCGCACGAGCTGATCTTCGATGCCGATGCGCAACGCCGGCGGGAGGACTTCCCAGGTGTAGGTTTCCATCTCCGCGTGTTGGCACGCGTCCGGATGCGTCTTCATCCAATCAAGCGCGCCGAGCAGGTGGTCGCGCGTGTCGCCGAACGGCGCACCGGGCGCGGCGTGCAGCGGCAAGTGAAAATGCACGCGCCACTCGTCGTCGGGCTGCGACGGCACGGGGTCGGCGAGGGCATCCGGCAAGTCGACGTAGCGCTGACGCACGAGGCCGGTCGCGCCGTTACCCACGACGACTTGGTGCAGGTAAGTCGGCTCAACAAAGGCGGCGAGCGCGGCGCGACCGGCAGCATCGGGCTTCACCCGGAGGGCGGAGCTGAGGTGGATCTTACTCAGACGGAGGCCAGCGGCGGCGAGGCGATCGAGCGCGGCGGGCGCGGACTCAAACTCCACGCCGAGATGGCAACAGTCGTAATTGACACCGACGCGGCGCAGCAGGCCCTCGGCGTCGACGGCGCGATCACTGGCGCGCCAGCCGTTGAAAAAATCGACCGTCTCGGGCGTCGTTTCGAAATAACAACAGGGCTCCGGTTCGAGGCCGAGGTGGAGATCGTGGCCGGTGCGCGCGGAGAGATCGGCGACATAGCGACCGATGGCGGTGACATTAGAAAAAATCGCGGCGCGGCGCGCGGGGTCGTCGTGCGTCCAGCCTTTGAAGGAACCGGGTACCGTGCTCACGCTGCCGGCGACGCCCGCGGGCACGAGTTGTGCAATGAGATCGAAGAGGCGTTGCGTGTAGGCGAGGCGCTCGGGCGTGGACCAGTCGGGCGCGTAAACCTGCTCTTTTACCCGCGTGCCGTGGAAGCTGCCGTAGGGAAATCCGTTGATCGTGAAAACGTAGCAATCGTGCGTGTCGAGCCAGTGACGAAATGCGGCGAGTGCGGCCGGTTGCGCGAGGTCTTCGGCGGCCCGAGCGCCGAGGCGCAGACCGATCGCGTAAGAACGACCGGCGGCGATACGGCGGCGGACGACGAGCGTGTGGCGCTCGAGCGTGTCGAAGGTCTGCGCCCACGTTTCGCCGCGGTGGACGTTCGTGCAGTAGGCGAGGTGGAGGCCGTGGTTGAGTTTCATCGCGAGCGCTCGATCTCGGACAGGAGGCAACCACGGATGGACACGGATGAACACGGATGAAAATCCCGGCACTCGCTCACGTTGGAAATCAGATCTCCGTCATCCGTGTCCATCCGTGTCCATCCGTGGTGAAGACGGATTGGGCGATTCGCGACTCCACTCATGTGTTCGGCAGCCGAAACTTCGGACACTGCGAGAGGAAGCGGACCGGATTCTGGTAGAGCACCTGATCGACAAACTCCGTGCTGTGGCCGCGGCGGCGCATCTCGAAGGCCGTCTTCGGCACAGCGAGCGGATCGCTCACGCCCCAGTCGCACGCGGAGTTAAGCCAGATGCGCTCGCGGCCGCAGATTTCGAGCATGTCAACGGCGCGCGGCGGCGAAGATTTTGAGTCGGGGTAGAGCGTGATGCCCGCCCAGAATCCCTGATCCAGCACGTATTGGATCGTGTGCTCCTCGACGTGATCGATGATCACGCGTCCGGGTTTCACGCCTTGATGCGAGCGGAGCAGATCGACGATGAGCCGCGTACCCTTGAGCTTGTCTTCGAGGTGCGGCGTATGGACGAGAATCAGCTGGTCGTGCTTCACCGCGAGGTCGACGTGCTGCTCGAGGACGTTGAGTTCATTGCGCGTATTGCGGTTCAGGCCGATTTCGCCGATGCCGAGGACGTTCGGTTGCGAGAGGAACTCGGGGATCATCGCGAGCACATCGGCAGCGAGGGCGAGGTCTTCGGATTCCTTGGGGTTGATGCAGAGCCAGGAAAAATGCGGCAGGAGAAATTTCGCGGCGCGCGCAGGCTCATACTCCGTGAGCTGGCGAAAATAGTCCCGGAAGCCGTCAACCGAGCTGCGATCGTAGCCAGCCCAGAAGGCGGGTTCGCAGACGGCCTGACATCCGGCCGTGATCATCGCCTGATAGTCGTCAGTCGTGCGGCTGACCATGTGGCCGTGGGGCTCGATGTAGCGCATGATGGGAAGTGAAAGTGAAAGTGAAAGGGAAAGGGAGGGTGAGAGTGAAACGGAAAGCGAGAGGGACGACCCGTGGCTGATCTTAGCGGCGAGTAGCCGCCACTTTCACCTTCACTTTCATTTTTACCTTCACTCCGACCGTTGCGGGCGGCAGCCACGCGCCGAGGGCGGCTTTGCCGGTGGAGACGGCGTCGGGTTTCGTGGTCGGATCGCTCAAACGTTCAAGGATGCGACGGGCCCGCTCGGGTTTTCCATCGAGGAGAACCTGGGCCGCTGTGCGCAACGCCACGCAGCGGAAGTCGTCCGCCGCACCATGGCGCTCGACGCGATCGAGAAACGCCGCGACCTCGATGAGTTTGGCGCGCACCGGCACGAAACCGTGGTCAACGAGCGCACGCGGCGCGGCGGCGGCGGGCAACTTTCCCTGCGGTCGTGGGGTGCGCTTCGTGGACATGGGCGGCGAGGAGTTCAAAAGTCACATTCGTGAAAACAGGTCAAAGTAAACATCGCCCGAAACGGAAATCAACCACGGGACCAAACACGGAAGGTTTGAACCGTTCCCCGCGCTCACCCGTCATCTCCGGAACGCGACCCATGACCGAACAGCTCATCCTCGTTAATCAGCACAACCGCGCGGTCGGTTGCGGGGAAAAATACGCCGTGCACGCGGCCGGGCTACTCCACCGGGCGTTTTCGATTTTTTTGGTCGATGCTGACGGACGCATTTTGCTGCAACAGCGGAGCAAAAAAAAATATCATTCGGGCGGGTTGTGGGCGAACTCATGCTGCGGCCACCCGCGACCGGGCGAGCCCACCCTCCGGGCCGCCGAGCGCCGGCTCGGTGAAGAGCTCGGGGCCACCACGAAACTGCGCTTCGGTTTCCGCGCACACTATCGGGCCGCGTTCGCAAACGGTCTGGCGGAAAATGAAATCGTTTATGTTTTCTTCGGAGTGGTGCCAGAAAAACTGCGGCCCCATCCCGCCGAGGTGGCCGCAGTCGCCTTCCGTGATTTCGCGGCTCTCAAGCGGGACGCCACCCGAAATCCCGAGCATTATGTTTTTTGGCTGCACCATTATCTCACGCGACACGACCGTGAGATTCGTGCGGGGTTGCGCGGGGTGTGGTAACCCGGCCACCGGCCGGGCCTACACGCAAGCCGCGCGGTGCCGCACCGCACCGCTCACGCCTTCGCCGTTTCGGTCACCGTCACGTAAGGCTCCTCACGCAACTCTGCGGCGCGTTTCCCCGCGAGGAGCTGCCACCACACACGGGCGTTTGCGAGCAACACGATCACGACGAGCACGAGAAACGTGCCGGTCACAATCGCGTCCACACGGTTGTTGAAGAGTTGCGCGCTCCACAGCTTCAGCTCGGCGGGTGTCCCGCCGGCGGCGATTTTTGTCTCAAAGTTTTTCGCCAGAGCGAGGAAGCCGAGGGGCGCGGGACTGAAAATCTTCATGAGGCCCGCGCTCATCGTGACGGCGAGCAGCCAGCACAGGGGCGCGACGGTGACCCACACGTAGCGCGTGCGGCCCATCTTGATCAGTACCGTGGTGCCGAGCGCGAGGGCGAGCACGGCGAGCAGTTGGTTGGCGATACCGAAGATCGGCCAGAGCGAGTTGATCCCACCGAGCGGATCGACGACGCCTTGGTATAAGAAGTAGCCCCACGCGCCGACGAAGAGTGCGGTGGCGAGCGTGCCGGCGCTGTTGGATTGGGTGTTGCCCAGTGGTTTCCAGAGTGTACCCAGCAAGTCTTGCACGATAAAGCGGCCCACCCGGGTGCCGGCGTCGATCGTGGTGAGAATGAAGAGCGCCTCGAACATGATCGCGAAGTGATACCAAAGCGCGAGGGCCGCTGGGCTCTGGAAAACGCCCGCAAACATGTGCGCCATGCCGACCGCGAAGGTCGGCGCACCGCCGGTGCGGCCCACCATATTTTTTTCGCCCACACTCGCCGCGAGCGCCGACATTTCGCCGGTCGTCACCGGGAAGCCGAGGGCGGTGACTTTGGCAGTCACGGCTTCCGGAGTGCCGGCCATATTGATGGCGAAATATTGGCCGGGCTCCATCGCGCACGCGGCGATGAGGGCCATAATACCGACACACATTTCCGTGACCATCGCGCCATAGCCGACGATGCGGATGTCACGCTCGTTGCCGAGCAGCTTGGGCGTGGTGCCCGACGAAATCAGCGAGTGGAAACCCGAAATGGCCGCGCACGCGATCGTGATGAAAACAAACGGAAAAACTGGACCGGCAAACACGGGTCCGCTGCCATCGATGAACTTCGTGAGGGCCGGCATTTTTAGCGTGGGCGCGAGCACGATCACGGCGATCCCGAGGGCGAACACCGTACCGATCTTCATAAACGTGCTGAGGTAATCGCGCGGCGCGAGCAATAGCCACACCGGCAGAACGGAGGCGGCGAAGCCGTAACCCATAATCCACCACGCGATCGTCGTACCGTTGAGAGTGAGAAATTCTTCCAGTTTCGTGCCGTGGAGAAACTGGCCGCCCCACACGGAAGCGAGCAGCGCGGCGACGCCCAGCACGCTGATCACGGCGAGACCTTTTCCGCTCTGGCCCACCCCGCGCATCCCGAGCCCCATCAGCACGGCGATCGGCATCGTGCAGGCGATGGTGAAGAGGCCCCACGGACTTTCCGCGAGCGCCTTGACGACGACGAGGGCGAGCACGGCGAGGAGGATGACCATAATCGCGACGATGCTCACGAGGGCGATACTGCCGGCAAACGGACCGACCTCGTCGCGGACCATTTGGCCGAGGGATTTTCCGCGGCGGCGCGTGGAGCAAAACAGAATCACCGAATCGTGCACCGCGCCGCCCATGGTGGCACCGATGAGCATCCACAACATCCCGGGCAGATAACCAAATTGCGCCGCCAGCACGGGGCCGACCAACGGACCGGGGCCGGCGATGGCGGCGAAATGGTGACCGAAGACGACCCACTTGTTGGTTTTCACGAAGTCACGTCCGTCGGCGTTGACCGTGGCGGGCGTGGCGCGGAGTTCGTCGAGCGTGAGGACCTTGGCCATGAGCCACGCCGAGTGGAACCGGTAGCTGATGGCAAAAACACACAACGCGGCGACGACCATCCAGAGGGCGTTGACGGGTTCGCCGCGCGACCACGCGAGCACGCCGATCGACCCGGCCCCCAGTAGGGCGACGAGGGTCCAGCCCAGAATGCTCAGGGGGTTGGGTGGCGAAGAGGGCACGGGGACAGTAGCGGTGGTCATGATGAGGGAGGGGTCTCACCAGAAGATGTCGGCCGACTTCCCGTGGGCAAGCCCGCCCTCGAATCGCGCGGTAAATTTCCCGTCGGGCGATCTCGCACCCATTTTATCAGCGAGACAGCGGCGGCTCATTCAGCACCCAATCGTAGTCGGTAAACGTCACTTTCACCTCGGCCGGATCGGCGAGAGCGGTGCGCTGGGCCTCGGGCAGAAACGGTTTCGCCTACGCGGCCAACGAGCCGGCCTGCTTGGTGAAATCATCGCCATACCACTTGAAAATCGGCGAGAGGTGCAACGTACCGGTTTTGGCGTCGAAGCGATTCTTTTCGGGCGTTCCGCGGAACACCCGAGCTTGTTCATCAAGCTGGGCGTCGACATACGGCTCGCCGCGCAGCGGCGGACAACTCACCGCCGCACATACGAGCGCGAAGTGGATACGCGGCTCGCGGTAATCCACGCGGATGATTTTGTGTTCTAGGTGATCGAGTGTCATCACTCGCCCGCCCTGCCGCACGATCCACTCGCTCCGCGCCGCGCCTGGCAGCGTGCCGAGGTCGCGAATGCTCTTCGGGGGATAGTGATTGATGATCAAACGCAGCGTCTACGCGTTATAGAGATTGAGGAGCAACGCGAGCCGGTCGACCTCGGGTCAGCGCGCAAATTCCGCTGCCGGCACGACGGCAATCTCCTGCAAGTAGGCGTCGAGTTCGACCGGATCAGCTTTCAGTTTGGCGTAGTCGACGTTCGCGTTCTTCACGAAGGCCGTGAGCACGCGACCAAAACGCGCATCCGTCTGATCGAACGATTCGGCGCCACGCGCAACGAGCCCGGCCAAGGCGACCAACGACAGTGAGAGGATGAAACGAAAGCGCAGAGTTATCATTGGAGCAGCGGGTGGAACAGCGGGGCTGAACCTAATCCCTCCGCCCGCAGTGAGGGCTGAAGTGGTGAGTTGATAGGGTCCATGAAGGAGAGGTGCTGTTTGCGGCGGTCACGGGGGGCCGCGTTTGGCGCTGGCGGCTTTGTTTTTCGCGAGGAACCAGAGACAGACGGGAATCTACGTGCTGTAGGAGAGCGGGCCGGGAAGGTCGACCATGCAGTCCACCAGATCGGCCTCGATGGGGGCGCGGCGGATGGATGGTTCATCATCAGAGTGCTTCGAACCAGGTTTTGATTTTCAGCGCCATGAGCTTGCGTCGCTGTTCGAGGAAATCGTCGTAGGCGGGAATCACGCCATCAATGAGTGACTCTGGGAGGCAGCTCATGCGCAGGTTGGCGCACAACTCCTCCCGCTCGGTAATCCCACCGTATTTTTTCGGCCCGCCGGCACACTGTTTGGCTAGGTCGGTGAAATACGTTTCGGGGGCTCTGTCGCCGATGGCGATATTGATCTCGCTCTGCGCCAGCACGAAGTTGGCGATCTGATTGTAACGACCGCGCGCCAGTCCTTGCTTCTTGAGGTGATTGCGCGGGTAGACGTGATGCACGTCGCTGCGATTCATCATCAGGTCATTTACGGTGATGTCGCGGGAGAGGAAGCCCTTGTCGCCGAGCTTCACTTGCGCCGCTTTATAGGCTAGAAAGTATGGGCTCTGCGCGGAGGAGGTGTCCATGAGTTGTGGCAGCATGCCGGTCCAGAACGTGGCGGGCAGTTCGTTCTCGATCACTGAGTCGGCGTAGGCGACGAGGCCGCGTGTCTCAACCTGGCGGATGTCGAAATCGAAAGCGGTTTCTGGGCTACCGGTGTAGCGCCCGCGCAGAATGGACATGGCATACCACCGGCGCACGAGCCGTTCGAGTTCAGCGGCTGGGACGGTTTCAGCACGGCCACGAAGATAAAGGATGTAAGCAAAGTTGAGCGCGTTCTGGCCTCCGATCAGGTCGTTGGTTACGAAGCCCGCGGAGCGGACAATCATGGTGAATCGCTCGAAATGGGTCTTATTGATGAAGCGCAGGATGCCCTGCTTGAGCTTGCCGAAGGAGGCTTCGGCGATGGCATCTTCATACTGTCGGGTCTCGAAGTTGCGGCCCGAGAGGAGCGCGACGAGGTCCGCCAACTTGCCGCGGCCGAACTCAGCGGTGAATGCCACCCGCAGCATGTCAGTATAGGTGGGGTCGTAGATGTCATCGTTGACATCCTTGAGCCAGCGCATCTGCGGGAAGAACTCGGAGGCGGCGAAGGCTTTGTCGCCCTTCTCGATGCGCCCCATAAAGTCAGGTGCAACGGCGAGATGGCAGAAATAGTCGATGGCCTTGCGCAGCATGTTGCCGCCGTAAGTCTCGTTGGCGGCGATCTTCGACATGGCAAAATCGGCCTGCGATAACTCCGCGCCGGCGGAGTTCACGCGGATAAAAATCTCAGTGACGGTCTCGATGTCGAGGTCTTCGGCAAGTTCGATCAGGCCCACGTGGTTGTTGATGATCTTGCCGAGCCTCTGGAGCACTTTGCCAACGTGCTTGCGGTCGGCGACAGGGTTCTTGGCCACATAGCCCTCGGTCAACTCAATCAGGTCGGCCTCTGGCGCGAAGACCGCCGCCACATCTTCAATCCACGCGACGTCTTTGCGGATGGCAGGGTTGGCTACTTCAAACTTCTCGGTCAGCGGATGGAAAGCGATGCGGATCCGAATCGTCTCGTAGTCCTTGGTGAGGACCTCACGCCCGAGCAAACCAGCCATGAGGGCGGTGACTCGCTGCTGGCCGTCGATTAGGATGCGTTTCCCGGCGGAGGGGGTGCCGTCCTTGAGCTTTACGGTGGGGTTGCGCCACGCGATGAGGTAGCCGACGGGGTAACCCTGGTAAAGTGAGTCGAGCAGGTTGCGGACTTTGGTCGGCTCCCAAACGAAGGGGCGCTGAATCTCTGGAATCGCGATTTCGCCGGACTTCACCCATGTGAGCAGGGTTTCAATGGGATGGGGCGTAACTGAGTAGCGCTGGGTGGACATGAGTTATTTTTCCAAAGGGGTATTTTCGAAGAGCTGCCTGAGAAGGCCGACCATGTTGCCCACGAAACCGGCGTTGATGTCGCGCGAGGCGTAGTGGCGGTAGGTGGCGTTCGGGTCGCACCGCGCTTGTTGAGATATCCACGACACGATTAACGACCTTGTGAACGGGAGGAGGCTGCGCGAGGAATTTCAGAACGTGATACGAGATTTGTGGCTGCTGGCCCCCCCGGTCCTCAGGTCATGAGGTTCTTCGGAGCAGGCAAAAAGGGTCCGTAACGGTCTTTCAAATGAGCTTAATTTTTGGATTTTCCAGGAGGTGATTGAGGAGGACGCATGCGCTTACGCATGCGGGCGCGTTTCGTGGCTTGGCTGTCGGCCACGGCCGTTCGTAGGGCCGAGCCCCTCCACGCCTGCGCCTTCACTCGCCTTCACTCGCCAGCAAGTAGGGAGGCCACAGTGGCCCCTCTTTCCCTGCTCCGGTGTTCTTTACCTGTCCCGTCTACGCTTTCTCAGCTGGGCCGTCTGCGTCGGGGGGGCAGGCGATGGAAAGCGGTCCCTCAGGCAGGATGGCCGTGGGGATCGGGCCTCCGCCCAGCTTTGC
>CANIJN010000067.1 GCA_947467625.1 Opitutia bacterium | reverse complement strand
TGCGCATCGTGAGCGAAATCCTCGAAACCTTTCGCTCCAACTTCCCCCGCACCGGCAATCCCGTCGGCACCAACGCCGAAATCACCGGGGTCTTGGCCGGCAATAACAAACTTCAGCTCGCCCTCATCCCCCCCGACCACCCCGCGATCGATCGTTCCACCGGCGAACTCCTCGACCGCTGGGGCACCCCGTTTTTCTTCCACGCCGAAAGTGGCTCGCGTATGGAAGTCCGCAGCGCCGGCCCCGATAAAAAACACCACACTGCGGACGACGAAGCCTTCATCCCGTAGCGCCGCCGCTCCTCACTCCTCATCTCAATCGCCCAAAAGATTCAGACTGTGATTTGCCGGGTAGCCGCGAGCGCCAGCGAGCGGTGATCCCTCCACTCGCTGGTGCTCGGGCTACCGAAAAGTCCAGCGTTCAAAGGACGTTGGCATCTGGCCACCCTCCCGCAGCGCTCTTCACAGCTGCCACGCACCGCGCTCGGTCAGCGGACGGCAGGAGTGCCGGCGTCAGCGCCCCACGCGCCGCTGGGTCGGGATGCGCGGAGTCAGCGGAAAATATTCCTGCACCTCGTTTCGGACCGGCGCGTCGGCCACGACGGGGCGGGTCGCGGACCCGCCGGCGGCCTCCCGCAGGCGGTCCTTCTTGCTCTTGCGCTTTCCTTTCACGCCGCCCGTCGAAGCGACCGCCGGCATAGCCGTGTGCAACGGTTCAAACCCAGCGATCTGCTCCCGCGGGAGGTTGCAGCGATTACGTTTTTCGATGAGCCGGAAGTGGGCGTCCGTCTCCACACTGATGAAACTCACGGCCACCCCGCTCTCACCGGCCCGGCCCGTGCGGCCAATCCGATGTTCGTAATCCACCGGCGAACGCGGCAGATCGTAATTCACCACGACGGGGAGCCCCGCGATATCGAGACCGCGCGCGGCAACATCCGTTGCCACCAAAACACGGATACGCGACGCTTTGAATTCAGCGAGCGCCGCCGTCCGCGCACCTTGGCTGAGCTCACCATGCAGCGCCGCGGCCTCGATCCCGGCGCGGCGCAGTTTCTCGGCGACGTGCTCCGTCGCATATTTGGTGGCGACGAACACCAAAACGCGAGTCCACGCGTGCAGCTCGATCAAGTTGCGCAGGAGCTGCGTGCGCTGCGGAGCGTCGACCTCGATCGCCCGCTGCGTAATATCCGGAGCGTCAGCGGGTGCCATCGGGATCTCAATCCGCGTTGGCTCGCGCAAAAGACTCTCGGCCAACTGCCAGACCGCCGAGGGAAACGTGGCGGAAAAAAACAGGGTCTGCCGCCGAGTGGGCAGCAGCGCAAAGATCCGCGTGAGCTCATCCGCGAAGCCCAGCGCGAAGAGACGATCGGCCTCGTCCAGCACGAGCGCCGAGACCGCAGAGAGCGAGACGGCGTGGTGCGCGATCAAATCCAGCAACCGACCAGGCGTGGCCACAATGATGTCCGCACCGCCGCCGAGTGCGATCATCTGCGGGTTGATGGACACCCCACCATAGACGACGAGCGTCTTCAACGGTGGTGCCGGCAGATAGCGACCATAGTCGCGAAACGCGTCGCCGACCTGAGCTGCGAGTTCGCGGGTCGGAACCAAAACAAGCGCACGCACGAACCGCCCCCGCTCCCGCGGTGTGCCCGCGAGGAGTTGCAGGAGCGGCAAGGCAAAGGCTGCGGTCTTGCCCGAGCCGGTCTGCGCCGAGGCCCAGACATCGCCACCTCGGAGCACGGCGGGGATCGCGGCGGCCTGAATCGGCGTGGCTTCGGTGTACGCACGCTCGGCGATCGCCCGGAGCAGCGCCGCCGAAAGGCCGAGGGAGGAAAATGACATCCCCGAGGGATGAAGCGCGCCGCTCCGAGAGGGAAACCTTTTATCCGCTGTGCGCAGGGGTTATTTCGCCCGCAGCGCAGCTGCGATCGCCGCGCTCACCTCGGGCGAATCAGGCTCGACGCCGGCCTCGAAGCGCTGAAGCACCACGCCATCGCGACCGACGAGAAATTTAGTGAAGTTCCATGCGATATTACCCGGAAACGGCGAGTCCTTTCCCGCGAGCGCGCTGTAGAGCGCGTGCCGCTTCGCTCCATTCACCTCGATTTTTTCGAAGAGCGGAAACGTCACGTGAAACGTCGTGCTACAGAATTTTTTGATCTCGGCGGAGGAGCCCGGTTCTTGCGCGCCGAACTGGTTGCACGGAAACGCCAGGACGGTCAGGCCCTGCGCCTGATATTTTCGAAACGCCGCCTCGAGTCCTTGATATTGGGACGTGTAGCCACACTCCGAGGCGACATTGACGATGAGCAGCACGCGCCCCTTGTAAGCCGCGAGCGAAGTGGCCTTGCCGTCGATATCTTTGACGGCGACATCGTAGGGCACTGCGGCCCGCAGCGTCACCAGACACCCCCAGAATAGTGATAACAGGCCGAGCGATATGCGCATCCAGCACCGTGGCTTCGGCGGCCCGAGCCTGTCAATCCGCGGCGACGTCCGGAGCGGCTAGCGTCCACCCGGAGCCAGCCCGCGTTCGCTCGACTGCGCAAAGGCGAGAACCCGGGCGAACTCCGCGCTCGCAGCCTGCGGGTGCGCGGCGAGTTTTTCGAGTGCTTGGGAGCGATTGAGACCGTCGCGATAGAGCAACCGGTGGATCTGCTTTACGCGGTCGACTTGCTCGGGAGTGAAGCCGTTGCGCTCGAGTCCCACGCGGTTGATCGCGCGGACCTCCGCCGGCGTGCCGTCAGCAATGAAAAACGGCGGCAGGTCGTGCACCAGCTTGGCCGTCGCCGAGAGCATGGCATAGGCACCGAGGCGACAAAACTGGTGAATGCCGCCGTAGCCACCAATCACGACGTAGTTCTCGACCGTGACGTGGCCGCCCAACACGGCACCGTTGCTCATGATAATGTTGTCACCCAACACGCAGTCATGCGCGACATGACAGGTCGCGAGGAGGACGTTGTTGGCTCCAATCCGGGTGCAGTCGCCGTCGTTGGTGGCGCCGTGGATCGAGACGTATTCGCGGAAGACGTTGCGGTCGCCAATGCGGAGGCCGGGATTGCCGCCGGTGAACTTGAGATCCTGGGTTTTTCCACCGATACAGGCGTAAGGAAACACCTCGCAGGACTTGCCCAGCTCCGTGTTGCCTTCGACGGACGCGTGGTGGTGCAGGCGCGTGCCGTCGCCCAGAGTGACACCCGCGCCGACGTAAGCGTACGCACCGACTTCGACGTCGGCGCCGAGGTGCGCACCGGATTCAATAATGGACGTGGGGTGGATCTTTGCGGTCATGAGCTCAGTCCATTTCGGAGCTGTTGATAATGGCAAACATCAGCTCAGCCGACGACACGACGTGACCATCCACGGTGCAGGTGACCTCAGCAGCGGCGAGCTTGTCACCACGGGTTTTGGTCAGCTTGGCGTTGAGGATGAGCTGATCGCCGGGACGCACGGGCTTCCGAAATTTCACCTTGTCCGCGCTCATGAACAGCGTGGCTTTACCCTCGGCGGATCCGCGACGAAGCATCAAAATACCGGCGGCCTGAGCCATCGCCTCAAGTTGGAGCACACCCGGCATGACCGGATTCCCGGGAAAGTGGCCCTGAAAATAAGGCTCGTTGATGCTCACGTTCTTAATCGCAACGAGCGCATCGCTACCCACGAACTCCACGACGCGGTCGATCATCACAAAGGGATAACGGTGCGGCAGCGTGTCGAGAATACGCCGGATATCGAGGGCCGTCTCGTCGGGCATGACCATTGCCGGACGCGGCTTTTTCTTCGGCCCCTTTTTACGTTCCTCCAACTTGGCGGCGAGCGCTTTGGTCAGTTCGGCGTTGATCGCATGACCCGGGCGCGTGGCGATAATGTGCGCCTTCAACGGCAGGCCCAACAGCGTGATGTCCCCGATGATATCCAGAATCTTGTGACGCACGAACTCATCCTTAAAGCGCAGGCCTTCCTTCGAAATGATCTTATCGCCCTTGATCACGACCGCGCAATCGAGCGAGCCGCCTTTGATCTTACCGAGTTTGAGCAGCTCCTCGATGTCCTCGTAAATCGTGAACGTACGCGCGGCCGCGATCTGCGTCATGTAGGAATCCGGATCGATGAGCAGCGACAGATGCTGCGTGTGAATGCCCCGATCATCGGCCGACGTGCAGGAGATCCGGAGATCATCAGACGGCAGCGCGATGATGGACGAATGACCTTTCGTCACCGAGACGGCGGCATCCAGCGTGAAGTATTCGCGATCCGTGGCCTGCTCCATGGGCTCCCCTTGCATGATCAAGTCGACAAAGGGTTTGGCCGAACCATCGAGGATGGGCGGCTCCGAGGCGTCCATTTCAATGATGGCGTTGTCGATGCCGCAGCCGCTCAACGCACTCAGGACGTGTTCGACCGTCTGGACTTTCGCGTGGCCCACCTGAATGGTGGTCGCGCGTACGAGGTCGGTCACGAAATCGACGCGCGGGCGCAGCTCCGGCGCCCCACTGAGATCGACCCGCCGAAAGACAAAACCGTGGTCCACGGGCGCAGGTTTCAGCGTCAAAGTCACCGCGTCGCCGGTGTGCAGTGAATTGCCCTTGATGGAGACTTCCCGCGCGAGAGTGCGTTGTTTCATAACTGTTAGCGGTCAGTCTCGGAAACACGTTGGGCGGAGCGCAAGCGTGGAGTCAGCCGCGGCCTTGACAGCCGATGACGCGACTCCTCACTGTGGACCTTTTCACCACTCAAAACCCTCCGTTCGAACCGAATCCCGTCATGCCAGCAGCCAACGATATCCGCCGAGGCCAAGTCATTAAATTCAACGGCGAGCCGCACCTCGTCATGGAAACCCAACACCGCACGCCAGGAAATCTTCGGGCATTTGTGCAGGTCAAGATGCGCAATCTTCGCTACGGCAAAGCACTGGACCAACGTTTCGCTTCGACTGATACCATCGAGGTGCTCGCGACCGAAAAGCGCACCCTCGAGTTCAGCTACGCAGACCGTGACGCGTTCGCATTCATCGATCCGGATACCTTCGACCAGATCGAACTCAGCGCCGAATTGCTCGGCGATTCGAAGCACTACCTCACCGCTGGCGGCAAATGCGATGTGCTCTTCGTGGACGACAAGCCTTTGACACTCGAACTGCCTTCGACCGTTGAACTCAAGGTCGTTGAAAGCTCAGACGGCATCAAGGGCGACACCGCCAGCAACGTCCAGAAACCCGCCAAGCTTGAAACCGGTCTCGTGGTGCAGGTCCCGCTCTTCATCAAAGAAGGCGAGATCATCAAGGTCAGCACCGAAGATGGCAGTTACCTCGGTCGCGCCTAAGTCAATTTGCGCCGGGGTGGCCCGGACGCCCGCGAACTCCGAGCCTGCAGAAAATCTGCAGGCTTTTTTATTGTCCCAACCGTGGCCCTACGAGGCCAGTGCCGCGATCGCCGATTTGTAACGCACCGCCGCCTCGGCTTGCGTGCTGGCGGTGCATTCGAGATCGCGGAGGAGGCCGTCGCGCAAACCGTAGATCCAGCCATGCACGGTCAAGTCCTGACCGCGTAGCCACGCATCGCGCACGATGGAAGTCTGCGTCACGTTCGCGACCTGCTCGACGACGTTGAGTTCGCACAGGCGCGCGCTCTGAGCGCTTTCATTGGGCAACCGACACAGACAGGCACTGTGTTTTTCACGCACGTCCTGCACATGACGCAGCCAGTTGTCGGCGAGACCGACCCGCTCACAGCGAATCGTCGCACGCACACCACCACACCCATAGTGCCCCACCACCATCACGTGTTTCACCTTCAGCACATCCACCGCGAACTGAATAACCGAAAGGCAATTCAGGTCGGTGTGCACGACCACGTTGGCAATATTGCGATGCACAAAGACCTCCCCGGGGAGCAGGCCGATGATTTCGTTGGCCGGCACGCGGCTGTCAGAGCAACCGATCCAGAGATACGCGGGATTTTGCTGGCGCGAAAGCTTCTCAAAAAAATCTGGATCGCGGGCGCGAATGTGGTCCGCCCACGCTTTGTTCTGCTCAAACAGCTGATTGAGGTTGTCCATGGGAAGGGGATCGTTTTCGCGCCAGGAAAAATGTCCACCTTCAATCCCGCGGGCTGTAGCGCTCAGCCTCAGGCCGCCCCTATCAAACGATGACGCGAGCACCGCGGGAGTCGCCACCTCACATTTGGGGCGATGCGGGCGACGCCAACCTCCTCCGTCCGCCTGCACCATCCACACGACACATGGCGGGCAGGTGGGGGGGCGTAAAGTCGCTCGCTGCCGTCGCCGGCCGGCAGCGCTGTTGGTTTCTCCCCGAAAAGTTCACCAAAGCATCGGCGGCAAACCCGAGCCGATGGCATGCCGCGCTGGCGGTGAATCCAAACCTACACGACCCGCGCCCAAAGGACTTTCAGGTACCGGCTTTCCAAGCAGTTGGAGTAAACCGGATGGTCGACCCCGGGCCCCGTGCGATCAAAAAACTGCAGTCGCCGGCTCTGCCGATGCGCCGCCTTGATGACGTGCGCCTCAAAATCTTCCAGCGACAACAGACCCGAGCAAGAACACGTCACGAAAATCCCGCCCGGTTTCACCAGCGAGATCGCGAGCAAATTGAGATCCTCGTATTTTTGGCGCCCTTCCCAATTTCCCGCCGCGTCACGGGTGAAGATAAATTTTGGCGGATCGAGCACCACGACGTCCCATTTTTCTCCGTTTTGCTGCATCTGGCGCGCGTAGGCAAACGCATCGGCGTGCACAAACTTGAGCCGAACTTGGTTGAGGTTCGCGTTCCGTTTCGCCTGCTCGAGCGCGACCTCGTCGAGGTCGACACTCGTCACTTCGGCGGCGCCACCCATGAGCTTAGCATTGAGCGAAAAACCACCGGTGTAGCAGCAGAGATCGAGCACCCGCGCGTCTTTGGCGAATCGAACCACCGCCCGGCGATTATCGCGTTGATCGCAGAAAAAACCGGTCTTGTGCCCTTCCGCAAAGTCCACCTCGTAGCGCACGCCATGCTCGCGGATTTTCACTTTGGTGGGTGCCGCGGCGTTGGTTTCTTTAAACAACGATGGTTTGATGCCCTCGAGACTGCCGAGGTCGTGATCCACGTGAACACGCGCAAAC
This sequence comes from Opitutia bacterium, assembly GCA_947467625.1. Lineage (GTDB taxonomy): Bacteria > Verrucomicrobiota > Verrucomicrobiia > Opitutales > Opitutaceae > GAS368. The sequence continues at coordinate 17,373 of CANIJN010000067.1, read as the reverse complement.
TTCGTCCCAGCCAGCTCATGCAAGAGCGGCAGCCATTTGGGCAACCGTTGTGCGATTCCTAGGGAGTAAATCTCGCAAAGCAGGGTATCGCCGTAGCGGTCGATCGTCAGTCCGCTGAGTCCATCACCATCGGAGCTGATGAGGCGATACGCGTCGGTGGTCTCATCGAGCTTGAAGAGGTCCCGTCGCAACGCGACTGCACGACGAATCGCTCCTTCAAAGTAGCTTTCATTAACGGGCTCAGTCGAGTGACACACCACGCGGAGCGGAATCTTCGCACGCGGATTGAAGAGGCCGCCGCCCGTGAGGTTGCCGTTCTTGTCGTAGACGTTAACAAAGTCTCCCGGACGCGCGTCCGGGGAACACTGGCCGAGGAGACGTGGGAAAATCGCCGGCTGAAACGTGAAATATTTCAACTGTGCCCACGGCTTCGGCCACGCGGAGCGGTCGATCACCGGGGGTGATGCTTTCGTGGGCTTCTCGGGCGTGAACTCAACATCCTCGGATTCGTCGGCCATTTCGCGTGATTGGGAAGGTCCAAGCTGCACTCGGCAAATTTTATCCAAAAATTTCGAAGCGCGCCTTGGCCTCCGTTGCTCGGGCGCCTGGCTCCCGTGGGAATTTATTTCTCCGATCCCTCGGTGTTGGCAGCGCGGGTGGTCGCAGTCGCCCGATGCCACCTCCTCCCTCGTCCCCTCTTTCGGCCACCGGACGGCATAAAAAAGCCGACCGAAAATTCCGGTCGGCTTTGGAGAATCGGACAAACGCGGCGAGGGCGCCACATCTCCAGCTAACAGCCTTACGCCACGCGCTCGACGATGAGCGGCGGAGGTGTCGGTCGCTTCGGAGCGAGCCGGTAGGCGTTCTTAAAGTGATCGAGCGCCTGCTCGAGCTTCGCTTCGTCGTTGTAATGAATCATCATGAGCGGCTCACCTTGCTTCACCTGAGTGCCGACCTTCTTGATTTCAGAAACACCTACGGAATAGTCGATCTTGTCGCCTGCGGCGTTCTTACCCGCACCGAGGATATGCACGCCGTGCGCAATCATGGCGGCGTTAATGGTATGAACGTAGCCGCGCTTGGGCGCGGGCAATTTGCGGATATGTTTCGCCACCGGGAATTTTTCAGGATGATCGATGAACGTCGTATCGCCACCTTGGGCTTTGATCAGATCTTTGAACTTTTCGAGCGCCGAACCATCGGTCAGATGGCGCTGAACCGTCTGCTTCGCGGAGAGCGTGGATCCCGCGACGCCGGCCAGGCGGACGATCTCCATGCCGAGCTTGAGGACGAGTTCCTTCATGTCTTCAGGACCTCCGCCCGTGAGGAGTTGAATCGCTTCCTTCACTTCAAGCGACGTGCCGACGCTGTCACCGAGCGGCTGGTTCATATCTGTAACCAGGGCGACGCAACGGCGCTTCATGGAGCGACCGACGCGCGTCATCGAGCGAGCGAGCTGCTTGGCCTGCTCCAGGTCCTTGATGAACGAGCCGTTGCCCCACTTCACATCAATCACGAGGCCCTCGGAGCCTTCGGCGAGTTTCTTCGAAAGCACACTACCGGTAATGAGCGGGAGGCTCGGAATCGTGCCAGTCTCTTTTCGCAGGGCGTAGAACTTGGCCTCGACCGGAGCGAGGTCCTCGGTCTGGGCGATGATCGCGCCGCCGATTTTGGCCAACTGAGCGACAAACTGCTCGTTCGTTTGGTGGCTCTTGAAACCGGGCACGGCCGCGAGTTTTTCCAAGGTATTGATGACGTAATCGTGCTCGACACCGCACATCATCGGAACCACGACCCCCGCCGCCATCGCCAAGGGGACGAGCACGAGCGAGGTTTTGTCGCCGACGCCACCCGTAGAGTATTTGTCGATCTTCGGCTTCGCGATGAGTGAAAGGTCGATGACCTCGCCGGACAGCATCATTTCTTCCGTGAGATCGGCCGTTTCCTGCGCCGACATGCCCGAGAAATAGATCGCCATCGCCAACGCAGCCAATTGATGACGAGGCATTTCACCATCCAGCGTGCTGTCGATGATAAAGCGGATTTCTTCCTGAGTAAACTCACCACCGTCGCGCTTTTTTTCGATCAAGAACTCGAAAGTGGGCTTGATAAACCGACGGGTTGGAATGTTTCGTTTGCTTGTCATGAGTAATGTATAAGGATCGACGGACTTAGCCCCCAGCGCGGAGAAATTTGCGATCCAATGCAGTTCATGTCGGAAGTCGAGCCAAAATTCCCTCCAGAATTCCTCCCGGCGCAGCGATCACTCGGTGTTGTCCGCCGGGTAAAACCGCCTCAGTCATCACGTGCAAAGCCCAGTATCGGACCGAGGTTCGTAAGCCCGCGACCGCCCCTCTCTGCGGATTGTAACAACCGCTGAGAAACTCCCGATGTGAGCGGCCAGCGATCGTCGGCATCGTTCCTCATGATCTTTCGAGGCCAAGCCAATCGCCAACTCCACGCTTGCGCGCCCGCCGCGCGATTTCGTTTCCTCACCAAATGCACGTCGCTTTCCATCTTGCCGTCGACCTCGACACGTCCCTGCGGACCGCCGCTACCACGGCCGGACTGGCGGACGCCGCCGCCTTCACCCCCGAGGTGCGCACCGCCGACCCCAAGCATGGCGACTTTCAAGCCAACGGCACGCTCGGCTACGCCAAGGCGCGCAAACTCAACCCCCGCGCCACCGCCGAACAACTCGTCGCCGCCCTCCCCGCCTCCGTTCGCGATGCCTACGAGGTCAGCATCGCGGGGCCCGGTTTCATCAATTTCACCCTCAAACCCGCCGCGCTCCTCGCCTGGCTGCAGTCTTTTTCCACGCCTGAGGCGCTGGCTACAGGTGCCGCCGCCGCCCACGCTGGCCAAACTTGGGTGGTCGACTACTCCTCACCGAACACCGCAAAGCAAATGCACGTCGGCCACCTCCGCTCGGCCGTGATCGGCGAGGCGATTTGCCGTCTGCTGGCTTTCACGGGCGCGCGCGTCATCCGCGACAACCACCTCGGCGATTGGGGCACCCAATTCGGCAAACTGATCTACGGTTACAAACGCTGGGTAAACGCCGAGGCACTCGCCGACGACGCGATCGAAGAACTCGAGCGCGTTTACAAACTCGGCCATGCCGCCACTCCCGATGACTCTCCGGAACTCGACGAAGCTCGCCGCGAGCTCGTCGCTCTCCAAAACGGCGACCCCACCAACGTCGCGCTCTGGAAATCGTTCTCCGAGGTCAGCCTCGCCGCTTTCCAAAAGATCTACGACCGCCTCGGTATCCAGTTCGACTACCATCTCGGCGAATCGTTCTACAACGACCAGGTCGAACGGATCTACCACGAACTGACCGCAACCCACCCGCCGCTCGCCGAAATCAGCGAGGGCGCCCTCGTGGTTTTCCACCCCGAACACCCGCGTTTCAAAACCCAGCCGTTCTTGGTGCGCAAGGCCGACGGTGCTTCCAACTACGCCTCCACCGATCTCGCGACCGCGCTCTACCGCACCGAACACTTCCGGGCCGATGGCATCGTCGTCGTCACGGATTTCCGCCAAGGGGACCACTTCGAGCAACTCTTCCTCACCGTAAAAAAGTGGTTCGTGGCGAAAAACTACCGACTGCCGGAGTTGCATCACGTCACGTTTGGCGCCGTCACCGGCGAAGACGGTAAGGCCCTCAAAACCCGTGACGGCGGCGTCATCAAACTCAAGGCCCTCCTCGACGAAGCCGAGGAACGCGCCCACGCCATCGTCACCGCAAAAAATACCGAGCGCCCCGAGGCCGATCAGTTCTCCGCGGAAGCCTGCCGCACCATCGCCCAGACCGTGGGCATAGCTTCCGTCCAATACGCCGACCTTTCGCAAAACCGCAGCAGCAACTACGTCTTCTCCTGGGACAAGATGCTCGCCCTCGACGGCAACACCGCACCCTACCTGCTCTACGCCGTCGCGCGCATCCACTCGATCTTCCGCAAGGCCGGCGTCACTCCCGCCGAGCTCGCGCTCAACGCCACCGCCACCGCACCGGAGACACCCGCCGAAATCATGCTCGCGCGCAAACTGGCAAAATTCCCCGACGCGCTCCGGATCGCCGGCGAGAGTCTGCGTCCGCACTTCCTCTGCCTCTACCTCTTCGAACTCGCCGGTGACTACAGCTCGTTCAACAGTGCGGATAAAGTGCTCGTCGATGATCCGGTCCTCCGCGCTCGCCGCCTCATGCTTTGCGCCCGGACGCTGCTGACACTCGAAACCGGCCTTCACCTGCTCGGCCTCCGCACGCTCACGCGCATGTAGTCGACGGTGGTCGGAACCCGCGCGGCACCCTGAAAACGGCAGGCGTCAGCCGACAAAAAAGCCGGCATCGCATGCGCGACGCCGGCTTGAGAATCAGGACACCGTGGTGCGGGCGACTTTAGATCGCCGCGTCTCCACGTTCGTCTGTACGGATGCGCACGACGCCCTCGAGCGGGAGCACGAAGACCTTGCCGTCACCGATCTTGCCGGTCTTGGCCGAGGCGACGATGGCATCAATTGCCTTGCCGACGGCTTCGTCGGTCACGGCGACTTCGATTTTCACCTTGGGGAGGAAATCGACGGTATACTCGCTGCCACGATAAATCTCGGTGTGACCCTTCTGACGACCGAAGCCCTTGACTTCGGTGACCGTCATACCTTCCACACCGACTTCGGCGAGGGCGGTTTTCACTTCTTCGAGTTTGAACGGTTTGATGATGGCGATGATCAGTTTCATGGAATAGATGGGTTAATGATGGGTCCGTGCGCTCAAGACTTCGACTCGTAGATATAACCTTCTTCACCATGGTCACTGAGGTCGAGACCTTCTTGTTCGGCCTCAACCGAGGGACGAAGTCCCACGAGGGCCTTGACGATGAGGGCGATGATCACGGTCGCGACGGCCGCCATGACCAGCGTGATGCCGATCGCCTTGATTTGCTCGATCCAAAGCGTCTTGCCGACGACGTCCTTGAGATTCGTGCTCAGGTTGGCATTGACGGCAGGCGTGGCAAAAACACCGGTCAACAACGCACCCAACGTGCCACCCACTGCATGGACGCCGAAGGTATCAAGGGCGTCATCGTAGCCGAACATCGCTTTGAGCTTCGTCACTGCGAAGAACGGAATCGCCCCAGCAAGGATGCCGACCCACATGGCCGAGGTGCTGTCGATAAATCCGCAAGCGGGCGTCACCACGACGAGACCGGAGACGGCACCCGAGCAGAGCCCGAGCACGCTGGCCTTCTTGCGGGTGAGGTATTCCAGGAGGGCCCAGACTGAGGCCGCGACACCGGTCGCGAGCGTAGTGGTGGTAAAGGCGTTGGCGGCGACACCATCGGCGGCGACGGCAGAACCGGCATTAAACCCATACCAGCCGACCCAAAGCATTCCGGTGCCGACCATGCAGAGGACGAGGCTGTGCGGAAGCATCGGAGTTTTTCCGAAGCCAAGGCGCTTGCCCACGAGCATGCAGAGAATCAGCGCTGACCACCCAGACGACATGTGCACCACGGTGCCACCAGCGAAGTCGATGGCTTTAATGGTCGCGCCGGCGTTCCACACGCCGTTCATGAAGCCATTGACGCCCCACACCATGTGCGCGAGCGGGAAGTAGACCAAAAACATCCAGCCGGTCATGAAGAGGATCATGGCGGAGAATTTCATGCGCTCGGCGATCGCACCCACGATCAGCGCGGGCGTAATGATCGCGAACATCATCTGGTAAATCGCGAATACATTCTGCGAAACCCAGAAGGCGTAGTCCGTGTTCGGCGCGCTATCGACGCCTTTCAAAAAGAAGAATTCCGAGCCACCGAGGAACGGGCTGTTGAAACTCTTCCCGAAAACCAAGCTGTAACCAAACGCCCACCACAAGATAGTGACGAGGCCGGCCAAGCTCAGACACTGCGCCATGACCGACAGGACGTTCTTCGTGCGGACCAAGCCGCCGTAGAAGAGCGCCAGACCGGGCAGCGTCATGAAAAGCACGAGCGCCGCACTCGTCATCATCCATGCGTTGTGACCGGGACCAGCGACACCCACGGAAGGAGTCGTCAGTCCGGCCGGGATGGTCAGGTTGCCGTCCTTATCTTTCGGTCCGACTTTCAACGCCGCCGAAGGGTCGCCGTTGCCGATATAGGCTTCCAGACCAGCGATGCGCTGCTCCAGCGTCGGAGCCGGAGGCGGTGGAGGCGTAGCGGCTGCGGGAGCAGCAGCTTGGGCAAAAGCAGACACGGTGGCCACGAGCGCCAGACATGCCGCGAAGAGCGATCTGAAGAGTTTGATTCGAAGTGTATTCATAGGGTTGGACGCAACCCCCTATGAGCAAAATCGATGCCGTGCATGAATCTCCCGCGTGATTTTCCTAAAAAACACCCCATCACACCGCTTCGTGCTCTTTTGGAGCGAGTTACCGAAGCTAAAATTTAAACAAGTTCTCTCAACCCGCACCCGAACGGCGCACCCGTCACCGCAAACCTTCAGGGAACGCTACGGGGGCATCCATCGGTCAGACCGCCGCCTCGCCCCGCTCGCCCGTGCGGATACGCACCACGTCCTCCAAAGGCAGGACGAAGATCTTACCATCACCGATCTTTCCGGTCCGAGCCGCGCTCGCGATCGCCTCGACCACTGCACCCACCAGCTCATCCGGCACTGCGATCTCCAGCTTGGCCTTCGGGAGAAAATCCACCGTGTATTCATTGCCACGGTAGATCTCCGTATGGCCTTTTTGCCGCCCGAAGCCTTTGACTTCGGTCACCGTCAGGCCTTCCACGCCGACTGCCGCGAGCGCGTCTTTGACCTCTTCAAGTCTGAAGGGCTTGATGACCGCAACAATGAGTTTCATGGGAGCAGCTCAGATGTTGCTGGCATCATAGATATACCCGTGCTCCCCGTGGTCGGTTAGGTCGAGACCTTCCTGCTCCGCCTCGATCGTGGGTCTCAGACCGATGGTCGCACGCAACACGAGGGCAATGACCAACGTTCCGCCGACCGCTAGAGCCAAAGCGACGCCCATCCCCTTGAGTTGCTCCGTCCACAAGGTGCGCCCGACTGATGCGCTCAGGTGAGTGGCGAGATTCCCGTTAATCGCGACATCAGCAAACACGCCGGTGAGGAGCATCCCGATCGTGCCGCCCACGCCATGGACGCCAAAGACGTCCAAGGCGTCGTCGTAGCGCAGCCAACCTTTCAGCTTCGTGCAGGCGAAGAACGGCAAGGTGCCGCCTGCCAATCCCACCCAAAACGACGCAGTGGCATCGATAAAGCCGCACGCCGGCGTAATCGCCACCAACCCCGCCACCGCACCCGAACAGAATCCGAGCACACTGGCCTTGCCGCGCACATAATACTCCAACCCCGCCCAGGTGCCCGCGGCCACCGCCGCGGCAATCGTCGTTGCCATAAAAGCATTACCGGCGATGCCATCCGCCGCGACCGCCGACCCCGCGTTGAATCCATACCAGCCCACCCACAGTAGGCCCGTCCCCACCATACAGAGCACCAGACTATGTGGCGGCATGGGCGTCTTGCCGAAACCAAGCCGTGGACCCAGCACGATACACAAGACCAACGCCGACCAACCGGACGCCATCTCCACGACCATGCCACCCGCGAAATCGATCGCCTTGATTGAGGCGGCGGGATTGGCGAGGCCGTTCATCAATCCGTTTACGCCCCACACCATGTGCGCGAGGGGACAATACACCAACAGCACCCAGAGCACGGTGAACGCGAGGACGGCGGAGAACTTCATCCGCTCCACCACCGCGCCGACAATCACTGCCGGCGTGATGATCGCAAACATCAGCTGGAACATCGCGAAAACATTGTGCGAAACCCAAAACGAATAATTCGGATTGGGGGCACCACCCACGCCCTTCAGAAAGAAGTGCTCCGATCCTCCGAGGTAGGGGCTGCCGAAGCTTTTCCCAAAGACCAAACTGTAGCCCACGGCCCACCACAACACCGTCACCACACTCGTGATACCCAGGCACCAGCCCATAATCGACAGCACATTTTTCGCCCTCACCAGTCCGCCGTAAAAAAGCGCCAACCCCGGGAGCGTCATGAACAGCACGAGCGCCGCACTCACCATCATCCACGCGTTGTGGCCCGGTCCGGCGACGCTCGCGCTGGGTGTGGTCAGCCCCGGCGGAATCTCGCCTCGGGCATTTTTCAGAGCCGCGGTCGGATCGGCATTAGCCAGATAAGCCTCCACACTCGCTAGCCTTTGCTCCACCGTCGGAGCCAGTGCGACGGGCACCACCGGTGCAGCCGCCGCGGACTCGCCGCGCGCCCATGGAGAGCACAGCAGCCCGAGAAAAAGCGAGATGAGAATAGGACGAAGGTCAGCACGGAGTATTCGCATAAGGGTCAATCCACTCAGTATTATTATTCATGCTAGTCACGTCTTTGATGAATCGATCAATCAAAGTTTATGACAGAGCCCACGGGGAGCCCCCGTTCCACGCCAATCCACGCCAATCCAATCCACGCCGTACCCACCGCCCCATTCAGGACTCAGACCGCCGACTCGCCCCGCTCGTCCGTCCGGATGCGCACCACTTCCTCCAGCGGGAGGATAAACACTTTGCCGTCGCCGATCTTTCCCGTCTTCGCGGCTTTGACGATGAGCTCGACCGCCTTGCCAGCAGCCTCATCAGCCACGGCCACTTCGATTTTCACCTTGGGCAGAAAATCGACGGTGTATTCACTGCCACGATAAGTCTCCGTGTGTCCCTTTTGGCGGCCGAAGCCTTTGACTTCGGTCACCGTCATCCCCTCGATCCCAGCCTCGGCGAGCGCTGCTTTTACGTCCTCCAGCTTGAATGGCTTGATGATGGCGATGATAAGTTTCATGAGAGAGTCCTCGGTTAAAATCCTTAACCAGATGGTGGATTCGCCAAGATCACGCGTTGACTCGCGACCACCGCGCTCACTCGGGCATCGCGATAGCAATGTGCAGATCCTTCAGCTGCTTCGCCGTGACCGGTGTCGGGCTCTGCGCCATGAGATCCTGGCCTTTTTGAGTTTTCGGAAACGCAATCACATCACGAATGCTCGTCGTGCCACAGAGCAAAGCACACATCCGGTCCAAACCGAACGCGATGCCGCCGTGCGGCGGCGCACCATAAGTAAACGCCTTCAACATGTAGCCAAATCGGCTTTCCACCACGTCGGCCGGAATCTTGAGCACATCTTCAAAAATCTTTTTCTGCATCGCCGGATTGTGAATACGGATCGAGCCTCCCCCGAGTTCCATGCCGTTGAGGACGACGTCATAATGCTGACCGCGAACTTTCTTCGGGTCGCTGTCGAGGTACGCCGCATCCTCCGCGACCGGTGCGGTAAATGGATGATGCGTCGCGACGTAGCGGTTCTCCGCCTCATCGTGGCTCATCAACGGAAAATCGACGACCCACAGAAACTTCCAGTCATCGTGCCGGATCGTCATTTTACCCCGCTTCACGAGGAGTTGCGCCGCCTCGAGGCGGATCCGGCCCAAGATCGCGCACGCCTTTTCCCACGGCGCTGCCGCGAAGAAAATCATATCGCCTTCGGTCACGCCGAGCTGGGCGGTCAACGCCGCCTTTTCCGTCTCCGAGAAGAATTTCACGATCGGCGATTTCCACTCGCCGCCTTCGACTTTAATGAAGGCGAGTCCCTTCGCACCGAGCGATTTCGCGATTTCCTCGAGCGTCTTGAGCTCACCTTGCGTGAGATCGGCGAGCCCCTTGGCATTGATCGCCTTGATCGCGCCACCGCCGGTCGCCGTCGAGGCAAACACCTTGAACCCGGAGGTCTTGAACAACTCGGTGAAGTCCACGAGCTCCATGGCGAAGCGCACATCGGGTTTATCCACCCCGAAGCGATTCATCGCATCGTGAAACGGCATGCGCACGAATGGCGTCGGGATGTCCTGACCCAGCACGTCCTGCCAAAGTTTCTTCAGCATGCCCTCGAACAGCGCGTAGATGTCTTCGCGCGTGACGAACGAGGCCTCGACGTCCACCTGCGTGAACTCCATCTGCCGATCCGACCGCAAATCTTCGTCGCGGAAGCAGCGCGCGATTTGGAAATATTTCTCCACTCCCGCCACCATGAGAATCTGCTTAAACTGCTGCGGCGACTGCGACAGCGCGTAGAACTGTCCCGGGTGAATCCGCGACGGCACAAGATACTCGCGCGCACCTTCCGGCGTGCTCTTGAACAGGGCCGGCGTCTCCACTTCAATGAACTCTTGGGAGTCAAAATAATCACGGATCGACTTCGCCGCCTTGTGGCGCACGTGCAGATTCTTCCGCATCTTCGGACGGCGTAGATCGAGGTAACGATAGGTCAGCCGCATGTCCTCGTTCACCTTGTCACCACCCACGTCGTCGAGCGGAAACGGCGGCGTGTCGGAAATATTGTGGATCGTTAGCTCAATTGCATCAACCTCGACTCCACCCGTGGGCAGCGCCGCGTTCACCGTGCCCTCGGGGCGCGCGACGACCTTGCCCTTGATCCCGATCACCGACTCCGGCTTCAGATGCGCGGCTTGCTCGCCGATCGCCGGATTTGCCTTCGGGTCAAACATCACCTGCGTGATGCCTTTGCGGTCGCGCAAATCGATAAAGAGAATCCCGCCGTGGTCGCGGATGGAATCCACCCAACCTAGGAGCGAAACGGTCGCGCCGAGATCGGTGGGAGTGAGCTGGGCACAGTGATGGGAGCGGTGCATGGTCAAAATGAGTCGGAGAGGAGAACGCACCCGGCGAAGGGTGCGCAAACAGATTCTCGCTGCTAACCACCCGCCGACTTAGCCCACCACGAGGCTCTCGCCCGTCATCTCCACCGGCTTCGGCAGCCCCATTAAATGAAGCACCGTCGGCGCGATGTCCCCGAGCCGACCGCCGCTCTGCATCTTGGTTTTCCCCGCGACCAAACCTTCGCCCACGGCAAAGACCTCAACTAAATTCAGCGTGTGCGCGGTGTGCGGGCCGCGCGTGATCGGGTCCCACATCTGCTCGGCGTTGCCGTGGTCCGCGCAGACGACGGCCTTGCCGCCCACCTGCGCGATCGCGGCGAGCAGCTCGCCCACGCCCGCATCCGTCGCCTCGACAGCCTTGATGGTCGCGGGCAACGAGCCCGTGTGCCCCACCATGTCGGGATTTGCGAAGTTCACTGCGATGAATCCATATTTCCCTGACAGAATCGCCGCCTTGGCTGCGACCGTCACCTCCGCCGCCGACATCTCCGGCTGCAGATCGTAGGTCGCCACCGACGGGCTCGCAGGACACGCGCGGTCTTCACCGGGAAACGGCTCCCCGCGGTAGTTGTTAAAGAAAAACGTCACGTGCGGATTCTTCTCCGTTTCGGCGCAGCGAAACTGCCCGATACCGGCCGCGCTCACGACTTCGCCGAGGATGTTTTTCAACTTCGCCGGTTTGCCCGAGATGATGTGCACCGGCAGGCCGTGCTCATACTCGGTCATCGTCGCGTAGTAGAGATCGAGCTTCGCCCCGCGGTCGAACGCATTGAAGCCATCCAGCACAAACGCCTTGGTGATCTCACGCGGACGGTCTCCGCGATAATTATAAAACAGCACCGCGTCACCATCCGCAAACGTCGCGAGCGGTTTCCCTGCCGCGCCCACGATCCACGTTGCCGGCACAAACTCGTCGCCATTCTGCGTCGGGCTGAGCGGGTTCGCGTAGTAATGCTCGATCGCTTCGGCCGCGCTCGTCGCCGTCGCCACCGCGTGGCGGCCACTCAACATGTCGTAGGCCTTCTGCACGCGCTCCCAACGGTTGTCGCGGTCCATCGCCCAGAAACGCCCGCAGATCGTGGCGATCGTACCGACGCCGATCTCGCGGCACTTGGCTTCGACCTGCTTAACGAACGCCAGCCCGCTCTGCGGCGCCGTGTCGCGGCCATCCGTGAACCCGTGGATGAATACTTGCGCCTTCGTCAGACCATCGTCCTTCGCTTGCTGCAAAATCCCGTAGAGATGCTCGAGCATCCCGTGCACCCCGCCGTCGGACACGATGCCCATGACGTGCAGCTTGGCCGTCGGCGACGCCTTTACGCGGGCCAACACCGCGTGCCAGACGGGATTAGTCGCGAGTTGTTTTTCGGAGAATAGTTTATTTAGCCGCACCAGCTCCTGATCGACGATCCGGCCCGCGCCGATGTTTTCATGACCGACTTCGGAATTACCCATCTGCCCGTCGGGCAGCCCCACATCGAGACCGCTCGCGGAGACGAGCGTATGCGGATACTTCGCCTGCAACGCATCGTCGCACGCCTTCTTGGCGAGGAACACGGCGTTAGTCGCGTTTTGCTCAGCGTGAGGATTCTTACCCCAGCCATCACGGATGACGAGGAGGACAGGTTTGCGGGTGGAGCTCATGGAAAAAGAGAGACGCTACGGATGACCACGGATGGACCGAGGTAAAACGTAAATTCTCACCAACGTCATTGTTTCAGCTCAACCGACCCCAGCACGTCGCCGCGAGGCCTCCCCACCGCATGCGCCGCGCTGGGCTTGCCGCCGCACGATCCCGCTGCCACCACAGGCCCCCGATGCCCGTACGATCAAAGGCTCTTTCCTCCGTTCGCCCACGCCCACTCCGCGCGCGCACCTACGCGGGCACGCCACGCAATCTCGCGACACTCGCCCGCGTGTTGCGCTCGGGCGGACTCGTCGCCGCTCCGACCGAAACCGTCTACGGTCTCGCCGCCAACGCCCTCGATCCCGCCGCCTGCGAGCAAATTTTCCTCGCAAAGGCGCGTCCCCAAACCGACCCGCTGATCGTGCACATCGAGGCGATCGCGGACCTCGCCCAACTCGCAGTCGTCAACCCCGCCGCCCTCGTGCTCGCGAAGACATTCTGGCCCGGCCCGCTCACCCTCGTGCTGCCGAAGACCGCGCTCGTGCCCGCGATCGTGTCCGCCGGTCTCCCGAGTGTCGCCGTCCGCATGCCCGCTCATCCCCTCTTTCGTCGCCTCCTCCGGCTCGCGGGCGTGCCGCTCGCCGCCCCGAGCGCGAACCCGTTCGGCTACGTGAGCCCCACCAACGCCCAACACGTGCGCGACGGCCTCGGCGATAAAATCAGCCACATCCTCGACGGCGGCCCCTGCTCGGTCGGTCTCGAATCCACCATCGTTGACCTCCGCCAGCCCGCGCGCCCCCGCGTCCTTCGCCCCGGCGCAATCACCCGCGCACAACTCGAACAAGCCCTCGGCGTCCCCGTGCTCGCTCCAGCGCGTCGTCGCACCCCAGCCACTGCAGTCGCCCAAATCGCTCCCGGCTTGCTCACGCGCCACTACAGCCCGCGCACGCCCGTGCAACTGCACACGCGCCTCACCACGCGCGCGGTCTCCTCTGGCGATCCGCGCGAGGCTTGGGTGTTCATCGCGAAGCCCCCTGTCCTCCGCGGAAAAAATATCCATTGGTTTGATCACCGCGGCGACCTGCCCCGAGTAGCCCAGCGACTCTTCGCCCTCCTCCGCGAGCTCGACCAAGCCGGCTTCACCCGCCTGCACATCGAACTCGCCCCGGGCCGCGCTGGCCTCGCCGATGCCATCAACGATCGCCTGCGGCGCGCCGCCGCCATTTGACATCGCCGATTTCCTGCGGACATGTCTCACCCCTGTATGGCTCAACGCGCTATCCTCCTTCTCAACCTCGGCTCGCCCGATTCCACCTCTGTCCCAGACGTCAAGCGCTACCTGCGCGAATTCCTCGGCGATGATCGCGTCATCGACAGACCTGGCTGGGGCTTTCTGCGGAGTGTATTGGTCAACGGCATTATTATACCGTTTCGCGCCAAAAACTCCGCCCACGCCTACTCCACCATTTGGACCGACGCTGGCTCGCCGCTAATCGTCACGAGCAAGCTCACCCAGGCCGCCCTCCAAAAACGCCTGAGCTCCCCGGTCGACCTCGCCATGAACTATGGCAATCCGTCGATCCCCGACGCGCTGCGCCGCCTCATCGCGGCGGGCGTCAACGAAGTCCTGCTCTTCCCGCAATACCCGCACTACGCGATGTCGAGCTGGGAAACTGTCGTGGTCAAAGTCCGCCGGGTCGCCGCCGAGCTCGCGCCCACCATGAAGGTCGCCTGCGTCCAGCCGTTCTACGCCGAACCCGACTACATCGATGCCCTCGTCGCCAGCGCCCGCCCGTATCTGGCGCAGCCCCACGATCACCTGATGTTCAGTTACCACAGCATTCCGAAACGCCATCTCACCAAAGGCGACTCCTCGAAGGCCCACTGCCTCGTCACCCCCGATTGCTGCAACACCTGTTCGCCCGCCCACGCGACCTGCTACAAGGCCCAGGTCACCCGCACCACCCAGCTCTTCGCCCAACGCGCCGGACTCGACCCCGCCCGCTGGTCCATCGCGTTTCAATCGCGCATCGTCGGTGAGCCGTGGCTCACTCCGTATACCGACTTCGAATTAAAACGCCTCGCGGGCGAGGGTCGCAAACGCATGCTCGTCATGACCCCGGCCTTCGTGACCGACTGCCTCGAGACCCTCGAAGAAATCCGCGTCCGCGGCGCCGAAGAATTTGAAGAAGCCGGCGGCGAATCGTTCACTGCGATTCCGTGCCTCAACGACCATCCGGCCTACATCGATTTCCTCGCCAAGCGCTGCGGCGCATGGCTGGATGCCAGTTAACTTGAGCGAGGCCACCACCAGTCGTAGCGCCCAGACTCTCCCGACGCCACCCGCCACCGCCTGTGGTGTCGACGACACCACCTCGGGCTTCGCACTGCTCGCCGACCAAGGCCCCACCGGCTTTTTCGAGCTTCACCTCTCAATCGGCCGCGTAAACTTCTCCCCTGCGTGGAAAAAAATCGTGGGCTACGCCGACGCGGAATTGCCCGACACGCTCGCGACTTGGCATCAACTCATCCACCCCGAAGACTCCTCCGCGGCACCCGATAAACTCGGTAAAAAGTCCACCGTCGGCACCCGCTCCTTCAACGTCGAGTTTCGCATGAAGCATCGGCGTGGCCATTGGGTTTGGGTCCAATGCAGCGGTCTTCAGGTGATAACCGCAACCGGCGAACTCGCCCGCGTCGTCGGTATCCATCTCGACATCACCGATCGTAAACAGCTCGAGGAGGAAGCGCTCGCCAACGAGGCCCGGCTCCAAGCCCTCAGCAGCGGCGGACCCCTCGCCGCCTTCGAACTCGATTTTACCGGCAAGATTTTCTGGTTCTCCCCAGCCTGGGAAAAACTCCTCGGCTACGAGGAGGGCGAGCTCGCCCCCGAGGCCGTATCCTTCACCGCCGCACTCCCGCCCGCAGCGGCGACCAGTGGACTCGAAGCTTGGCTACTCAGCCGCGCTCCCGGCCATAGCGCCTTCACGGAAGCCGTCTGCCTCCGCAGTAAGGACGGCCACCCCGTGCCCGTGCTCTTCGGCGCGCACCGCAGCCTGACCCGCAAACGCGACCTCGCGCGGGTCGTCGGCTTCGCCGTCGCCCTGCCCTCCGACCTCTCGGCCGCCACCTCGACCGACGACCCCGCGCTCCCCGCCGCCCTCGCCACCGCCGCGTTGGGCGCCCTCGCCGAAGCCGTCCTGATCACCGACGCCCGCGGAAAAATCATTTTTGCCAACGCCGCCTCCACCCCGCTGCTCCGCCTCGCCCCCGACGCCGTGCGCGGCCAGTCCCTCGGTGCCATCTTTCAACTCGTCAACCGCCAGAGCAACCGTCCCGGCGACGATCCCGTCGAGCGCGCGTTGTCGGCCGATCAGCCGCTTCCCCTCATCAGCGCCGACGCCCTGATGTCACCGAACGAAGGCGAACCGCCGACCCCCATCGTCTGGACGGCGCGCGCGGCCTTCGGCTCCGACGGTAAACCTCACGGCGTCGTCCTTATTTTCCGCGACCCCGAGCAGATGACCCTCACGCCCGAAGAACTCGTCAAAGCCAACCGCTGGGAATCCCTCAGTCTCCTCGCCGGCGGCATCGCCCACGATTTCAACAATCTCCTCACTACTGTCCTCGGCGCGGTTTCCCTCGGCAAAGACCACCGCGACACCACCGCTCTCGGCGACGCCGAGCACGCGTGCCTCAAGGCAAAGGACCTTGCGAAACAGCTCCTCTCGTTCGCCCAAGGCGGCGTGGGCACGCACACCATCGTCGCGTCCCACGAAATTCTCGCCGACTCGCTCAAGATCGCCGCCGCCGCGTCGAATGCCGAGGTTGCGATTGATGTGCCCGAGGGCGTCGCGCCGGTCCTAGTCGACAAGCCGCAAATCCTCCAAGTCTTCCAAAACCTCATCGTCAACGCCCTGGAGGCCATGCCACCGGAACCCCATCGGCCCCGCCTGCAAATCCGCGCCGCCAACATGACCCTCACCGCCGGCCAAGTCGCCTCACTCCCCGCCGGCGACTACGTCGAGTTCGCGGTGCGCGACAACGGTAGCGGCATCAAACCCGAGCACGTCGAAAAAATCTTCGATCCGTTTTTTACGACAAAAAAACACGGTACGGGCCTCGGTCTCGCCACCGTCCTGTCCATCGTTCGCAAACACGGTGGCCAACTCGAACTCGCCACCGAGGTCGGCGTCGGCACCGCCTTCACCGTCTACCTGCCAAAAGCCGAACACTCCCTCGCAGTGCCCGCCCGCCGCGCCGCATCGTCGCGCTTCGGCACGGGTCGCGTCCTCTTCATGGACGACGATCCGAAAATCTCCGCGCTCGCCGCCACGATGCTCACGCGCCTCGATTATAAATTCGATCTCGCGAAAAACGGCGAAGACGCTCTCGCCCTCTACAAACGGTATCTGAATGTCGGACGCCCCTACGACGCCGTCATCATGGACCTTACGGTAATCGGAGGCATGAGCGGCGAAGCGTGCTTCCAGGCGCTCAAGGAAATAGACCCCGATGTCCGCGCGATTCTCTCCAGCGGCTACGACCACGCCGAGACGGCGCGCAAGTATCTCGACCTGGGCTTCTGCGGCTACCTGACCAAACCCTACCGCGCGACCGATCTCGGCAAAATCCTCAAGACCGTCCTCGGCTAAATTCCCCTCGGGCCAACGCCCCGTAGCCGCGAGCGCCAGCGAGTGGTCCGCATCCGCCCGTAGCCGCGAGCGCCAGCGAGCGGTCCGCGTCCGCACGTAGCCGCGAGCGCCAGCGAGTGGTCCGCGTCCGCACGTAGCCGCGAGCGCCAGCGAGTGGTCCGCATCCGCACGTAGCCGCGAGCGCCAGCGAGTGATCCGCATCCGCACGTAGCCGCGAGCGCCAGCGAGTGGTCCTCATCCGCCCGTAGCCGCGAGCGCCAGCGAGTGATCCGCATTCGCGCGTAGCCGCGAGCGCCAGCGAGTGGTCCGCATCCCCACGTAGCCGCGAGCGC
>CANIJN010000066.1 GCA_947467625.1 Opitutia bacterium | reverse complement strand
TTTTTGCGCGTGAAGCCCGCGATCGCAAACATCGGCTACTCCATTCTTGTCTTTCGACTCAGCGCCGAAGAGGTGGCGGCCGCCACCGGCGGTTCGCTCAAAGACTGGAGCGCTCTGATCGAAAGGACCTTGGCACCGCCACCCTGAGCGCCAAACCGAACGGCCGTCGATTTGCACAGCGAAAAACATCAAGGGGACCGACGTCGTTCCTTCCCGTAAGGCGAGCAGTGATCGCTCGCGCTACTCGGCCAAAGGCGCGAGGGGTACCTGCGCCACCTGCGTTTCCCTCGCTGGTTCGAATCGCAGCGTCGCTACGCCAGCCGTCGAACAGCACGCTTAATTCGCAAACCGTCGCATGGGGGTTCGACACTTCGAGCCGCACGTTCGTCGCATCGGCGACGCGCCGGAAGGGGAAACTCAGCGGCGAGCCCACTGAGAACTTCGGTCAAAACCAGCATCCCTCCGCCCCCTACCAGCGCGGCCAGCGCCCCAGATACCCGCGCATCACGCCCCGGCGTCCGAAGCCAGTGCGCAGCCAGCTCAACAGCGCCGACGTGCGGGCGATCAAAATAATCGCGCGCTTCAGGCCCATAAGGATCGAGCCCTCGCGCGAGGGCGTCGTTCGACGCCACCATGGCAGAGGAATCAAGAAACCAACCGCGATCGTAATTGACCCCGGCGATCAGAAAAATTTCCGATTAAAAGCGAAGCCGGCAAAGTAAAGGGCGGCGATCACCACGCACGTGCACCCCGGGCGGAGCGGCCTGAGGGACACCGTCATTGCAACTCTGATACCGAGGCTGGCCCCTTTGGCGGCGAGTCCGGCGCTTCGTCGATGCCGATTAGGCGGCTGAGACGCGCATAGCGTGCGCCAAAACGTTTTTCGGCGATCGGCTCCAGTCGGTAGCTTTCAGGCATGACATCGAGAGGATCGATTCCCATTTCACCGAGCGATGAAGTGGGTCGGAGCGCTTGAGCGATAATGACCTCCCGAAACGTGCCTTCCCGCAGGTGGTAGCTGATCTGCGCGGCGCGTTGGCGCCCCACACCGTTGATGATCGTGGGAACGCGCCAGAGCACAAACGGGATCGCCGACTTATTGGAAATGAACAGCAGGGGCCCCGGCCGGCGCATGAGTGATTCATACTCCCACTCAATCTCCTGCATTACCACGTTCTGGCTCGTGTAAGTGTGCCGCGCGATGGCGGGAATGCACCAGGTGATCGCCCAGAGCGCCAGCCCTGCCGCCGCCCACCGAGTCGCGTTTGCACGCCAAGCGCAAAGCCGGTGCAAGGCGAGCGCCACCAGCAGCGTGAGCAACAAGCAGATCGGCAGGGCAAAACGCGAGGCCATGGGGTCATCAAGGCGGCTCCAATAATAAAACATCAACAGCGCGAGATTTGCCGCGATCCCCACACCGAACGCGACGAGCACGAAAATCTCCGGCCTCAGCAGAGCGCGACGAGGAGACCGTGCCCAGCGTAAACCCGCAATCAGCGACCACCCGAAGGCGAGCGCGCCGAGGATCGAGAGGTACCACGAATTCGGAAGATGCGGGCTGAAGTTGAAAAAGAAATTCCACGCGCCCTCGAGATTGCCCGGAAGGTAATCCACGCTGAAGCGCGAGGTCTGCCCTTCTTGTAACTGCCAGAGCGACGGCGAAGCCGAGAGCACCCGGTGGTGCCACAAACAGGGGACGAGGAGGAGCGGCACGCAGATCGTCGGCCACGTGAAGAACACACGCTGGGCGCGCAGCCAACCGGCCACAATCACTGCGGCCACCGGCACGACAAAAATCGCCGATTCATAGCGGCTCTGGGCCAGCAGCACAGCGCCAAGCACGAGCAGCGAGAGCCGGTCGGGCGAGGGGGCCCGCAAATAGAGGATCGCGATCACCATCACCCCAGCGAGCATCGTAAGGTTATGCAGCTCCATCCCGGCACCGGAGGCCTGCTGGCCCAGCAGCGGCATCGTACCGAGCAAGGCGACTGCCAACAGCGCCGGACCACGGCCCGCGAGCGCGTGGCCCAGCCAGCAGACGAGCGCGAGGCAGACCGGCGCCAAGGTCGCATTGAGCACAAAAGCATTGGCCACGCGGTAGCCCGACACGTCGTGCAACAAGGACAGCAGAAACGCAAAAAAATAGGGGCGTTTGTCGAAAAACGTATCGATCGGCAACCACGTGCCCCAAACATCATAGGCGCGGATGATCGTGCCGATTTCCTTGGTCGCATGCATGTGGAAGGCCGTGCCCTGCAGGACATATTCATCGAAGAGGATCTTGTGCTTGAACGGGTCGGACCAGATGACCACAGCGGTCGTACCCAATAATACGATACCCACCAGGCCCGGCGCGCGCACCCACTCCCTCCACACCAACGGGCGCTCCGCCCACACTCGCGCCCCATACACAACGCACAGCGAAAACAGTCCCAGCATGTAGTAATAACCTCCGACCCCGATCAATTTTTCCGCCTCGGACGGCGTGACCGCGGCAATCCCGAGGACCAACGCCAGGGCAGTCGACAGCACGAACAGCAACGGGCGACGACGATCAGCGGTGTCGCGGAGCAGGTTGCACATCTTGCGGATCACGGTGAGAGCAGTCGGCGGGATCGACAGGAGAGCTCCTCACGGGAGCATTTTCAAAAAATTCTCCAAGTAGGCTTGGCGGGCTTTCTCAATGTCCGCCCGGTCTTTCGCGACCACGTGGACCACTGGATCCGGCTCCGTGAGCGAAACCGCCCCGTCTTTGATTTCCTTAAGCCGACTGAGACGCGTCAGGGTGAGGGTCTGGAGGCGCTCCTCGCGGAAGGTCTCCAGCACGAAATCAGGGCCCAAATCATCGCCATCGCGCAGGGTCTTAATCCCGGTGTCCGGGTCGATGTTGAAACGTTGAAAAACAAAGATATCGGCGAACGCGCGATTGCGCATCAGGAAGATGAGCGCGGCGCGGCGCGGGCCTTTCGCTTGCAACACCGGCGTCGCAGAAATCTTGTGGGCGATCCAGAGAATGGAGTCGTTATCGATCACGAGATAGTCGTGCCTCGGCTGCCCGGCCATGAATTCGCGCCGCCACGCCGTTTCCTTTCCCGGCAGGTATTCCTGCGAATAAGCGTGCGCCGCCATCGCAGGAACACTGCGTGCGAGCAAGCCGAAGACCGCCACCACCAGGAGCCCCCGCACAACCGCCGGCTTGGAAAATTGGGGCACGACCGCGAGCACTGCGACGACCATTCCAAGTTGGGTCGGTAAGCTCAGCCGGCGAATGACGATATTGTCGAACTGGCCGAAAAAATAACTCATCAGGAGCGCGAATTGCACCGCGAAACCAATCGCGAAAAAAGTCGTCGCCACGCCGGTCGGGGATTCGGTCGCAAGGGAGCGGAGGCGTTTCACCACCAGCAGCGCGAAAAAGGGCACCGCGAGGCAACCGCACAGCGACAGCACGAGGGAATTGGGCTGCTCGGCAGCTTTGCCAAAAAAATAATTGAGCGCGTGCGAGATATTATCCGGGACGTAACTCAGCGCAAAAGGCGTCGTGGCGCCTGGCTTGCTACCCAGCTCCCAAGCGGCTAACCGCAGGTCAAAGATCCGGTGCTGAAGCGGGTAGTGGATCATCAGCAGCGGAGCAAAGATCACCGGCCACCCGAGCATCGCGCGTCCTTTTCGAAACCAAACCCAGAGCACAAGCAAAGCAACCGGGAGCAACCAGATCACGGACTCGTAGCGGACCTGCGCCAGCAGGAGCGCAGAAAAACAAAACGCAGTTAACGAGGCAGTATCCATTTTTTCGACATATCGTGCACCGAGCAACATCGTGCTCACAATCATCACGAGGTTGAGCAATTCAAACCCTCCGCCCGTCGCATTGTGCGCGAGCAACGGCAGGCCCGCCAAGAGCGCGACCCCGAGCCAGCCGGCGACCCTCCCCGCCAACAGTCGTCCCGTGGCGTTGACGAGACCGAGTAAGACGAAGGTGAGCAGGCTATTCAGAATAAATACGTTGGCGGGTCGATACCCTGTCAGGTCGTGCAAGAGTGAAACTAGGAACGGGAAAAAAAGCGGACGCTTGTCCAGCATACCGTCGAGGATGACAAAGGTGCCTTGGATATCGCTGCCGCGCATCGGCGTAAGGACAGTCTTGTCGAGATGCATGCTCATCGACGTTCCGAGCAGCATGATTTCATCCATCACGATTTTGAAACCGAACGTCTCGTGAACGAGCAAAATGACGCCACCGACGCCGACGAATGCGACTGATGTCCAGTCGACAGTTCGCCAGCACAGCCCCCGAATTTCATCGGCCCAAGTCTGCCACAGGGCGTGCACGAAAATCGCAAAAGCGAGCAGCACGAACCAAAAACCGGCCTTGGAAACGAAGACGATCGCCGGTTGGTCCGGTATCGCCACGAACCCGAGCACCATGGCGAGGACGGTCGAAAGTAAAAACAACCCCACGCGCCGGTCTTGAACGAAAGGGGCCAAGGAGTCTCGATTCATGCGAAGGGGAAGGATGCGGGTGCGCTCGAAAATGAAAAGCCCGTTGGCGATAAGAATCCGCAATAAAAAGCCGTCCGCCTTTTGGGCGGACGGCTTAGGACAACAAAACGAGCAATCGATTACGGCGCGTAGGTGACCGTGCGGGCTCCGGCAATGCCTGAGACCGTGATCGTGACGCCTTGCGTGTAATTAGCAGGATAGGTCTCGTTAGCTACGGGACTCAGGACCTTCACGAAATTGGTCGGACCCACCAGATTACCCTGAGTCACGGTCGAGACACCCTTCTCGAGGAAATAGGTATCCGCTGCGGCGGCCAACAGGCGGGCATTATTGAGGACCGCTTTGTCCTGCGAGGACGTGCGGACCTTTTGAAACGCCGGAAACGCCATTGCGGCTAAGAGGACGATGATGACAAGGACGATCAGGATTTCGACGAGGGTAAAACCCGCGGATAACGTGTTCTTTTTCATGGGATCAACTGATTGTTGTCTAGGGACGGATGAGATACGCTCGAATGCGAAGACTGCGACGGGCGAACACGACACGTTTCTAAGTTTAAGGTCAACACCCTGTGCAGACCGCGCCCTAAGCTTTACAGTCGTACCACTCAGCGCAGCAAGAGCACGGGCCCCTATTTATCCGCTACCTCTTCGCAACGCGAGTCTTGCGCGGAGCTACTGCCCGCTTTTTCACAATTTTTGGCTTCTCCACAGCCAACATTTTGGAGACCGAAACCTCGACCGCATCCTTCCAAAGATTCTCGAGCCCATAATGAGCGCGCCGGTCAGCCGAGAAAAGGTGCACCATGAGATCGAACACATCGACCACCGTCCAGCCACTCTCCAGCGAGGTTTCGATGCCGACAATTCGCGTTCGCGTGGCATCGATTACTTTCTCCAGCTCAACACGCAAGGCTCGCAGATGCGGATCAGACGTGGCGGTGGCAATAATCAAGTAATCCGTAATTGACGATTGGTCACTGACATCCAGCACTCGTAGATCCCCCGCTTTTTTGTCGTCGAGTGCGCGACAGCAAAGTTTTACCAGCTCAAGCGTCGCTTGTTTTTTCGATTTCGATTTCATGAAGTGACGCGATACAATCCCTTTTCCTTAATGTAAACAATGGCCTTGTGCGGCACAAAATAATCCAAAGCCAAGCCTAGGCGTGTTCGCTCTCGCAGCTCAGTGGAGTTGATCGCCAAGAGGTGACCATCACAACGATGTAAGCGCAGGCCCGGAATCTCCGGATGGGCTCGCACTTGAATACCCGGACGCTCCAGAAAAATAAACTCCATCAGGCCAACGAGTTCGTTGATATTTTGCCAGAGATGCAATTTAGGCAACTGATCACCGCCAATGATCCAATAAAGATCATCATGCGGATACAGCGCCCGAAAGTAGCGAGCCGAGTCGATCGTGTAACTCACCCCGCCACGTCGCAGTTCGACGTCGGAAATCTCAAATCGGCAGTCCCACTCGACCGCCGCGCGGAGCATCGCCAGCCTAGCCTCACTGGACGACTGCACTTCATGGGGCTTGAGCGGCGCCTGGGCGGCAGGCACGAGAATGAGCCGGTCCAGCTTATGCTGCTCGAAGGCGTCTTGTGCGGCCATCAGGTGACCGAAATGTACAGGATCGAAACTCCCGCCGAGAAATCCAATTTTCACTGGCGCGCACCGTGGTCACCCGCTCCGCCCCGGGCAAGGCTCAACATTGAACTCACTTGGGTTTGGCTCGCAATTCGCGAACGCAGCTCTCAAGTTCACCGCCGTGTTGCCCGGGTGGCGAAATGGCAGACGCTTCTGACTTAAAATCAGATTTCCGAAAGGAAGTGCCGGTTCGAGTCCGGTCCCGGGCACCATGCTTTTAGGTGGCTGCGCAATCGCAGTCCATCTCACGGCCGCTCAAAAATGCCCTTGTGCGCACGGTCTTGTTGATAACTGCTTGGTTACTCGATGACCGTTTTCCCTTCGCTTCAGTCGGCCCCAACGCGCTTGCCGTGCACTGCGGAGTCCGTGGACGATTTTCTCGCTCGGCCCACGCCTCTCGTCAGAGCAGTGCTGGACCGCACACCCGGTCCCTTTCTCGTGCTCGGCGCTGGCGGCAAGATCGGCCTCCATCTCACGATCATGCTCCGGCGCACGCTCAATGAACTCGGCCGCAACGATCGCGTCATCGCCGTCTCCCGCTTCAACACGCTGCGTGACCGCGCCGCTTTCAGTTCGCGCGGTATCGAATCCTTAGCGTGTGATCTCACCGACGCCGCTGACCTCGCGGCGTTGCCTGAGGCCCCCACCGTATTTTTCCTCGCCGGAGTAAAATTTGGCACCGCTTCGTCCCTCGATCTGCTCCACGCCGTCAACATCGAGCTGCCCCGTCGCGTTGCCGCCCGCTTCCCTCGCTCCCGCATCGTCGCGTTTTCCTCCGGTTGCGTTTACCCTTTCGTGACCTCCGCATCAGGCGGTGCCACGGAGCAGACGCCACCCGCGCCCATCGGGGACTACGCGGCCTCCTGCTTGTCCCGGGAGGAAGTCTTTGCAGCCGCGGCGGCAGAGCACGGCAACCCGGTCGCACTGATTCGCCTCAACTACGCCGTCGAGTTCCGCTATGGCCTACTGGTCGACATTGCTCAACGCGTCCTCGCCCACCAACCCGTCGACGTCACGATGGGCTACGTCAACGTCATCTGGCAGACCGACGCCGTCGCCCACAGCATCCAAGCGCTCGAGCTCGCCGGCTCCCCCGCCGTGCCCATTAACATCACTGGGGCCGAGATTCTTTCCGTGCGCGATCTCGTCCACCGCTTCGGCGCTATCGCCGGCGTGGCCGGGAGCGTGACCGGCGCTGAAGCCGCCACCGCCTGGCTTAACAACGCCACCCGTTCCCACCAACTCTTTGGTGCACCCATCACCTCAATCGACACCATGATGGACTGGATCGTCGCATGGCTCCGCGCCGGCGGCGAGACGTGGGGCAAACCCACCGGCTTCGAACGCCGCGACGGTCGCTACTGATTTCCGCACGCGTCTCCCATCTCCCGTTTCACGTCTCCTGCCCTCCGTCGCCGCCGTGCTCCCGCCCGCCCTCCGCTCCCACCTCCGCGCCGGCCAACTCATCCCCGCCCTTCCGCTCGCGCTCACCCGCAGCCGCCGCTGGGACGAAACCCACCAACGCGCCCTCGTCCGCTACTACCTCGACGCTGGTGCCGGCGGACTTGCCGTCGGCGTTCACTCCACCCAGTTCGCCATCCGCGATCCCCACATCGCACTCTATAAACCCGTCCTCCGTCTCGCGGCCGAAACCACCGCCGCCTGGCTCTCGGGCCCGCCCCCCACTCGCGCCCAGCCTCAGCCGCGCCCATTCGCGCTCATCGCCGGCCTCTGCGGCCGCACCCCGCAAGCCCTCGCGGAAGCGCGCACTGCCCGTGCCCTCGGCTATCACGCCGGCCTCCTCAGCCTCGGCGCCTGGACCGCCCCCGCCGACACCGAGAAAAAAATCCTCGCCCACTGTCGCGCCGTAGCCCGAGAGATTCCGCTCCTCGGTTTCTATCTGCAACCCGCCGTCGGCGGCCGCGTTTTCAGTTACACGTTCTGGCGCGCGTTCGCCGACATCCCGGAACTTGTCGCCATCAAAATCGCCCCCTTCAACCGCTACCGCACACTCGACGTTATCCGCGCCGTCCTCACTGCCGGCCGCGACGACGTTGCCCTCTACACCGGCAACGACGACAACATCCTCGCCGACCTCCTCACTCCGTTCACCTTCGCCGGGCGCACGCGCCACATCGACGGCGGCCTCCTCGGCCAATGGGGCGTCTGGACCCACGCTGCCGTCCGCCTCTTCGCCGACCTCAAACGCGCCCGCCTCCGTCCTCACCTCGACGCCACTTGGCTCGACCGCAACGCCGCCCTGACCGACGCCAACGCCGCGCTCTTCGATGCCGCCCATCAATTTGCCGGCTGTCTCCCCGGCATCCACGAGGCGCTCCGCCGCCAAGGCCTCCTCGCCACCACCGCGTGCCTCGACCCGCACGAACGACTCTCCCCCGGTCAGTCCGCCGAGATCACCCGCGTCGCCCACACCTATCCGTGGCTCGTTGACGACGACTTTGTCGCCGCCAACCTAGCTCGCTGGCTCGCCTAAACTCCCCGGCTCACACTCTCCCGAGTCTTCCACAATCTTTCCCGTCCTCCCCGTCTCCCCTCTTCCCGCATGCCTCCCGCCAGTCTCTTCGATTTTCAAGTCAACGGTTTCGGCGGCGTCGATTTTCAACGCGACGACCTGACCGTAACGCAATTCGACCACGCCGTCGCGACGCTCCGCCACCATCACACCGCCGGCATCTTCGCGACGTTCATCACCGACGACAGCGATGCCCTCGCTCGCCGTTTCGCCGCATTTGAAAAACTCTGCGCCGCTTCGCCCGCCTCCGCTACCGCGATTCTAGGCTACCACCTCGAAGGTCCGTGGCTGAGTCCCGAGCCCGGCTACCGCGGCGCCCACCCCGCCGCGCCGATGCACGCTCCGTCGCTCACCGAATTCGCGCGCCTCCAAGCCGCCGCCAACGGTCGCATCCGCCTCGTCACCGTCGCCCCCGAATGGCCCGGCAGCGCCGAGTTCATCGCCACCCTGACGCGCGCGGGCGTTCATATTTCGCTGGGACACACGAACGCCACCGAAGCCCAGATCGACGAAGCCATCCGCGCCGGCGCCCGCTTCGCCACCCACGTCGGCAACGGTTGCCCACTCCAACTCCACCGCCACGACAACATCGTCCAACGCCTCCTCGCCCGCGACGAACTCACCGCCTGCTTCATTCCCGACGGAGTTCATCTGCCCCCGTTCGCACTCCGCAATTTTTTCCGCGCCAAACCCGCCGGCCGCATCCTTTTCACCACCGACGCCATGGCCGGCGCGGGCGCCGGTCCCGGCCGCTACACCATCGGTCCTCACGAAATCGACGTCGGCCCCGACCGCATCGCCCGTCAACCCGGCGGCCAAGGCTTCGCCGGCTCGACGCTCACCCCCGACGAGGGCGTCCGCCATGTATCCGCATGGCTAGGACTCGCCCCTGCCGCCGCCCAAGCCCTCTGGTCCACCGCCCCCGCCGCCGCCTTCGGCCTGACTCTCCCTAGTCTCGACATTCGTCATTAGACCTTAGTCATTGGTCATTACCTTTCATCCGCCATGCCCGTCACCGCTCCGCACTATCTCACCTCCGGCCGCCTCGCAGTCGAAGTCCACGCCGACCGTCCCGCCCTCGGGCGCGCCGCTGCGCGCGCCGTCGCCGCCCACCTCCACGGCGTCATCGCCCGCCAAGGCGAAGCCCGCGTCATCTTCGCCTGCGCTCCGTCGCAGGACCAATTCCTCGCAGCTCTCATCGACCCCGCCCAATGCGGTCTCGCTCTCGATTGGTCGCGCATCACCGCATTTCACATGGACGACTACGTCGGCCTGACCGCCGCCCACCCGCAAAGTTTTCGTCACTACCTTCAGCAGCACCTCTTGCGCCACGTCCCCATCGCGCGCTTCCACCCCCTCCCCGCCGAACAGCCCGACGCCACCACCGTCGCCGCCCGGTACACCGCCCTCCTCCGCGAAAAACCCATCGATCTCATCTGCATGGGCATTGGCGAAAATGGCCACATCGCTTTCAACGATCCGCCCGTAGCCGACTTCGAGGACCCCCACCTCGTAAAAGTCGTCGAGCTCGACCTCAGCTGCCGCCAACAACAGGTCAACGACGGCTGCTTCCCCACCCTCGCCGACGTTCCACTCCACGCGTTCACCCTGACCATCTCCATTTTCCGCCAAGCGAGACGCCTCAGCGTTCACGTCCCCGGTCCTCGTAAAGCCGACGCCGTGCGCGCCACCGTGCAGGGCCCGATCACGACCGCATGCCCCGCCTCGATCCTCCGCCTCCATCCTGACGCCACCCTCTACATCGACAGTGCCGCGGCCTCTTTCCTCGCCTAGCCCCAACCCCAAATCCAAAACCCTCAATCCCATGCGCTTCCTCCTCACCTCCATCCTCCTCGCGCTCCTGCCCCTCCGCGCCGCCGATCCGGCCCCGCTCCGCCTCGGTATCATCGGCCTCGATACCTCGCACGTCATCGCGTTTACCAAAACCTTCAACGACCCCGCCGCCCCCAACCACGTTCCCGGCGGGAAAGTCGTCGCAGCCTTCAAAGGCGGCAGCCCCGATATCGAATCGAGCGCCTCCCGCGTCGATGGCTACACCAAGGAGCTCGTCGAAAAATATGGGGTCAAAATCTACGCCACGATCGCGGAACTCTCTGCCAACGTTGACGCCATCCTGATCGAAAGCGTCGACGGCCGCCCCCACCTCGAACAATTCCGCCAGACCCTCGCCGCGAAAAAACCCGTCTTCATCGACAAGCCCCTCGCCGGCTCCCTCAAAGACGCCGTCGAAATCGTCCGCCTCGCCCGCGAACACAAAATCCCGCTCTTCAGTTCTTCGTCACTCCGGTATCCACCCGAAACCTTCGCCTCCAAGTTCGCCAAGATCGGTGACATCACCTCCGTCTACTCCATCGGGCCCGCCGAATTCGAGCCGCACCATCCCGACTTCTTCTGGTATGGCATCCACTGCGTCGAGGCCCTCTACACCGTCCTCGGGCCCGGCTGCGTGTCCGTCCAACGCACCCGCGCGGAAAACACCGACATCATCACCGGCGTCTGGTCGGACGGACGCGTGGGTATTGCGCAGGGCAACCGCAAAACCTTCAAGGGCTACGGCGTGACCGCCGTCGGCACCAAGGGCGTCGCCACCGCCGGTGAGAAACAAAACTACTACGGCCTCACCGCCGAAATCATGAAGTTCCTCCAGACCCGCATCTCGCCGGTTGCCCCCGAGACCACCCTCGAGCTCATCGCCTTCATGGAAGCCGCCGACGAAAGCAAACGCCGCGGCGGCGCCCCCGTCACCCTCGCCGAAGTTCTCAAAAAAGCTGGCGCGAAATAATTTCCCGCCCCCCGTCATCTTCCCGTTCGCCATCAGCGAACCCACCACCTTATCCCCAGCCGCCCAGCCGGAGGGGTGAATAAGGTTTCGCCCCCGTGGCGAAACCCCTTAGCGGTAAAACCTCCGTCTTCCGCCTACGCTCTCCGTCCATGAAATTTCCCGACACCATCACGATCATCTCCGACGAAGTCTCCCAAGACCTTCCCGTCATCTCCGCCTTCGTCCGCGAATTCCGCCTCCCCGGCATCGAACTCCGCAGCCTCAACGGCCGCGCCTTCAAAGACCTCACCCGGTCCGATATCGCCGAGGTCAACACCGCCTCCCGCGCCGAAGGTTGGCGCGTCGTCGGGTGCGCCACGCCCGTCTTTAAATGCGATCTCGACGATGCCGCCGCGATCGCCGCCCACCGCGACATTTTCAAACGCAGCCTCGAGGTCGCCCACGAGCTCAACGCCGACCTCCTCCGCGTCTTCACGTTTCTCCGCACACCCCATCCCGCCGAGCCCGCGAAACAGCAGCGCGTGATCGAGCACCTCCACGGCCTCGTCGCACTCGCCACCGGCTCCGGCATCCGCCTCGGCGTCGAGAACGAACACTCCTGCCTCGCCGCCACGGCCGAAGAAACGCTCGCCATTCTCGCCCCGCTCCCGGCCGATTGTGTCGGTGCCATTTGGGATCCGTGCAACGTCCTCTACGTACCCAGCGCCGCCCCCGCCACGCCCGCCGACCTCGTCCGCCTCGCTCCCCGCCTCTTCCACCTCCACGTCAAAGACGCCCTCCGCCACACCGCCACGACTGCCCCCGGTGCCCACTCCCCGCTGACCTCCGGGCACATCGCGACTGGCACGCCCGTCGGTCTCGGCGAAGTCAATTGGCGCGCCCACCTCCGCGCCCTTCGCACGACCGGTTACTCCGGCCTCCTCTCCCTCGAGACTCATTGGCGCCTCGAAAAAATTGACGAGAAGCTCCTCCACCTCCCCGCCGGCCACGCCTTCTCCCACGGCGGCGAAGTCGCTAGCCGCACCTGTCTCCACAATCTGAAGTCGCTGCTCGAGACCCTCTGACGCCGCCGCACCCTACCGCTTCACGTCCACGTCGCCGAGGTCCAGATTCAGACTCTGTGACCACGAGAAGCGGTTCCAGTGATCGATGAAGCACAGGCCGATGAAGGGGATCAGCAGGTGATTCGCCTTCGTGAGGTGACGTCCCTTTTCAAAATTCTCCCACTGGAGTAGGCGCGTGAACTCCGGCTCATCGTCCAAAAACGCGAAATAACGTTCCCACAGCCGCGCCCGTTTCTCCGCCGGATCGCGCCCCAGCTCTACCGCGTGCAATTCGATCGACCCAATGCGCCCCTACACTGCGACGAGCGCCGCCTCAAACAGCGCGTCCTTGCTCCCGAAATAATGGTAAACCATCCGCTTGTTCACCTTGGCCAAATCGACGATCGCATCGACTGACACCGCGTGAAACCCCTGCTGCGCAAACCGCTTGAGGGCTGCCCGTAAGAGGCGGCGCGTGCGGTCGGGATTGCGCGCAACCGGCGTAGTGGAAACCATGTGACGCCGGACCGTGGCAGAAAATATTTCTGTCGAAAGCGCAAAGCGCATCCTCACACCCGCAGGCCAATCTACCCGCCGCCGCCACTCCGCATAAACGCCCCGAACGCCGCCGCCCCGGCCATCAGCTCCCGCTCCTCAATAAACTCATTCTTGGTATGCGCCTGCCGGATACTCCCAGGCCCAAACGCCACCGCCGGCATCCCTTGCGCCGCGAAAATATTCGCATCGCAAAACCAGTCCGCCGCCGCCCATCCGCGCCCCACCGCGCGCAACCGCCGCGCCCACGGCTCCGTTTTCTCCGTCACAAACGCCGGCCCTTCGCGGTGCAAACTCACCTTCGCTTTCGGCGCATGCGTCGCGACCAACTCCGCAATGCGCCGCCGCACTTCCGCCGCCGAGCACCCGGGATGCACCCGGATATCCAATCCGATCCTACACAGCGCCGGCACCATGTTGAGTTCACCCCCACCCTGCAAAATCCCCAGATTCAGGCTGCACCCACCCAACACCGGATGCCGTTGCGCCGCGAGCCACGGCGCCAGTTCGTCCTTCAGCGCCTGCACCAGCGGCAGCGCACGATAGACCGCATTATCACCCCGCTCCGGCTTCGCTCCATGCGCCGCGCGCCCAGGCACCGCGATCCACACGCGCAGCACGCCCTTCGCCGCAAAGACCACTTGCAAATCCGTCGGCTCCAGCGCCACTGCAAAGTCCGCCCGAAACCCCGCCTTCACCAGCGCCTGTGCGCCCAGACTCCCTTGCTCTTCCCCCGCCGTCGCCGCGACGACCCAGCGGATATCCGCCGTCCGCCGCTCCGCTGATTTTAGCCACGCACCCACCGCCGCGAGCATGGCCGCCGTCGGCCCTTTCGTGTCGCACGCCCCGCGACCATGCAGCCGGCCATTTTTTTCGGTGAGCTTAAACGCGGGCACCGTCATCCCGCGCACGCCCACCGTGTCGAGATGCGGCGCGAACACCACGGTCGCCCGCGCCTTCCGCATCGGCTCAAACACGCCCACCACACTCGGCCGCCCCGGCGCAATCAGCGAAATTTTCACCGCCGCCCCGAGTGTCCTCAAATGATCCGCCATCCACGCCGCCATCGCCGCTTCCCCCGGCACCGTCCCCGCCGCATCCGCCTCCGGATGCACACTCGGCAACGCGACCAGTTCGCGCAGGATTTTTTTCGGATCGGTAGTGGACGCACTCATTAGAGACCCAGCCTACCCACGCTCGGGTCCCGCGGTCACGCCACTTCTCGACGACCACGCAACTCCTGCATCTTCGGGCTCGCCCCGCGCCGCGCGCCCGTGCCACGTTCTTTCTCTGCTCGTTCCTTCGGTCCCTCTCCCCCCTCGCCGCAAACTTCCGCCCTCCTCGTCTCACCTTTATGTCCTCCTCCGAATCTTCCCCTAAAGGCCGCCTCTTCTTCATGATGGTGCTCGAGTTTTTCATCTGGGGCGCGTGGCTCCCGTTGATCTTCGGCTACCTCCCGAGCCTCGGCTTCACGCCCGGCCAACAGTCGCTGATTCTGAACGCCTTCCCGGTCGCCTCGATCGTCGGCATGTTCTTCAGCAACCAGTGGGCCGACCGGAAATTTAACCCCGAGAAATTCCTCGCCTTCTCCCACCTCATCGGCGGCTTGGCGATTCTCGGCTGCGGTTTCACCAAAGAGTTTCTCCCGTTCTTCCTGCTGATGCTCGTGCACTGCCTCCTCTACGTGCCGACGATCTCGATCACCAATTCGATCGCGTTCGCCAATATGAAGAACCCGGAAAAGGAATTCGGGATCGTGCGCATGGGCGGCACCGTCGGCTGGATTCTCGCCGCGTGGCCCTTCACGTTCATCTTCGTCAACTGGGCCGCCGTCGACGCCGCCCACCCCGTCGGCCTCGTCGATTGGCTTGGCAAAGCCCTCGCGAATCCCCTCACCGGTGACGCCGCGAAAGCCGCCACCAAGTGGACGTTCATCGTCGCCGGCCTGGCTTCCCTCGCGCTCGCCGCCTTCAGCCTCACCCTCCCGCGCACCGCGAAAAAACCCGCCGCGGCCGCCGGCACCGCCGAAAAACTCGCCTGGCTCGAAGCCCTCAAGCTCCTCAAGCACCCGTTCATTCTCGTCCTCTGGCTCGTCACGTTGGCCGATTCTTTCGTGCACAACTGCTACTTCAGTTGGACGGGCGTCTTCCTCGGCACGCCGGTCAAAGACGGCGGCGTCGGCATCGCTTCCAACTGGATCGCGCCCATCATGAGTATCGGTCAAGTCGCCGAAATCCTCACGATGTTCGTCCTCGGTGCGACCCTGAAGAAGTTCGGTTGGCGCACCACGATGATCGTGGGCATCCTCGGCCACGCCGCCCGCTTCGCCGTCTACGCGTTCATGCCGCAGAGCACGGCGGCGATCATTTTGATCCAAGTCCTCCACGGCGTTTGCTACGCATTTTTCTTCGCGACGGTCTATATCTTCGTCGACGCCTATTTCCCGAAGGACATCCGCTCGAGCGCCCAGGGCCTCTTCAACCTCCAGATTCTCGGCCTCGGTGCACTCCTCGCCTTCTCGATCTGCCCGTGGCTCATGCAAGACATCTACACCAAAGCCGGCGTGATCGATTTCAAAGGCCTCTTCCTCGTGCCGTTCGCGACCGCCTCCATCGCCGCCATCGGCCTCGCCCTCTTCTTCCGCCCGCCGTCCTCCGGCCCCGGCGCAGCCATCCCCGCTGGTTCCGCCCCGCATTGAGAATTTTCAACCACGGATGGCCACGGATAAACACGGATGTCCGCAGCCCACCCACCGCGGATTTTTTCAGTATCCGTGTCCATTCGTGGTTAATTTCTAATCCGTAGTTTCGTTTCACCATGTCTCAAAAACTTCGCATTCTCGTCGTCGGCTGCGGCCACATGGGCGTCTCACACGCCCGCGCCTACCACAAAATGTCCGACGACTTCGAAATCGTCGGGCTCGTCTCCCGCGGCCCTTCCTCCCGGGAGAAACTCAATCTCGAGTTCGATCGCCGCTACGCCGAATTCTCCGACTACGCCGACGCCCTCGCGCGCACCAAACCCGACGCCGTCTGCATCAGCACCTACGCCGAGACGCATGCCGACTATGCCGTCGCCGCGATGGAAGCTGGCGCCCACGTCTTCCTCGAAAAACCCGTCGCCGTCACCCTCTCCGACTGCGAACGCGTCGTCGCCACCGCCCGTCGCTTGCAGCGCGCATTGGTCGTCGGCTACATCCTCCACGTCCACCCGTCGTGGAAAAAATTCACCGAGCTCGCGCACACGCTGGGCAAACCCCTCGTGATGCGGATGAACCTCAACCAGCAGAGCTCCGGCCCCAATTGGGAGACGCATAAAAATCTCCTCCGCACCACCTCGCCCATCGTCGACTGCGGCGTTCATTACGTCGATGTGATGTGCCGCATGACCGGGTCCCGCCCTATGAGCGTCACCAGCATCGGCGCCCGCCTCTCCGAGGAAATCGTCCCGGGCCAAATCAATTACGGCCACCTCCAGGTCACTTTCGCCGACGGCTCTGTCGGCTGGTATGAAGCCGGCTGGGGCCCGATGATGAGCGAGACCGCCTTCTTTGTGAAAGATGTCATCGGCCCGCGCGGCTGCGTCAGCATCGTCGCCGCCACCGCCGCTGCCGCCGGCAAATCCGCCGATGTCGATTCGCACTCGAAGACCGAGTCGATTCGCCTCCACCATGCGCTCCGCGGCCCCGACGGCCAGTTCGCCCAGGCCGACGAAATCATCGACGTCACCGACGAGCCTAACCACGACGAGCTCTGCCGCCGCGAACAAGAGGTCTTCCTCCGCGCGATCCGCGAAAATACGGATCTCAGCGCGCACTGGCAGAGCGCCATCGACAGCCTCCGCATCGTGCTCGCCGCCGACCTCTCCTTCCGCGAGGGCCGCACCGTAAAACTATAGATGACCGATCCGAGCCGCGGCCATCCGCGCCTCCGATCCGGCCGACACATCAGCAAACAGCCCAGCCTCCTGGCCACTGCCAACGGCGCTCGGCACAACGCCAAAAAATCGTCGAGGTCGACCTGAGAATGAAGAACCCACCCGTGCACGCCGCCACCGTCGTCGGGTTCCAGATGCGCTTAAATAGCGCGAGGTAGGAGCCTGCTTACCGGCGTTGTTTACGCCCTGAATCGCCCCGCAAGACGACTCCTCGAAAAACCCGTCATTGGGCTCATTCTCGAACGCAACGCGGAATAAGTCCCCTCAATCATCGGCACGCGTCTCGTCCGCCCGCCCAACGATGACACCCCATCGCTGCCCAGCGTTTCACCGCGACTCCCCAAAAATTTCCGCCATGTCCGCGCCTACCCCCGATCTCGAGGCCTACTTCGCTCGCATCGCCTACACCGGCCCGCGCGACGTGACGCTCGCGAACCTGACCGCGATCCATCAACACCACGCGCGCGCCATTCCTTACGAAAACATCGACGTCCTCCTCGGCCGCTCCATCAGCATCGATCTCGCGGCCATCGAACACAAACTCGTCCATGCCCGCCGTGGCGGCTATTGTTTTGAACAAAATGCCCTCCTCCGCGATGTGCTCCGCTCCCTCGGCTTCCCCGTGACGCAACTCCTCGCCCGCGTGCGCTGGCAAATCCCTGACGACGTCACCACCGCGCTGATACACATGGTCCTGCGCGTGGACCTCCGCGACCGCGCGATGATCGCCGACGTGGGTTTCGGCAGCCGCTCCCTCATCACTCCGCTCGCCCTCGAATTCGACCGCGCGCAAGCCGGCTCCATCGAACCACGCCGCCTCATCCAACGCGGCACCGTGGTCGTCCACCAAACTCTCCACGACGGTTCGTGGGTCGACGTCTACCAATTCGCCCCCGATCCCGTGCCCACGATCGACTTCGAACTAGGCAACTGGTTCACGAGCACCCACCCCCAGTCACGTTTCCGGCTGAATCTCACCGCCGCTCGCGCCGGGACCGACTGCCGCTACGCGATTCTCAACCGCGACTTCGTCATTCGCTACACGGACGGCCGCGCCGAAAAGCGCACGCTCACCACGCCCGAAGAACTCCTCCGCGTGCTCGCCGAATACTTCGACCTCCCCTTCCCGCCCGACACGCGCTTCGGCCCGCCCGGTTCGCCTTGGCCGTCTTAAAAATGACGCAGGATCTTTTAACCTGACATTGCGTCTCTCGCGACACCCCTTTTCCTTCTCTCTTCATCCCATGCGCCCCTCCTCCCTCCTCTATTTCGCCGCAGCGTTCACGCCGCTCTCCTTGGCCATCGCGCAAAACGTGCGCACCACGGGCAAAATCACCGAAATCTACGCCCAAAACTGCGCCAACTGCCACGGCGCGAAACTTGAGGGTGGCATGACGCCGGCCAACAACAAGGTGCCGTCGCTGCTCAACGAGCAGTATCTCCACGGCAATGACGACGAGAGTATCGCGAAGAGCATCAAGCTCGGCTACCCCGAGAAGGAAATGCCGCCCTGGGGCGCCGCGCTCAGCGACAAGGATATCCGCTCGATGGTGATCTACATCCGCGAGCAGCAGTTCCTGTTCAAACGCGGCCAGATCAAAATCGAGAAACTCCCCGACGCCTTCGACGGCAAGAGCCAGCTCCATAATTTTCACGTCGATACGTGGGTCGCCGATCTCGTCGAGCCGTGGTCGCTCGCGTTTCTCGGCGCCGACAAGGCCATCGTCACGGAAAAGCTCGGCTACGCCTACCTGATCGATAAGGGCAAACGCGCCGCTCGCCCGCTGATCGGCTTGCCTGCGGTCGAAACCGGCGGCCAAGCCGGGCTGCTCGACGTCGTGCCGCATCCCGACTACGCGAAAAACGGCTGGCTTTATTTCGCCTTCAGTGATCCGCAGACCCTCGACGGCAAGCCAGTCAGTCTCACCCGCGTCATCCGCGGAAAAATCAAGGGCAACGCGCTCGTGGACCAACAGACTATTTTCCAAGCGCCCGTCGAAATGTATCCCAGCGGTGGCAACCACTTCGGCGGCCGCATCGTGTTTGACGGCAAGGGCCATATTTTCTTCACCATCGGCGAGCGCGGCAATGGACCGAATGCGCAAAACCTCGGCGTCGTGATGGGCAAGGTTCACCGTCTGATGGATGACGGCAAGGTGCCCGCGGACAATCCGTTCGTGAAAGGCGACAAGGGATTCGCCTCGATCTGGAGCTACGGCCACCGCAATCCCCAGGGCCTCGCGATGCATCCAGCCACCGGCGATCTTTACGACCTTGAGCACGGACCGCGCGGCGGCGACGAAGTGAACCTCGTCCTGCCCGGCCGCAACTACGGCTGGCCCGTGATCACCTGGGGCATGGATTACGCGGGCGCTCCCATGCCGGGCAGCGAGGGCACCACCAAGGAAGGGATGGAGCAGCCCGTCACGTATTGGCTCCCGTCGATCGCGCCGTGCGGCGCGAGTTTCTATTCGGGCGATCTTTTCCCGCAGTGGAAAAATAGCCTGTTCGTCGCGTCGCTCGCCGCGAAAGAGCTGCGCCGCCTCGAGCTCAAGGGCAACAAGCTCGTGAGCCAGGAAGTCATCTTTAAGGGCGAGACGGACAGCAACCGCATCCGCCACGTGATCGGTGGACCGGACGGAGCGCTCTACGTGCTCTTCCGCGAGCGCATCGCCCGTCTCACGCCCGCGCAGTGACGTGGGGCAGCGCGGTCAACCTGACCGCGTTCCCAACGGACCGGCGGCTCCCCCACCACCGTCAGGTTTCCCGCGCGAAGCAGCTCGCATCGCCCTGTCGCCACCCGTGCCGCTCCAGCCAGACGCCCACTGCGCTGGACTTGAATGGGGCTCCACCGACCGCCGGCTCCTGCGAGCGTGAGCGAGTGGTGTTTCGACACTCGTTCCCATCTCACGCAACGTGGGTCTTATGCGGAAAAGCCTTCGTCACGTGATTCGCACGCACGAAAAACGTGGGGGCATCGTAGTCCCCCACCACATCCCTCCAGAGGATGCCGTTGATCACACCCCCGATCGCGGCGGAGCCGTCTCGTGCCCGCAACGTCACTAGGAAACACCCGCCCAACATTTGCATTCGCCGTCGGGATTGTGCCATCTTCCCGCCATGTCGCATCCTTCCCCTCGCCTGCGCTTCCTCGCCACGGGCCTGCTCGCCCTTGCTCTCACCCTCGCGCCCTCCCTTCGCGCCCAACGCGCTCCGGTCGAGGCCGAGCATGGCATGGTCACCTCCGTGCACGAACTCGCCTCGCTCGCCGGCCTCGAAATGCTCCAACGCGGCGGCAACGCCATCGACGCCGCTGTCGCCACCGGCCTCGCACTCACGGTCGTGCATCCCTTCGCCGGCAATATCGGCGGCGGCGGTTTCATGCTCATCCGCCTCGCCGACGGCCGCTCCGTGGCCCTCGACTACCGCGAGAGCGCACCCGCCGCCTCCTCCCGCGACATGTACGTCGGGCCCGACGGTAATGTCCTGTCCGGCCCCGCCTCCTCCACCGTCGGTTGGCGTGCCAGCGGCGTCCCCGGCTCCGTCGCCGGCTTCGCGCTCGCCCTGGAAAAATACGGCTCGGGCAAACTGTCTTGGGCCGATGTTTGCGAACCAGCTCGCCGCCTCGCCGCCGATGGCCACCGCGTCACGCCCATCGCCGCCGCCCTCCACCGGACCCACGCCAAACTCCTCACTCCATTCGACGAATCGAAAAAGATTTTCCTCAACGGCGGCGCTTTCTGGAAACCGGGCGATCTCTGGAAACAACCCGACCTCGCCGCCACGTTTGCCCGCCTCCAAAAAAACGGCCCGCGCGAATTCTACGAGGGCACGACCGCCCGCCTCATCGCCGAGGCCATGAAGAAAAACGGCGGCCTCATCACCCTCGCCGACTTGCAAGCCTACCACGTCGCCGAACGTACACCGTTGCGCGGCACCTACCGCGGCTACGACATCATCACCATGCCCCCGCCCAGCTCCGGTGGCATCGCGCTCCTCCAGATGTTGGCGATGCTCGAGCCGCATAACGTCGGCGCGCTGGGCGCACAGTCTGCCGCCAAATATCACCTCTTCACTGAAGTCATGCGCCGCGCCTTTCGCGATCGCGCCGAATACCTCGGCGACCCCGATTTCGTCAAAATCCCCGTCGCCGAACTCCTCGATCGCTCCTACCTGAAAAAACGCATGGCCGACTTCTCCCCGACCCACGCCACGCCCTCCGAAAAAATCGAACCCGGTCTCGGCTCCGTAAAACTCACCTCGCTCCCGCCCGGCTCCCCCGGTCTTTCCCACGCTCAACGCTCCACGCTCCACGCTCCACTCGCGCGCCTCGCGCCAGAATCCACCGAGACCACCCACTTCTCCATCGTCGACGCCGACGGCAACGCCGTCGCCAACACCTACACCCTCAACGGCGGGTACGGCAGCGGCGTCACCATTCCGGGCACCGGCATTTTGATGAATAACGAAATGGATGACTTCACCGCCAAGGTCGGCGTGAAGAATATGTTCGGACTCCTCCAAGGCCCCGCCAACGCCATCGTCCCCGGCAAGCGCCCGCTCTCCTCGATGACGCCCACCATCGTCCTCAAAGACAAAAAACTCTTCCTCGTCACCGGCAGCCCGGGCGGTCCCACCATCATCAACACCGTGCTCCAAATCGTGAGTAACGTGATCGACTTCGGTATGAGCATCACGCAGGCCGTCGAGTCCCCGCGTATCCATCATCAGTGGATGCCCGACTCTCTGAGCTACGAGCGCAACGGCCTCAGCACCGACACCGCCAACATTCTAAAATCTCTCGGCCATTCCTTCAAGGAACGCGCCAGCTACGAAGGTGCCTACCAAGGCGACGCCGAGACGGTTATGGTCGACCCTGAGACCCACCTTCGCCTCGGTGCGTCGGACCTTCGCCGCGGCGACTCCAAAGCGGTGGGCTATTGACGGAGCGGCGGTTCCCCAACCGCCGATTATCCGCCCCGCGCGCCCCGGCCTCCACGTGCTTTCTTGGCTCATTCGCGCCTCTCGCATGGCATCGCCTCTCATCATTTCCGCGCACCCGCGCGCACGCTCCTTCGTTGCCGCCCTCACCTTCGTCGCCATCAGCGTATCCGCCCTCCGCGCCTCGGCCGAACACCTCATCTGGTTCGATACCCCCGCCGCGCACTTCACCCAATCTACTCCGCTCGGCAACGGTCGCCTCGGCGCCATGGTCTTCGGAGGCATCGCCGAAGAACGCATCGTCCTCAACGAAACCGGCATGTGGTCCGGCTCGCCTCAAGACGCCGACCGCCCCGCAGCCTTCAGGTCTCTCCCCGAAATCCGTCGCCTCCTCCTCGCAGGAAAAAACGTCGAGGCCGAGGCCCTCGTCAACCAACACTTCACCAGCGCCGGCCTCGGTTCCGCCCAAGGTCGCGGCGCCAACGCCCCCTACGGTTCCTACCAAACCCTCGGTAATCTTCGCCTGAAATTTCATTACCCCGCACCGCCCGCGTCCGCCCCATCGAAAATCGAAAATCCCGCTGCGCTCATTTCGCCGGCCACCGACTACCGCCGCGAACTCGACCTCGCCACCGCCATCACGCGTATCACCTACCGTCTCGGCGCAATCACCTACACCCGCGAAATCTTCGTCAGCGCCGCCGACGAGGTCATCGTCGTCCGCCTCACGGCCGACCAACCCGGCGCCCTCAACTTCGACGTCGCCCTCGATCGCCCCGAACGTTTCACCACAGCCTCCGAGGGCCCCGACCAGCTTATCATGACCGGCCAACTCCTCGACGGAAAAGATTCCGCCGACAGCACCCACACCGGCGTTCGCTACGCCGCACGGCTTCGCGCACTCATGCCCAGCGGCGATCTCTCCGCCACCGCCACCACGCTCCAGATCCGCGACGCCACCCAAGTCGTCCTCCTCCTCACCGCCATCACGGATATCCGCTCCTTCGCCAACCGCCGCGACGACGACCCCGCCACTGCCGCCAACGACGACCTCACGCGCGCCGCCGGGAAAAACTTTACCGCCCTCCGCGCCGCCCACCTCGCCGACTACCAACGCTACTTTGACCGCGTCTCCCTCCGTCTCGGCTCCACCGACGCGACCACCTCCGCGCTCGCGACCCCCGCGCGCCTCGCCGCTCTCCAAGCCGGCTCCGCCGACCCCGGCCTCGCCGCCCTCTTCTTCGATTTCGGCCGCTACCTCCTCATCGCCTCGTCGCGCCCCGGCGGTTTCCCCGCGAATCTCCAAGGCCTCTGGGCCGAGGAAATCCAAGCCCCGTGGAATGCCGACTGGCACCTCAACGTAAACCTCCAGATGAACTACTGGCCCGCCGAGGTGTGCGCCCTCGGCGACCTCGCCCAGCCGCTCTTCGCGTTCATCGAGTCACTGCAAAAACCCGGTGCCGTCACTGCTCAGAAATACTACGGCGCCCGCGGCTGGGTCGCCCACGTCCTCGCGAATCCCTGGGGCTTCACCGCCCCCGGCGAATCCGCCAGTGGGGGCTCCGCCCACAGCGGCTCCGCGTGGCTCTGCCAACACCTCTGGGATCACTGGCTCTTCACCGGTGACAAAAAATTCCTCGCCCGCATCTACCCCATCTTGAAGGGCTCCGCGCAATTCTACTCGGACCTCCTTATCGCCGAACCGAACAACCAATGGCTCGTCACCGCCCCTTCCCACTCACCCGAAAACGCTTTTTTACTCCCCGACGGCCAACGCGCCAACGTGTGCCTCGGCCCCACCATCGACCAACAGCTCCTCCGCTACCTCTTTCACGCCACCATCGAATCCGCGAAAATCCTCGGACTCACCTCCGAGG
Organism: Opitutia bacterium; assembly: GCA_947467625.1. GTDB lineage: Bacteria > Verrucomicrobiota > Verrucomicrobiia > Opitutales > Opitutaceae > GAS368. The sequence continues at coordinate 1,216 of CANIJN010000066.1, read as the reverse complement.
AAGCGTTCACCACCGAACTCGCCGCCCAACGCGCCCGCCTCGCTCCCACTCGCATCGGCACCGATGGCCGCATCATGGAATGGCTCGAAGCCTATCCAGAAGCCGAGCCCACCCACCGCCACATCTCCCACCTCTGGGGCCTCTACCCCGGCCACGAAATCTCCGTGCGCCACTCGCCCGAACTCGCCGAAGCCGCCCGCCAATCTCTCGACGCCCGCGGCGACGCCGGCACCGGCTGGAGCCTCGCCTACAAACTTAACCTCTGGGCCCGCCTCCGCGACGGCGACCGCTGCGAAAAAATCCTCCGGATCCAGCTCACCCCTGTCAGCACCGGCACCCAAGGCATCAGCGCCACTGGCGGCGGCACGTATCCCAATCTCTTTGACGCTCACCCACCGTTCCAAATCGATGGCAACTTCGGCGCCACCGCCGGCCTCGCCGAAATGCTCCTGCAAAGTCACGCTGGCGAAATCGACCTCCTCCCTGCGCTCCCGACATCGTGGCCCGAAGGCGAGGTCCGCGGCCTCCGCGCCCGCGGCGGCATCACGGTCGACCTCGCGTGGAAAGCCGGTCGTGTCACCACCTACCGCCTCACCTCGCGGTCCCCCGAAAAAGTCACCGTACGCGTCAACGGCGAGGTGAGCGCAATCATACCGGACAAGCTCTGAGTCGACGTTGCGTTCACGCTGAGCCCACGGACGATCTGAGGCAGGAGCCTGCGTGCGGGCGATTAAAGCCGCAAATTCGCCTGCCAGCAGGCCCTCACTCCCAGCCGGTTAAGCTCATCTTGAAAACGAGCCCGGATTACCCCGGGGGCTTTACACGCTTCACCTCTGCGGGGCTCCCAGTCGCCAGCAGCCACCCCCTGAAAATAACGGGGGGACGGTAAGTCCGGTTTGATATCAATCGCCCAAAAGATTCAGAGTTTGATTTGCTGGGTAGCCGCGAGCGCCAGCGCGTGGTGATCCGTCCCCTCGCTGGCGCTCGCCGCTATCGAAAAGTCCAGAGCTCAAAGGACATTGGTCTGACGAGCTGTGCGCGCAGCGCGAGGTCGCGACAATGAACCAGCTGCCGGGCCCGACTTCACGCGCCGGCGTCGTCCTTCGCGTTTGATCCCGGTAAGTTTCGCCCGCCGCTACCTCCCTGCCGTCCGCGCCGCCGCGCCCCACGTATCGAACATCGTCGCACGCTTCGCCGTCTCCCGCTCCGCCTTCGA
>CANIJN010000065.1 GCA_947467625.1 Opitutia bacterium | reverse complement strand
GAACCAACCGTGGCACCGACCTGACACGCGCACCGCCCGAGCCTTCGCCACTCCGCCGCCGGCACCCACAACGGTGCCGGCGGCCTCGTTTTATCTCAGGTGACTTTTCAACCGCCAGAAACAGTCGCTGTTCGCGCCGCCGGTCACACTTTAACACGTCCCGATAGGCGCTGTATTTCCTGCTCAATTCTGCGATCAACATATCGCGTAATCGTAGTGACCGGGAAAAGTGACGATTCAGATCCTTCGTGAGCCGGCCCGTACCGAAAACGCACGGTGTGCGGCACGATTAGTAGTAGTCCATGCTAAGAATTAAAGGTAAGATGCCAACGTTTGTGTGAATACACGGCAGTGCAGTGTAGCCATTTCAGACTACATACAAGCGGCGGAAAAACTGGTAGTCTCGGTTAGAGATTCCTTTCCCCTCTGATGATAAGAAAAACCCTTGCCTTTGCCGCGCTTTATCTGGGTCGTGCGCTCGGCAGCGCCGCAGATTCGTCACTGCCGGCCATCAAGCCAAACATTCTCTGGCTCATCGCCGAGGATATGTCCCCGCACTTCGGGTGCTACGGCGATCAAGTGATCCAGACGCCGAACGTCGATCGGCTGGCGCGCAACGGAATGCTCTTTGAGCGGGCCTTTGTCACGGGCTCGATCTGCTCCCCTTCACGCTCCGCGCTCATCACTGGGATGTACCAGACGAGCATCGACGCCCAGCATCATCGCAGCGGCGTTGGCCAAGAAAAAATCAACCTTTCGTCCGGAGTGGAACTGGTGCCGCGGCTTTTTCAGCACGCCGGTTATTACGCCTGCAACGGCGGCTACCATCCTGCCCAACGCAAAGGGAAGACGGACTACAATTTTGAATTTGATCCGCACCTCTACGACGGCACGGACTGGTCGGGACGGAAGTCCGGACAACCGTTCTTCGCCCAGATTCAACTGCTTGGCGGCAAGACCCGCGATCTGCCCGCGGAACTCGCTACGGCTCGGGCGCAGCTCGGCAACGCGACGCCGAAGGACAACCTGCCGCTACCGCCCTACTACCCCCGGACACCTGCGATCCTCGCCGACTGGGCGGCCACGCTCGACGCGGTCCGAATTACCGACCGGCAGGTCGGCGAGATCGTGGCGCGCCTAGAAAAAGAGGGCCTCCTCGATCAGACAGTGATCTTCTTCGTCTCAGACCACGGTGTGAGCCACGCGCGCGGCAAGCAGTTCCTCTACGACGAAGGCACGCATATCCCGTTTGTCGTATGCGGACCGGGCATCCCGCCGGGGCTGCGGCGCAAGGATTTAATCGAGCACATCGACATGGCGGCGATATCGTTGACGCTCGCGGGCATTTCCCTGCCCGCGCAGATGCAAGCGCGCAACTCCTTGGCATCCGACTACCGGGCACGAGAAGCCGTCTTTTCCGCCCGCGACCGGGCCGACGAGACGGTCGATCACATCCGCAGCGTTCGGACCGAGCGCTTCAAGTACATCAGGAACTTTCTGCCGCTTCGCCCCCATCTGCAGCCCAACGCCTACAAGGATCACAAGCCCTGCGTGATCGCCTTGCGCGCGGCGGAGGCGGCCGGCCAGCTCGACGACGTGCAACGGCTCCTATTTGCACCAACGCGGGCGCCGGAGGAACTGTATGATTTAGCGGTGGACCCATGGGAGATCCGCAACCTCGCCGCCGATCCGGCGCAGGCCGCGACGCTCCGGCAGCTGCGCTCGCGCCTCGATCTCTGGATGGAGCAAACCAACGATCACGGGCGCACGCCCGAACACGAATCCAGCTACGACAGCGACATGGCCGCCAACCTCGGCCGTAAGCCCAATCCGGAAATCCAGAAGAACATCGTGTTGATGAAACAGTGGGCCAGGGAAGGGAAATAGCGCGGGACGAATCCGCCGCCTCTCCGTTTGGGCCAGCCCCACAGAAGGCCCAGTTGCCGGCATTGTCTCATTATCTTTATCCGCAAATTCCCCACATGAAAACATCCTCGTCGCTCCTTCTGGCCTCGGCCTTGTTCTACGGCTCTATGCTGCACGGCGCCGAGGTCCCACGAAAAAACGTCTTGGTGATTCTCTCGGACGATCAGGGCTTCTGCGAGCTGGGCAGTTACATGGATTTCGCCACGGCTGACAACCTCGGCTCGCACTTGGCCGAGAAATACCGGTCGATCAAGACGAGTACGGAAAGCCAGGCGCCACTCGAAGTTTGCTTTGAGGCGGCGCGCAAATGCATGCCCCGGGTCGACGCGATCGCAAAGGAAGGCGTGCGCTTCACCAATTTTCACGCGGCGCCCACCTGCTCGCCCTCGCGAGCGGCTCTTATGAGCGCCCGCTACCCTCAGGGCTTTGGAGTTTACTCCAATGACGATGTCATCGAGGGAGGCGGGCCGGGTGTATCGCGGGATGTGCCGTTTCCGGTGAAGCGGTTTCAGGACGCGGGCTACTCGACCGGGATGGTCGGCAAATGGCACCTCGGCAGCGAAAAACCGGGCCAGCATCCGAACGACCGCGGCTTCGATTATTTTTTCGGTTTCGACCGGGCGCAAACGGAGAAATACCACTCGAAAATCCTGTATCGGAACCGACAGAAAGCCCCGGCCGTTGGCTGGCTGGCAGATCAGATCTCCGGCGAGGCGGTGGAATTTGTTGGTCGCGCCGCCAAGGATCACCGGCCTTTCTTACTTTACGTTGCCTATAACGAGCCGCACGGCCCAACGCCCCGGCCACCGCAGACCTACATCGACCATTTCAAGAGCGGTTCAGACGTGGTCGACGTCCATTTCGCCACTCTCTATGGGATGGACCAGGGCATCGGCCGGATCATCGACGAACTGAAACGGAACGGTCAGTTCGACCAGACGTTGATATTGTATGGTTCGGACAATGGCCTGGGCCAGGGTGAATATAATCATGGATTCCGCGCAGGCGGCCAGAATTCCAGCGTCCCCGTTCCAGGAAATGGGCCGCTGCGCGGCTGCAAGTGGACACCGTGGGAAGGCGGGGTGCGCGTGCCGTTCATTGCGCACCTGCCCGGCGGCGTGGCGCTCAGCAGCGCAGCTTTGGTATCAATCATGGACGTGATGCCGACAGCCATGGACTACGCCGGCATCGAAGTTCGCCCCGAGCACCACCTGGACGGCAGAAGCTTCCTGCCAATTCTGCGGGGCGGCTCCGACGGCGACGGAAGACGCATGCTCTTCTGGGCCTGCGACGCTCGGTCACCTTATCCCGATTCCTACCCGGGCTTGCGGCCGGAGCTCAACCGTTTCGACGAATCGCGGGATGCGGCAGGGACTACGGCACTTCCCCGCAAAGAGCGTTTCCCTCCGGGTTGGTATGTGCTGACACCAAAATGGAAGCTCATTGGCTGGGCTACGATGGCACCGGCGCTGATCGATATGATCGATGATCCTTACGAACGTATCGACGTTTCCGAGCAGCACCCCGAAATCGTTGCGCAGCTACGCAGGGAATTCGACGCGTGGATTGCGGCGCAAAGACCGCCGCAAAACTACAGCCGAAAACAATGGGAGAAACTGCTGCCTGATTCGGCCCGGAAGCCGTGACCTGCTGCAGCCACACATGAAACACCAACATGCCTTACTCGTCGCTTTGCTGCTGCCGTCGCTGGCTACGATCCAGGCGGCGGAAGTGAAATTTGCAGCAATCTTCTCTGACCACGTCGTCCTGCAGCGTGAGAAACCCGTGCCGGTGTGGGGTTGGGCAGAACCGGGCGAGAACATCACCGTGCAGTTCGGCGGTCAAAAGAAGACCGCAATTACCGATGCCAACGGCAGGTGGATGACGAAACTCGACCCCATGGGGGCCAGCCCTGAACCGCGGGAACTCGTGGCTCACGCTCAAACCGCTGGTAATACTTCGACGGTCAGCGATGTCCTCGTCGGTGACGTTTGGCTATGCTCGGGCCAGTCTAACATGAATGTGCCAGTTAAGAATGCGGTTAATGGCGACGCCGAAATCGCCGCAGCCGACCATCCGCAGATACGTTTCTTTGTCGTGCCAGAAGTCGCCAAAGGGAAGCCACGATCCCAGTCCGGCGGTGACTGGCAGGTCTGTTCGTCCGTGACCTCTGGGAGGTTTAGTGCCGTGGGTTACTTCTTCGGCCGTGAACTTCACGCTGCGTTGCACATTCCCATCGGCCTCATCCAGGCATCCGTGGGGAGCACTGCCGCCGAGGCCTGGACCAGCGAAACCGCCTTGAACAGCTCGGCGGAATTCAAGCCTCTGATCGGCAAACCCATCGAACCCAACAAAGCCAAGTCCAGAAACGAGGGCGATCAATGGGCCCAGAGCGAAGGAGACAAGGGAATGCCGGCCGCACTTTACAACGGCATGATCGCACCCCTGCTGCCCTACGCCCTCCGGGGCGGAATCTGGTATCAAGGCGAGAACAACGCCAACGACGCCATCCGGGCGGAGGCCTATCGGCGGCTGCTCCCCGTCTTGGTGAGCGGCTGGCGGCGGGATTTCGATCAGGAATTCCCCTTCTACATCGTGCAACTGGCCAACTTCGGCCGACGCGGCGACTCACCGGCCTCCGATCCGTGGAGAGTCAGCCTGTGGTCGGTGCTGCGGGAAAGCCAAGCGCTGGCGGCGGCTACCCTGTCCAAATCGGGCCTGGCCGTGACGATTGACATTGGAGACCCGAAGCAGATTCACCCGAAAAACAAGCAGGAAGTTGCTCGTCGCCTGGCGCTCATCGCCCTCGGCAAAGAATATGGGCTAAGGGTGGAGTATTCCGGCCCGGTCTGCACCACGATGAGGATCGAAGGCGGCACCGTGGTGCTCGCCTTCACGCACGCCGCGGGTCTAGCGGCCAAGGAGGGTGCGCTCACAGGTTTTGTTGTCGCCGGTGAGGATGGGCGTTTCCAGCCTGCGCAGGCCCGCATCGAGGGGACTACAGTCCGGGTCTCGTCGCCAGCGGTGGCCAGGCCAGCGGCGGTTCGCTACGCTTGGGCTAACGATCCGGAGTGCAATCTAGTGAACGGCGCCGGTCTGCCTGCTTCCCCCTTTCGCTTCCCGGTAAAGTGAACGATCTTTGGTGAAGCAAGTAACCCCCATCGAATATCGAAGAGGTGCTCCTCTCAGCGTCCTCTGGCAAGGCGTCTGAATCCTACCGCCCGCCCAGTTTGGCTACGGCTTCCATGCGCGAGCGGACATGGAGCTTCTCGTAGATTCGTCGGATATAGGAATGGACGGTGTTTTTCGCGATGCCGAGCGAGTCCGCGATCTCCTTGTAAAATTGCCCGCGCGCCAGCAGTTCCAAGACTTGGCGCTCCCGATCGGAAAGCTGCGCAACTTCAGGTGGAACGACCCGCGGCTGGCTGAAAGACTGTACGACCTTGCGCGCCACAATGCTCGACATGGGAGATCCCCCCTCCCGCACCTCGTGCAGGGCGGCCACCAATTTATCCGGCGCATCGCGTTTGAGCAGGTACCCGATGGCGCCCGCCGCCAATGCCTCGAAGATCTCGTTGGCCTCCTCGTACGTAGTGAGCATGAGGAAATGCGTCGCCGGCATGTGCGGCTTGAGCTGCCGCACGCAATCGATACCCGAGGCACCGGGTAGCTTGAGGTCCATGAGCACGATCGTCGGTGATTTGCCCGGCAGATTCTCGATCGCGGTTTCCGCGCATTCAAAATGGGCGACACAACAGAAGCCCGGGATCTGGTTCACGACCTCGACCAGCAGGCGTCGCGTGCCGGCGTCGTCCTCTACGATGGCGACCGTGCTTACCACGGCGGGCACTGCACTCGATGCGGATGCGTTGTTCATAGGCTCAAGGCGGAGTTGGGCCGGGCAAAGCCGATTTTTTGGCGCCGGGTGGGGTCCTGATTCTCAGTTCCACCGTCGTGCCCCGCCCGGGACGGTCAGCCAGCCGGAGTTCGCCGCCGATCTGTCGCATACGTTCCTTCATCCCCGCCAGCCCCAGGCCGGAGGCGATCCGTCCCTCCTCAGACAAGCGCTGCGGCCGGGCATTCCTCAGGCCAATACCGTTGTCTTCCACGACGAGGGTGAAGCCGTCATTCGCCACCGTGAGCGCGATGTGCACATCCGTCGCGGCGGCATGTTTGACCACGTTGTGCAAGGCCTCCTTGAATGCCAGAAACACGCCGTGCCGCACCTCGGCCGTCAGGGGCCACGGCGGCAGCGCGAGCGGAAAATCCAGCACGCAATGCACGCTGGCGCTCCGGAGGAAGTCCTGCGCGAATTTGCCCAAGTAGGCCGCGAGGCTATCCAGCGAATCGTTCTGCGGATTCACCGCCCAGACGATCTCGTCCATGGCCCGCGTCATCTGGTGGGCAGAGGCTTGGATGGCCTCAAGTCGCTCCATCGCTTTTTCGGGGTGCTGCAACAAGCCTTTGGCGGTGTGCGTGAGCAACGTGACCTGCGTGAGCCCCGCACCCAAGTCATCGTGAATGTCCCGGGCGATCCGGGCCCGTTCCCGCTCGATCGCCTGGCTCTGCTCCAACTCCACCAGGGCCCGCGCATAGCGGCGCCGCACGACCCCGTAGACGAGCCCAGCGACCCCAACAGCCCCCATCATTACCATCAGCGCCGCAAACCATCCGGTTTCCCAAAAATAGGGCACGACCTGAAAGGCGAGGATCGCGCCCGCCGGATTCCACACCCCATCGTCATTGGACGCGCGGACGCGAAAGACGTAGTCGCCGGGCGGGTGGTGATGATAATAGGCCGTGCGCCGGGTGCCGACGTCGTTCCATTCCCCCTCCAACCCATCCAGGCGATACTGGAACCGGACGCGTCGATGCGCCACGAGACTTAGACCGGCGTATGCGATTTCCAGGTGCCGAAGGCCGGGGCCGAGCGCCACCGGAGCCGCGGCAGCGGGCCCGTGGGTCCGGTCCGCGGCTGCTCCCGGTCGGGGGAATTCTACCTCGCGGCCATCGGCACGCAGGCCTTCAATCACAACCGGGGTGGGCCTGGGACTGGCTTGCACGCTGGCGGGATTCACCTGAGCCAGTCCCTTGGCGGTGGCAAACCAGAGCCGCCCGTCGGCCGTCCGGCAGCTGACGGGTTGGCAATCCCCCGCCATCTCGAGGGTCGCCAGACCGTCGCTTAGGTCGAGGACGACACATGGCACCCGATCGAGTTGGCCTTCCGCGCACCGGTGGAGGTCCGCTTTCGCCACCCGAAAAATCCCCGCCGGCGAACTCATCCAAAAATAACCCTGCTCATCATCGAGGATGGAGAAGATCACGTCGCTGGGCAGGCCGTGGCGCGAGGACACCGTCGCGCAGCGACCGCCCTGTATCCGGCTCAGCCCACGACCGTAGGTGCCCGCCCAGACGCTGCCCTCCGACTCGGCCTGAAGCGAAAGCACGAAGTCAGATGCCAGCCCGTCGGAATGCCGCCAGCGGGAGACCCCACCGGCCTGCAGCCGGGCCACCCCGCTGCCGAGCGTGCCGACCCAGATGGCGCTATCGGCTCCCTCGGCGAAGCAGCGAGTGTTGGCGAGTTCCGCCTTTCCCCCGGAGGCGGGCCAGTGCAATTGCGCACCTTGGAGAAAAGCCGGACCCACCTCGGTGCCGATCCAGAGTTCACCCTCACGGCTTTCCCACAGGGCGGTGGGGCGACTCAGCGCCGGGTCTTGCACGACCACCTCAAAGCCCGTGCCATTAAACGCCTGCAGCACGCCTCCGGCGCCCGGAGAAACCACCCAGAGCGTTCCGCGCCGATCCGCCAACACCGCCCGGGTCACCGGGGTCCGCAGTTGCCGATCCTCTCCCAACCGCTCCCACTGACCCGACTCCAAGCGATAGACGCCCGCCCCTTCGGTCCCGGCCCACACGCCGCCAGACGCCAGGGAGGTCACGGATCGCACGGGACGATTCTGCCAGCGATCCGGCGGACTTACCATTTCCACCCGCCGTGGGCGCAAGCGGCGCAGGCCGTTCCCCCCCGTGCCGAGCCAGAGGCTGCCCTCGGAGTCTTCCGTCAGGCAACGCACCCAGCCCGACAGGTTGCCGGGGCCCACGTCGGCGGACTCCACGGTTCCGTCTGCCGCCACGACGCGTAGTCCATCAATCGATACACCGCCAAGCAGGAACAGGCCAGTGCTTGTTTCCAGCACTTGCTGGCTTCCGGGATTGAGGCGGCCATTCAGGAGGCGTTCTTCCGCCCAGCGACCTTCGTGCCAGCGCCGGATGAGACCGCGGTCTAACACCCAGATGCCACCTTGCCGCGCCGGCACGATCCGCGGGCGCACCAACCCTAGGGGCGGACACCCCTCGGTCCAGGAGGGATCCTGGCCATCGCCGAGCCGCGCGACCGTGTCCCCGTAGGCCACCCACACGGTTCCGGCTGAATCTGTTTCGAGGTCCGCGACTTGCGCACCCCTTGGAGGGATGACGGGACCAGCGGTTTCCTGCCGAAACGATCGGAGCGCGCCGTTGCGGTACAACATCCAGACCGTGCCGTCGGCGCCCTGGGTAAAACGCTCCACCGCCACCTTGGGCGCCGCTGCTTCGAGTGGAAGTGCGCGGAATTCGCCGCCGGAGTATAACGTGACTTCGCCGGTGTCGTGTCCGATCCAGAGCCGACCGTCGCGGTCCTCGTACAGGCGGTTGATCAGGTTGTTTCGCAGCGCCGGCGTGTTCGCGAGGTGGAAGGATCTGAACTCCACGCCGTCAAAACGGGCGAGCCCGTGGAAGGTGGCGATCCAGAGATAGCCGTCGCGCGTCTGCACCACGTTGCGGATGTTGTCGGAAGGAAGTCCATCCTGCATCTGCCAGCCCTCGACCACAAACTTGGGCGCGCCGAATCCCTCCACGAAGAGCAGCGCGGCGAGGATGGCTAGCGAGAGGTTGCGGGTAAGAGTCACCAGATAAAAACGACGACCGCCGGTTTACCGAGGGGTGCTTCGCCCGACAAGGGTGCAATGGTCGGTCAGCGAGGCAGACACTGTCGGCCCGACCAGCCGACGCAGCGGCAGCCTCACTCCGGGCCCTCTTTGGCCCGGTGCGCGGGATCGAGCGGCGGATTCAGTGCATTCCATTTTGCGAATAACGTGGCGAGTTCCTGCATCCGCCCGGGCTCGCGGGCGGCGAGGTTGACCCGTTCCGATGGATCGGACGCGAGATCGTAAAGCTCGGCAGCGTCGCCTTTGTTTTGGACCCACTTCCAGTCGCCCTGCCGTACGGCGCATTTGTTTTGCCATCGCCAGGTCAGCACGGCGTGGGGCGGCTCGGCCCGTTCGCCGCGTAAATAAGGCAGGAGGTTCACGCCTTCTAGCTGCACGCCGGGCAGTGGGGTCGCGCCGGCGGCCGCCAGGGCGGTCGGCAGCAGATCGAGGGAGATGACCGGCGCGGCGTACGTCCGACCGGCCGGCAGCCGATCCTTCCACTGGAAGACAAAGGGTTCGCGGATGCCGCCCTCGTAGACGTCGCCCTTTACGCCGCGGTAGGGCACGTTGAGCGAGGCGTTCTTAATGAAATTTCCGGGCGTGCCGGTGCCCCCGTTGTCGCTGAGGAAGACGATCAACGTGCGCTCCTCCTGCCCCGTGGCGCGGAGCGCGGCGAGGATCTCGCCGACGGCATCGTCGAGGTTCATCATCATGGCGACACAGCGCGCGCGGTTGGGATTTTCGATGTGCTTCACCTTGTCCTCATAACCGGGCGGCATCGTCATGGGCATGTGCGGCGCGTTGAAAGCGGTATACAAGAACCACGGACGATCCGGGTGGCGGCGCACGAAGGCCGCCGCCTCGCGGCCGAAGGTAGTCGTGAGAAAACGGCTGCCGTCGAGCGGGCGGGCCTGTGTCCCGCTCACGACGGAATTCTCCTTATCCTGCCAGCGCTCGTGGAGGTAGGCGTGCCCGCCGCCCTGGAAGCCGTAGAATTCATCGAACCCATGCTGCTGCGGGTGATTCGAGGCGGCCATGCCGAGGTGCCATTTGCCCACCATTCCGGTCGTGTAGCCCGCCGCCTTGAGGTGCTCGGGGAAGATCCGCTGACCCGTATGGAAGCAGGCCAGGTTGTAGTTGTTGTTGTCGTGACCGAACCGCTGCTGGTAGCGCCCCGTGAGCAGGCCCGCGCGCGTCGGCGAGCACTGCGGCGCCGTCACGTAGCCAGCGCTGGAACGCACGCCGTTCCGCGCCAGCGAATCCAAGTGCGGCGTCGGGATCTCCTTGCTGCCGTTGAAGCCGACATCGGCCCAGCCAAGGTCGTCGGCGAGCAAAATGAGGATATTGGGTTTCTTTGCTGGCTCCTCGGCGGCCTGGAGAGCGGCCAACGGCGCGAGAAGCAGGACGGTGAGCAGGATGCATTTCATAATGCTAGTTGTCCTCTGGAGTAGTCTTGGCGGATTTCTTTTTGCTGCCCTTCTTTGGCTCGCCGGCTGGCGACTCGTAGGAGGACCAGAGCGCATTGGTGACGGGCTTGGCGTTTTCCAGAATAGGCGTTCGCCGGATCGGCGGTGCGCCGTCGACCTTTTCGGCCAGCTCGAACCAGAGCTTGGCGAGGCGGTCGCGCACCTCCGGTCTCTGTGCTGCGAGGTTGTGCTGCTCGGTCCGGTCTTCGGCCAGGTTGTACAGTTCCCAAGGATTGCTCTGGAAGCTCACCAACTTCCAGTCGCCCTCGCGCAGCCCGCGATCGGTGTCGTAAAGAAAGTACAATGGCCGAAGCGGAAGCGTGCCGCCCTTGAGCACTGGAACAAGGGAGACTCCAGCCAGCGGAGCAAGCTGGCGACCAGGCCATTTTTCGGGAACCCGGACGCCGCTCACCTCGCTCACCGTCGGCAGGACGTCAATCAGATGCGCGGGAACGTCGATGATGGAACCGGCTTTGACCGCCAAACCGCGCGGCCAGTGAACAATGGCCGGCGCCGCAATGCCGCCTTCGAACTGATTCTGCTTGTAGAAACGGAAAGGCGAATTGCTCACCCACGACCATCCTGTGCCGTGGCGCCATCCGCTCTCGGCATTGAACGGCTCCAAGTCCATACCCTTGTTATTACGATCATACGGATCGGCGCCATTGTCGGAGACGAAAAGGATGAACGTGTTCTCCAACTCCCCTGCGGATTTAATGTTTTCGAGCAGTCGTCCCACCTCCTGATCGAGCCTGTCGATCAGCGCCGCATAAGCCGCCTCGCGCCGACTTTCCCATGAGCGTTGCGCCGGTGTCAGCTTATCCCACGCGGGAATGTGATCCGGACGCGGGCTGGGTTCGACATTTCGGCCAAAAAGACCGAGTTGTTCCTGTTTGCGGACTCGCGCTGCGCGGAGAATGTCCCACCCGGCATCATAGCGACCAAGATATTTTTTATAGTCGGCTTCGAGCGGCTGCAACAGCACGTGAGGAGCATTAAAGGCGACGTAAAGACTCCAGGGTTTCTTCGTCTCACGCGCTTCGGAGAGGAACTTCAGCGCGTAATCTACGTTGGCCACTGTCGTGTAAAAACCCTGCGCTGGCACGGGCCACGGGTGACCATTGAGCCGGAATGTGTCATCGCCCTTGTAATAATTGCAGGCGCCGCTGAGGTGCCCAAAGTAGCGCTGGAAGCCAAAGTCGGTCGGCTCGTTCTCCAGATGCCACTTACCCGTCATCGCGGTAAAGTAGCCGGCGGTTCCCAGCATTTCCGGTATCGTCACCGAACGCTGCAAGCTCCGATTGCCCGCTTGATAGGGATACCGGCCCGAGAGCAGGCTGATGCGGGAAGAATGACACTTGGCCGTGTTGTAGAACTGCGTGAAGCGGGCGCCGTTCGCCGCGAGCTGGTCGAGATTCGGCGTGGCGATTTCACTACCGTAGCAGCCGAGATCAGAGAAACCCATGTCGTCAGCGAGCAGAATGAGGATGTTGGGTTGCGCCGGTTTGGATGCGGCGGCGGGAAGAGCGGGAAGAGCCGCCAACGGCGCCAGCAGGGCGGCGGCGAGGACAACTCGGAAGCGAGTGGATGTATTCATGGGTAAGGGAGGCGGACGGGGGGCCTTCTTCAGTGTCTGGCGATACTCGACGCAGCGGATGCGGAGACCCGCCAGCACGTCCGCCAAGGCGGGGTCCCCGGAGAAGTTGCGCTCCTCGTGCGGATCGACGCGCAGGTCGAAGACCTCCTCCTGCACAGGAGCGGTGTCCAAATCGCGGACGTATTTCCAGCGCTCCGTGCGCACGCCCTCGCACCCGGGCAGCGGTTTGCCGGGGCCGTCGAACGGGATGGTATGCTCATAATTCCATTCGGCGCGTCCGGGAGCCCGGGGGAGCGCAGAATCGGTCGCAGATCCGCGCCTTGCATCAACTCGGGAATGGGCACACCGGCCCGCCCGAGCATGGTCGGGGCGAGATCGATGTTGAGCGCCATCTGGGTGCGGCGGTCGCGGGTGGCGGCGGGCAGCCGGGGATCGCGGATGATCAGGGGCACACGGATGCTCTCCTCATACATGCTCCATTTGCCAACGAGCCAGTGCGCGCCCTCCAGGCTGCCGTTGTCCGACGTGAAAATCACCACGGTCTGGTCGTCGCATGATCTACAAGTTCCAACCAATGGGTTGACAGGAAAGACGCAGGCCCCGCTGGCAGGTTCTGGCTAACATTAAAGAGCCAGGCTCCGCCGGGACCGGCGCGCTGCATCGCCTCCAGATCAGCGGTGATTCCCGCCGTGGAGACATTACCGTCCATCCAGTGCCACCAGGTCCGAGGTTGGGAGGCCGAGGGCGGCCGGGCGAATTCCGCCGCGAGTGAACTGGCTCCGGAGGGAGCGCCGAGCGCGAGGCCGCAACCCACACCGAGCAGGGAAACCGTCCGGACAACAAGGCGGAGGATCGGAGTCATGGAAAACATTGCCTAAGGCGCGGTGCGCATGTCCGTGCAGTCAGTCGCGGCGGATAACAACGGCAAACCCGACAGGCGCGAATCGGTGGTGACGTTGCCGCGCACGACGGCCCCGTGGACGTTACTTAACTGGATCGCCGCCTTTACCGGCCGGCGAAAAACCGATCGCGCTCTATTCTCGAAGCGGTTGCCCGTGACCACGACGCCCCGCGCGGCCTGGATTTCGATCGGGCGCTCGGTGTTGTCGCGAAATACGTTGTCCGCGATTAGCAGGTTGCGGTGCAGCGGCGTGGCCCCCTCGCTGCGGAGGAAGGTGACGTGAAGGCTGGGCGGCGGGTTGCGCGGCGAGAGCAGGCCGCAGTTTTCGATCACATTACGACGGATTACATAGTCGGCTGCCGCCAGACCCTCGAACGGAGTGTTTCCAATGTGGATCCCACTGCCGCCTAGGTCGGTAAATCGGTTGTCCTCCACCAGGCCGCCGGTGCCTTTTAGCACGAGCCCGTTGCGCAGGCCGTCGCGGGCGACGTTGTGCCGCCAGACGAATTGGTTGCACATGGCGTCGACGTTGTACACCTGCGTGCCCTCGGTCGTCTTCAGTCCGCTGCGGCGGCTGGGCTCGACGGCACCGACATCGCCATCGAGCGTGACCTCCGTGTCCCGACCGACGGCGCGCGACGCGGTGACGCGCCGTTCGCTCACCAGGCGGGCGTGCGCCATGTCCCAGAACTGCAGGCGGTCGCCCGGGTGCACGTCGGCGCGGTCGAGGCGCACGCAGTTGGCCGCGAGCTTGGCGCGGAGATAGATGACGGTGGCGTTGACGTGCAGGGTGTCGTCGCCGACCGCCTCGAAGGTGCAGCCCTCGACCCAGGGGCCGATACGCGCGTTGTGGTGGTTGTGCCCGCCGTTCGGCACTGACTGAAAGCGTTCCGGCCGGCGCAGCAGCCGGCAACCGATGATGCTGAGACGATCCGTGTGGTCGCTTTGGAAGCCGATTCCCGGCGTCGCATACAGGGTGAGTCCGTTCAGCACCACCTGGTCCGAATCACCGATTTGGAACCCATTGCCCGAGCGACCGGCGGCGCGGACGAAAATATCGCCCACGGCGAACTCGGCCAACTGGGCCGCCTCGAACGGCGCGATGCGGTACCGACGACCGGCCAGCTTCGCCTTCACCTCGGCGGGGAGTAGCACCGGCGCGCCCTCCTTGGGCCCGCGCGTCGCAGGGTTTCGCAGCAGGGCACCGGCGCCGCGCTGCGCCTTGTCTTCGAAGCCGGCGCGGTCGAGTTCCTCGTAGAGCGGGAAGCCGGGCAACAACTCGACCTCGGCGCTGCCAGCGGCACGGTCGACAGCCAGCACCCGGGCGGCGGTCTCGGGCGGCGGGTCATAATCGATCGTGAAATTCTTGAACTGGATATTCCGGCAGGCGGCCAATCGCGCCACGTATGATGGTTTTGGCCGGGCGGTGATTACGAAGCTGGCGCCGTTGCCATCGATGACGAGATCGTGGAATTGTCGGCAAGGGAAGAGCGACTCTCCCTCGAGTGCGACGCGATAAGTCGCGGCCAAAAAGCGCAGCGTCGCAGGCGCCGCGGCGGCAGCCTGCGCGAGCAGGTCGAGAATCTGCCGGTGCGTAGCGCCCAGCGGCACGGAGAAGACCCGCTCCGGTGGCTGCACGATGAAATGGCGCGCGGCTGACCAGGGGCCGCTTTCGCCCGTGGCCTCGACGCCGGCAACGCGCCACCAATAAGCGCCCGGAGGCAGTTCGCGATCCGGCACGTACCGGGTAATCACTCCGGCGATACGATCCTCGGCGGCGATGCGGCTGAACTCCGCATCGTGCGCGATCTGCACCCGGTATTCCGGCATGGCGTCGGCCCGGGGAGCAAAAATCTGGCTCCATGCGAGGTGCGGTATCGACAGGGAAAGCACGGCTCCGGCCTCCGGTTCGAGACCCTGCGGGGCGGCGGGTACGGTGGCGGCAGACGCGGTGGCACCCGCTAGCAGGAGCGCGATCGCGACGGCGGGCCTCAGGCGAAGCAAGAAGCGGAATCGAAGGCGGGAGGGTGCCACTGCGGGTGAGGAATCAGAACTCAAAGGTGGTCGTGAATCGGAAGGAGCGCGGTTCCAGCAGGATGACGCGCCGGACACCGGAAAAATCCGAGTTATAGCGCCCGATGATCGGCTTCGTCTCGTCGAGCACGTTGCGCACGTTGAGTTGGAATCGGCACTGGATCCGGCGGGAACCGACGGACACCCGGGTCGTGTAGCCCATGAGGGCGTCAGTGGCGAACACTTCCCCTCCCTCCAAGATCGCACCAGTTGAAAAGTTTTTCTGGAGAACGTTTTTGCTTTGGTAGCGCAGACCGCCGCCAACAAAGGCGCCCTTCAGCCTGCCTTCGGAAAACGAATACCGGGTGAAGACGCTGGCCTTGTGGGGACGCATGCCATAGTTCAGCTCGAAGATTTCGCGCTGTTCCTGCACGGCCGTCAGCATGCCGTTGATCTCGTCCTGGACCGTGCCGAGTGCAGCGGCGGTGGCGGTGCGCACGTCGGTCGTGGTCTTGCCGGCGGCGGCGAGCCTCGCCTTCCAAAACACCTGAGTCTCCTCAAACCAGGGCGCGAACTCATCAAACCAGTTTGTGACCTTGTAGTCGGTGTAGGAGTAACTGCCCTGGAGCGCCCAGCCCTTGGTCAGGTTGGTGGTGAGATTCGCCTCCCAGCCGGTTGACACCTTGTCGGCCAGCGCCGCCCGGGCGTTGATGTTGCGGGCATCGTAATCGGCCTGGGTGATTACAGTGGCGAGCAGCAGCGCGTTGTTGATTCGATTCCGTGGCGCCACCACGAGATTTTGGATATTGGCGCCAGAGCCCCGGACATCCTCGGTCCGGTAGCGGTTGATGCGCAGGAAGGTCTTCCCGTCGAGGAGGCTGAACATCAGCGCGTAATCCTCCCCCGCTCCGGAGGATGGTGGGCGCAGCTCGCCATCGGGAAAGATGGTCTCGCGCAGGCCCGGCGTGCTGACGCTAGTGGAACGATTGTACGAAGCCGAAAGCCAGGGCAACGCGTGCCAGACCACTCCCGCCGAGTAGGTCGGCGGCTTATTCTTGTCGTACACAGAGACGTCGTTCGTGAAATCCTGCTCGAAAGCCAGGCGCTCCCCACGGGTGACGCGCGGATCCGTTGCGGCCAGCACCCCGATCCCGTTGCGGCGGGTGCTGGCTTGATCCCGCCGCCAGCCGAAGGTCGTGACCACGCGATCACGGAAGAAGGAACTTTGCAGCGTGGCCATCATCGTGTCGGTCTTCTCCGTGCCTAGGGTCATCTGGTTGGTGTTTCCGTGCACGTAGGCGGAGTGATAGGCCACTCCGTTGATGGTGGCGTTGAAGGGGATCCTCGCGTCGCCGTTGTAATAGCTCCGATAGTCGCCTTCGGTGACGTAGCGTCGGCGGTAGAGCCGGCTGTCCGTCCCGGCGGGATTGGTCGCCGTGCCGATGGGGCGGTTGCTGGCATCGACGAGGATTTCGAAAAAATCCATCGTATAGGTATCCTGCTGATACCCCTGCCACATCGCGCCGAGCAGATGGCGCCCCCATCTTCCCAGTTGGGCCTCGTAGTTGAGGCTGAGGCGCATCGATTCGGTGTCGTAGGTGGTTTCGGCGCGGCCCCAATTGTCCTCGAGGTAGAGGCGGCCGGCGTTGGGGTTCGCGACGAGTGCACCGGCCGCGTTGACGGTCTGGCTGTTGGGATCGCCGCGCAGCACCCCGACGAAGGCGCGGCGGAGGTCGATGGCGGTGCGCTCCCGGCGATAGGCCGCCTCGAGGTTCAACCCCCGGGCCACCTGCTGGGTGACCGTAAGGCTGCGGGCATTGAAATCAGTCCGGAAAAAGGCGCCGGGCCCCATCCAGCTCACGCGGTAGGGCATGAGCGAAGTGGGCAGCAGCGTGGCGTCGGTCGGACGCTGGGTGGCGGGCAGGCTGAGATTGGCGTAGGTGCTCTGTCGCAAGTTGCGGAAGTTGGCGTACGAGCCGTCGCTCTCGATGAATGTATTCAGGCTTCCGGTACCCATCGTGGTGACGCCGAGCGGCTGGTCGGCCGCCAGGTTGGCAGCCGTCCAAAGGCCGCTCCGCAGTGGGCGGCCGCTAGTGAGCCAGAGTTTCAGTTGATCCTCGGCATTCCATTGCTGGGAGATGCTGCGATCCGCACGGCCGGTCTCGTAGCCGAGGTGGATGCCCGTCTGTGTCCAGGGGCGCACCGTGACCGCGGCGGTGAGGCGCTTTTGTTTTGAGTACTCCCAGGTGCGCCAGGTCTCCGCGCTCTCGGTCACTCCCATCACGCGCAGAGCGAGCACATTCGGTCGGAGGACCTGGTTGACGTCGGTTTCGAGCCGCCAAGTGTCCCAGGACCCTACCTGACTGCGGAGAGTGTGGAGGTTGCGCTCGGCCAACGCGCGCTTCGTGCTGGCATTGATGGAGCCGCCGACCGCGCCGATGCCAAAGAGCACGGCGTTGGGCCCGCTGGATTGCTCGAGTCGGCCGGTGTTGTACGTGTCGATCGGAATGTTGGTGTTGAAGAAATCCACCATGCGGGAGGTGTCGAGGCCGCGGGACTTGAATACGAAGTCCTGCCGCCCGGAATCAGGACGGCCATTCGGGGAGCCACCGAAATCAGGCGAGGTGTCGGTGAGGTCGGGCTGGACCGACGTCCCGTATGCCAAGACCTCGGCGAGACTGTTGGCGCCGAGGTCTTCGAGAAACTCCGGCGTGAACACCTGCACGGTGGCCGCGGTGTCCTTCAGACTAGTGTTGAGACGACTGCCGGAGCTCGTGTTGCCGCCCTGGTAGCCGACGTCCTTGCTGGCATCGACGAGGAAGGGCGAGAGTTCGACGGTTGCTGCCGTCGCAGGCGCCGGCGGGAGGACCCGCTGCCCAAAGCTCGGACTGGCCAACACGGCCAAAACAGACAACTGGACAATCACAGATTTCATCACAGGTTTCACAGGGGAGGGTGGATTGGGTTGGTTCGATAGACCGTTCTGCCCGACGCGATACGTGAAACAATGGATCGGACGGGAGCGACTGGAGACAGGAGCGTACGGCCAGTTTATATCACACTACGCCGTCGGCGTCGTGTAGTCAGAAAGGGTGACACGCCACCAAGCGAGGAGCCGACGCCGCCCTCGTCGTAATGTTGTCTAAAAAAACTTTAGAATCGTCCAGACAACCAGCACCTAGACCGACCTCGCGCAGCTGCTCGGCACCTGTTCGGGACAGCTCGGGGCCGATTGGCGGATTTCATCCAAAGACACGCTCAGTAGCAGTATTCAATATCGCGACACATCCAACGTCACCACGCGCAGCCCGTTCTCCGCGGCCTACGGTGCCGGCGGCGTCGGTGATGCCGCGTATTCCCAAGGCGTCACCACCGCGGTCGGCACCGTCACTCAGGCGAATCAAACAAACTGGGTTCGTCCCAACAAAAACACGCACGCCACACTCAAGGATTCCCATCTCGGAGACGGGTGGCTCTCCGCCGCCTCGCGCAGCGACCCCCTCGTCATCGCACTCCTCGAAACCTCGCTCCTCGATCACCGTCCCGAGCCGGAGCAAACGGTAACTCTAATGCCCGCCGACCGCAGTTAATCCCGCTCATTCGTACGATGGTTTTTCCTCGGACGATGCGCGCCGCGTTCACCGCCCTTGGCGCATGCGCCGGCCTCTTGGTCTCCACCGTCGTCCGCAGCGCCTCAACTACTCCACTAACGGAGTTGATCGCGCGTGCGGGCAACACCGACGATGACCAGGAGCGTCAGGCCCTCCTCAAGCACATCGCCACTTTGCCCGCTCTCGACGAGCTAACTCGCGCCGAGGCGGCAAAGCTCACGGACTTCGTACGCAAGTGGACGGACGGCGAGCTGAAAGTCTACAACGCCCAGAACCGGGGGCACCCGAAGAAGGAGCAGGTAAACGACGACTTCGCTCTGAGTGCCGCCTCGCCCCTTCAGCCGCTGACGGACATCTATCTCGGTCGCATCATCGCGTGGAATCTCATCGAAGACAGCACCGCGCGTTCCAGCCCTGAACGCGGTCCGCTCTACAAGCGCACTTAGCTCGCCGCGTTGCGCCGCTTCTGTGCGGCGTTTCTGCAAAACCTCATCGTCCGCATGTATCTCGGCGAGACAATCTCGTGGGGCAAAACTTATCCTATCGTGCGCGGCGCACCCGATGGGGCGGTCTTACAGGTGAGCAACGTCCCAGACCTTCCAGGCCGCGCAGGTCGCGAGGCGTCGCGACACCCTCAGTTTCCTTTCGTCTCAACCCTGTACCTGCACCACCAAGGTCTCACCGCCGAACGTGACCTTGTCACCGCCGACGAGCTTCTTCCCTTTGCGCGTCTCGACCGAGCCATTCACCCACACTTCGCCGTCCACCACCGCTTGCTTCGCTTGGCCGCCGCTCTCGGCGGCACCGGCGAATTTGAGGAATTGCGACAGCTCAATCGGCGCAGCCCGGATGAGCACGATTCGGCTGGTGGAGGATACGGATTTCGGCTTCGCGCTCATGGTTGTGTGCCTAGGTCTCAACTATTCGGTGGCTGACTTGCGGAAAATCAAGATGTGTTGTTGCGGCAGCACGTCGATCTGCCGGTCGAAGGTCAAGGGATGCACGGCCATTTCCTTTTTCACCTGTGCCGTCGTCATCTTGTGCAGCTTCTTGATCGGCACCGCCGGATCTTCTCCCCGATATTCCACGAGCACGAGCCGTCCGCCAGGCTTAAGTCCCTTGATCATCGCGCGGGTCATCTCAAAAGGGAAATCGAGCTCGTGATACACATCGACGAGTAGAATCAAATCAGTCGAGTTCTCCGGTAGATTCGGATTCTGCACCGTTCCGAGAATCGGTTCGACAATGTTCTCCACGTTGCGCCTCCGCATCTGAGCCATGAGCAACTCCAGCATCTCCGGCTGAATATCGTTCGCAAAAATCTTTCCAGTCGGCCCGACCTTCTGCGCCATGCGCCACGAAAAATAGCCACTCCCCGCGCCCACGTCGGCCACCACGTCGCCCGCCTTGAGATCGAGCGCGTTGAGCAACAGGTCCGTCCGCTCCTCCTCTTCCCGATTGCGTCGCTCTAGCCAACCGGCCGCCTGATGTCCCATGACCTGGGCGATTTCGCGCCCAAAATAAAACTTCCCGATCCCATCGCGGTCATGCTTGACCTGCGTCTCATAGGCCGCGCCCGCCGGCCGTGGTCGCTCCGCCGCACCGGCCAAAAATGGACCTAAGCAACCGCAGAGTAGAACGAGGAATTTCGAAGTGTGCATGAGTAAATCGGCGTGACACCCACTGCACTCAGCAGGCCCATCACGACAACGCGCGAAGCCCACTCGAAGACTCCATTGAAAGCGAGCCCGAGAAACAGCGCGCGGCCCATCTTCGGATCAATCCCCGATGCGGGCTTTTCGCAGGGCCGTCACCTGGCAGCGGGCCGTCGCTTCCCGACTCAAGGCGCCACGCAACCGAGCGGCAGACCTACATGAGCCACCCGCAAATCTGCGAATACTGAGATGCGCCGCTCCCTCCCCACCCGCCTCCCTTCGCGCCGACGCCCCTTGCTCGTGCGCTCAAAAACAGAGTGACGCCGCTCGATTCCTTTGGATTCTCTGTGCAATGCCATCCCCTTGCGGCCCGCTTCCAATCCGCCAACGCCGTCACTAACCGTCTCGCTCTCATGTCCGAGGAAATCACACCTCAGAAAACGTGCTGCACTCCGACGCGCGATCCCGCCTGCGATCCGCCCGCACCGGAGCTCAACGCGGCGTTCATTCGTATCAACCAGGGATCGACCGACGCTATGCAGCTCATCCCAGGCGGTGAATTTCTCATGGGGAATGAACGTGACTACGGTTTTCTCGCAGACGGCGAGGGCCCGGTTCACGCAGTGAAGCTCGCGCCGTTCTATCTCGATGAAACCTGCGTCACCAACGAAGCCTTTAACACTTTCGTCAATACCACCGGCTACCAAACCGAGGCTGAGAAATTCGGCTGGTCCTTCGTTTTCTGCGGCCACTTGAGCCCAGCGCTCCAGCTAACAACCGCCCGCATCCGCGTCGCCGGCAGCGAGTGGTGGTGCCGGATCAAGGGCGCGTCGTGGCGCCACCCCTACGGCCCCGGTTCCAGCATCAAGGAGCGGTGGTCCCATCCGGTCGTGCAAGTCTCTTGGCATGACGCTTCCGCCTATGCGAGGTGGGCCGGCAAACGTCTCCCCACGGAAGCGGAATGGGAATATGCCGCCCGTGGCGGTCTGGTGCAAAAAAAATTCCCGTGGGGCGACGAGCTTGAACCCGATGGCAAGCATCGCATGAACGTCTGGCAGGGCATCTTCTTCACCCAAAACACTGAAGCCGACGGCTACTACGGCACCGCGCCCGCCAAAAGTTTTCGGGCCAACGCCTACCGTCTCTACAACATGACGGGTAACGTTTGGGAATGGTGCTGGGACTACTCCGACGCCGCCTACTATCGTTCGTCTCCTTTTGAGAATCCCACCGGGCCCGCCGTCGGCGAGCGCCGCGTCATGCGGGGCGGCAGCTACCTGTGTCACGCCAGCTACTGCAATCGCTACCGCACCGACGCCCGCTCCAGCAACACCCCCGAGAGCGGGACCACCAATCTTGGCTTCCGTTGTGCTCGCGACGTCTAACTTACCCTGACACTTACCGACATTTTTCGCTTCGTGGCGCGCTCCTGCCAGGCTTCTCGGCGCTTCTAAGTAAACGGTTCACGTCGTGAGCCGTCGCCTGACTTCCTTTCCAACCCGTCTCCTTCCCCTCGCCCCCTATGTTCACCCTCGGTATCGACTACGGCACCAACTCAGTCCGCGCGCTCGTCGTGCGTTGTTCCGATGGCGCAGAGCTCGGCTCTTGCGTCGTCAACTATCCGTCCGGTCAGCAGGGCGTCCTGCTGGACCCCAAGGATCACCACCTCGCCCGCCAATACCCTGGCGACTACCTTTTCGGTCTCAAGAAATCCGTCCGCGGCGCCCTCGCCATTGCAAAAAAAACTCGGGGCTTCGCTGCCAACAAGGTGATCGGTCTCGGCGTTGACACGACCGGCTCGAGCCCGATTCCCGTCGATGCCCACAATCGTCCCCTCGCCCTTAACCCCAAGTGGAAGCAGCACCTCGATGCCCAATGCTGGCTTTGGAAGGACCACACCTCCCACCGCGAGGCCGCCCAGATCACTGCGCTCGCGGCGAAACATCGCCCTCACTTCATCGCCAAGTGTGGCCACATCTATTCGTCCGAATGGTTCTGGTCGAAGATCTGGCACTGCCGCAACGTCGCCCCGAAAGTCTTCGCGGCCGCCCACTCGTGGGTGGAACTCGCTGACTGGATTCCGTCCGTGCTCGCCGGAATTAATGATCCCCGACACGTGGTCCGCGGTGTCTGCTGTGCCGGCCACAAGGCCCTCTATGCGGACGATTGGGGTGGTCTGCCGGACAAAGAATTTCTCGCGCTCCTCGATCCCGCACTCGCGGCCCTCCGCGATCGCCTCTACGAAAAAGCCTACGACGCCAATACCGCCGCCGGTGCCCTCGGCGCCGAATGGGCCAAGCAGCTCGGCCTGCCCGCCGGCATCCCCATCGCCATCGGCGAAATGGATGTCCACTACGGCGCCATCGGCTGTGGGGTCGCCGAAGGCGTGCTCGTCAAAATCATCGGCACGTCCACTTGCGATTGCGCCGTCGTTTCGGCGACGAAGATCGTCCGCGATATTCCCGGAATCTGTGGCATCGTGAAAGGTGCGATTCTGCCCGGCTTCTACGGGATCGAGGCCGGCCAATCCGCCGTCGGGGATATTTTCAAGTGGTGGGTCGAGGTCGTTTGCCGCGGCGACGGCGCGCTTCATGCAACGCTCACCGCCGAGGCCGCGAAACAAAGCCCCGGCGAGTCCGGTGTGCTCGCCCTCGATTGGAATAACGGCAACCGTACCATCCTCGTCGATCAACGCCTCACCGGCCTCCTCCTCGGCCAAACGCTCTACACCACGCAGGCCGAAATCTACCGCGCCCTCATCGAAGCGACCGCCTTCGGTGCCCGTACGATTCTCGAACGCCTCCAGGAATACGGTGTCCCCGTCGATCGCATCGTGTGTGCCGGTGGCATCGCCGAAAAAAATCCGCTGCTCATGCAAATCTACGCCGACATCACCGGCTGCACAATGCAAGTTTCCGGCTCTTCACAGGCCTGCGCGCTCGGCTCCGCCATCGCCGCCGCCGTCCTCGCCGGCGCGCATCACGATTTCCCGAACGCGCAGAAAAAAATGACTTCCGTGCAGGCAAAAAGCTACCGCCCCATCGCCGCCAACCGCAAAGTCTACAATCAGCTCTACACTCTTTACCGCGCGACGCACGACGCCTTCGGCGGAGTAAACAAGTCCTCCGATCTGTCCCGCGTAATGAAAGATCTCCTCGCGCTCAAATCCGCCGCCCAAGACTGACTGCCCCACCCCTCAAGCCCGCACTCTGATCGCTCAGCTCCGTTTTTCCACCAGCGGAAAATTAAATGACGAATGGGTTGTAGCGAAGCTCGTTTGCGACCGTGGTCAACGGACCGTGTCCGGGCGCTATGACCGTGGACGGCGGCACGGCGTTCAAAACCCGCCGCAGATTGAGCTGTAGTTGGGTGTGGGAAAAATAGCCCCCGCCAGCTGAGCCCGCGAAAACGAGATCACCCGAGATCAACAGCATGCCGCCGGTCTTCACGGCAGGCGCACGTACGAGGTAGCAATTGTGCGCCGCAGCGTGTCCCGGTGTCGCGTAGGCAGTGATGGCGAGGGGGCCGAATATTTTTTCCTCTCCTTCCCCGATGGGATGGCCGCGCGCAATCTCAGCGCCTGCCGGCACAAACGCGGTGTGCACGTCAAAGCGCGTAATGACTTCGCTGAGCGCGCCCGAATGTTCGGCCTCAATGTGCGTGAGGAAAACAGCATCAAGTCGCCGGATACTGTCGGGCCACACACCATCAAGTGCACCGATCCCAGTCCCAGTATCGAAGAGCACCGCGCGATCACTGCCGCACTCCCCCACCAAATAAGCATTAGCCACCCCGATACCGTGCGGCATGTGCAACGGCCAGACACAGAAAGGAAGTGCTCCGATTTCCGGCTGCGGGTAATGCCCCGTGCCGAGTGCGCAGAGGCCGACCTCGTTGAGTCTCAGCACCGCCGCAAGACGACGGAGTTCTGCGGTGGTCAAGTCGGAGCGGTAATCGATGGCGTCAAGTATCCGGCCCGCGCGCACGTCACTCCGCACGGCGAGTGACTCGTCGTTCAGACCAGCACGATGCATCGCTTTTTCAAGTACGTCGCCCAACTCATCTTCGAGCGGCGGGTTGGTGTGATGGGTCGCCACGGCGAAAGTGTAACGAGGAGATTTTGAGCAGCGCAAAATTGATTTTGTTTTTTTCCACGAATGTCTCACGGTCGACTTATGAACGCAGGACAACAGGAAATTCTCGATATCTTCACGCGCACCCGCGCTCTCCTTCAGGGGCATTTCGTACTCCGCTCGGGACTGCATAGCGGGCACTACTTTCAATGCGCACAGGTCTGTCAACGCATGGATGCGGTCCAGCGACTCGCGGAGTTGCTGCTGGCACGGATACACTCCCAGGGTTTTAAATTCTCCACCGTGCTGGCTCCGGCGATGGGTGGCCTTGTGATCGGCCAAGAGATCGCCCGACAGGCCGGCGCTCGCTATATTTTTGCGGAAAAAGAGAATAACGCGCTGGTGATGCGGCGCGGCTTCACACTCACGCCCAACGAACAGGTTCTGATCGTCGAGGATGTCGTCACCCGCGGCGGCCGCGTCCTCGAGGCCCTTGAAATCGTTCGGAAAGCCGGCGGCCAATCCGTGGGCGTCGCGATGCTGGTCGACCGGAGCGCCGGCGCCGCTCAGTTTGAAGTGCCCGCCATTTCCCTCTTGGAACTCAGTTTTCCCACCTTCCCGGCCGACGCTGTGCCCGAGTGGTTGGCGAAACTCCCCATCGAAAAACCGGGAAGCTAACCGCGTTTCCTCAGGTTGCCTGCTCACCATCAGGCATCGCTCGAGTCAGCGCTGAACAGCCAACGCTAGATTGGCCGCATCACTTAGCCGCCTTGGGCGCGTTCACCACCGCGTAGCGGATTTGCCCGCGGTAAAACACCGTGAGGAGGTCATTTTCTCCGTTTTTCCTGAGCGCAGACTTGGCTGTCGCCAAATCGGGCACCGGGAT